>DASQPK010000179.1:0-43010 GCA_035643995.1 Steroidobacteraceae bacterium | reverse complement strand
GCAGGATGGCGACCTGTTCGATCAAGCCGCGCGTCGATGCCTCGTCGCTGAACACCGCGCCGCCCGCCTTGATCACGAAAATCTTGTTCTTGTACATGCGAATGTACGGCGCCGCGCTTTTGAGCGCGCGTACGGCGACTGACGGATCCGGTCGATTCATGATCATTTTTTCAGAATACTCCGAAACAGCAGACACTCGGTTCTCAGGCTACGCCAGCATGCGGTGCAGAACAGCCATTTGCACCGGCAGCCGATTGAAGGCCTCGCGCTTGACCACCGCGCGCGGACCGTCGAGGACTTCATCCGCCACCGCGACGTTGCGGCGCACCGGCAGGCAATGCATCAATTTTGCATCCGGCAGGGCGCGGTCGAACCAGCGCTCGCGCACGCACCAGTCGGAGAGATCGGCGCGCAGCCGTGAATCGGCTTCCGTATCGCCGTAGTACATGGTGGTGCCCCACTCCTTGGCGTACAGCACGCTGGCGCCGCTCAAAGCCGCGCTGCGATCGGAGGTCTCGGTCACCGAACCGCCCGCATCACGCGCTGCCAGCCGTGCTTTCTCCATGACATGCTCGGGCAGTGCATATCCTTCCGGGCGCAAAACCACGACTTCCATGCCGCGCATCGCGGCCATGTGCACGGTGGCTGCGGGCACGGCCAGCGGCAGCGCTTTGGGATGATAGGCCCAACTCAGGACGAACTTGGCCCGGGTCGGAACCTTCAGTTCGTCCAGGGTCCGCCAGTCCGCCAGTGCCTGGCAGGGGTGATTCATGGCTGATTCCATATTGATCAGCGGCTTGTCGCATAGCTGATCGATCATGCCGAACAGCGTCTCGTTGAGGTCGCTGTCCAGGTTCTTGCCTTCGGCGAACGCGCGCACACCCAGCACGTCGCAATACGAGGCCAACACCGGTATGCCCTCGCGAATATGTTCGGCGGCCGCGCCTTTCATGATGGCATGCAGCTGCGTCTCGAGCAGCCATGTTCCCTGGCCCGGGGTGATCACGAATGAGCTGCCGCCCAAGCGTGCCATCCCCGCCTGAAATGAGGCCAGCGTACGCAGTGACGGATTGAAGAACACCAACCCCAAGACCTTGCTCGCGAGCGCCCGCGGCTCCGGCTTGTCCTGCAAGGACTGCGCGAGCTCGAGCAGATCGAGAACCTGCTCGCGGCTGAAAGCGGCTAGATCGATGAAGCGCTTCATGCGGAGATTTTCGCCAGCGCGTCGCTCAAAACATCCACGTGGCCTTCATTCAATATATAGGCCGGCAGCAGACGCAAAATGTGCGGATCGCCGCTGGTGCCCGTGAGGATGTTCTTGGCCATGAGCGCCGCCTGAACCTCCTTGGCGGGGCGGGATGTTTTCAGGCCCAATAAAAACCCCGCGCCCTGCACGCCGGTGATCGGGCCGATGATGCAGCTCGAGCGGATGTAGGCTGATACCTGGCGGACGTTGGCCAGCAAGGATTCCGACTCGATGGTATCAATGACCGCTTCGGCCACCGCGCACGCCATGGGACCGCCGCCGAAAGTCGTGCCCATGTCGTCTACTTTAAGTTGGCTTGAAATACGGCGTGACAACAAGAGGGCGGATACCGGAAAGCCGTTGCCCAGTGCCTTGGCCGACGTGATGATGTCCGGGACGACGCCGTAATAGTTCGCGGCAAAGGGTGCGCCGGTGCGGCCCATTCCGCATTGCACCTCGTCGAATATCAAAATCGCGCCCACGTCGTCACAACGCCGGCGCAGTGCTTCCAGCATCGGTTTGCCCACATCATAAGCGCCGCCCACGCCCTGTATCGGCTCGACGATGACGGCCGCGGTCTCGCGGTCGATGTGCTGCTCGACGGCGCCGGGGTCGTCGCGCGGTGTGAAGCGCACATCAAAGGGCGTGCGCGGAAAGCCGTACCATTTCTCCAGCGCGCCCCAGGTGACTGCGCCGGCGGCAGCGGTTCTGCCGTGAAAACTCTGCTCGAGCGCGACAGCCTTGCTGCGTCCGGTGATCTTGAACGCGAGCTTCAGCGCATTTTCGTTGGCTTCGGCGCCGCTGTTGATCCAAAACACCGTGTCGAGTCCTAAGCCGACGAACTTCGTCAGGCGCGCGGCGGCGCGTTCGCGAATTCCCAACGGCACCGCATTGGTTTGGAATGCCATCTGCCGCGCCTGGCGCTCCAGCGCCGCCAGCCAGCGCGGATGTCCGTAGCCCAAACCCGCAACGGCGTGGCCGCCGTAAAAGTCCAAAATCTTGCGGCCGTCCCGCGCGTACAGCCACACGCCCTCGCCGTGAGCCACCTCGATGGGATATTGCGCAAACACTTGCGCCAGGTGGGTCGTAAGCGCCGCAGCCGTGGGATTTGTCGCTGCCATATTTCTTAAGTCCATCCGGGTGCGGGCGTGGTCAGTCCGGTCGTCTCGGCGATGCCCAATAGCCGGTTCATCCATTGCACGGCGCCGCCGGCGGCGCCTTTGTTGAGATTGTCGAGCACCGACATCACGGCAATGGAATTGCCGTTGGTCACGGCGCTCAAGTTCGCATAGTTGCTGGTGGCGACATCTTTGACGCGCGGCGCCGCATCGGCAACCCGCACGAACGGGCAGTCCCGGTAGTAGGCCTTGAGCGCATCAAGGGCCTGTGCCGTGGAGATGGAATTCTTCAGGCTGGCCTGCACGGTGACGTGGATGCCGCGCGCAAAGGGAGCAGAGTGCGGCACAAAATTAAAATCAGCCTCGATGCCCGTCGCCAGCTTGGCGCAGGCGGTGATCTCGGGCACATGGCGATGACTGAGCGCTCCATAGCTGTAGAAATCGCTGTGGCGATGCGGATGATGCGTGCCCTCGACCGGCTTGCGGCCTGAACCGGTGCTGCCGGTGATGCCGGTGACGAACAGGCGCGTGTCGGTCAATCCCAGCGCCAGCAACGGCACACTGGCGAGCAGGGTCGCGGTGGCGAAACAGCCGGGGTGCGCGACATGCGGCGTCGGCGATTTCTGCAGGTGTTCAGGCACCGCGCAGGTGAACTCGCGCATTCTCGCCGGCGCGCCATGCGCATGCTTGTACACCGCTTCGTAGGCGGCCTGGCTCGAATAGCGAAAATCCGCCGAAATGTCGACGCAGTGCACCCGGGTGCCTGCTGCCGCTGCCGCCGCCAGAAGACGATCGACGATGGCGGCAGAAACGCCATGCGGCGCGGCGGAGAACAGGGCCGACACCGGCGAGCGGCAAATCACGGCTTGAACTTCATCGGCACCGGCGAATTTCAAATCCGGATAGGCGCTGCGCAAATGGGCGAAGGCACCCGCGACCTGAGCGCCGGGCTGGCTGTCGGACAGCACCGCGGCGACTTTGAGCTGCGGATGGCCTGCGATCAGGCGCAACAGCTCGCCGGCCACGTAGCCGGTACCGCCCAGCACGATGGCGGGCGTCGGCGCGCTCATTCGCCGGCTACCTTGGACTCGCGCACATTGCGCAGTCCCAGGGAGGCGATGATGTGATCGCCCAAGTCCGCGGGATGGCTGATGGCGTTGAACGCCTCGACGTTCATCTGTTCGCGAATGATTTCGATGCCCACTTGATTGTCGGTCGCGGGCCCGGTAACCACACAGGGTTCGATGCCGAATCGCTCGCGCAACAACTTGACCCCGCCCCAAGCAGCGACCGGATCATTGGCCGACAGCACCACCGCGGTCAGCGCTGCCTTGATGTCCGGCTGGCGCAGAATGGATTCCACGCCGTAAGTACCCAATAGACCATCGCCCAACTCGAACACGATGGCATCCGGCCGGCCGGCGGCCATTTCCGTGAGCATGGTTCGCGTCAGTGCGGGTCCGCATTTCTCGGTCGTGGTCACGATGCCTAGGTCCGTGAACAGCATGGTGCGCCTGGCACCGGAGTCCTCGAAGGCCATGATGTCACGGCGCAAGGACACGCCGGTCGCCTTGAACGCGTCCACCACCAATCCGCGATGGCGCATGCGCGCGATGATGGCCGACGCGGCCGCGGTTTTGCCGGCCTCCATGCACGTGCCGGCGAGCGCCACCACCGGTACGCCGCGTGCATCGAGAGCAGCCTCGTAGTTCAAGGGAGCGTAGCCGACTTTGGCGGGGACACCGATGCGCTCGCCCAGGTAGGGAAAAGTCAACACCGTGCCCAGCACTTTGCAGTCGAACGGCTTGCCCTTATCCTGGGTGGCCGAATCGCAGATGCCGAGCACGCCGCCGATATTCAGCATTTGAATGATGTCGCCCGGTTTGAGCGTTGCGGGAATATGGCCCGAGTAGCCGAACAGCGCCTTGCGATGGCCCAAGGCGCCGACCACGACGTCGCCGCGCACGATCTTGGCCATGCGGCCGCTGGTGAGCTCCAAGGTGTTGTAGTTCGCCTTGTTGTTGAGAATTTCCACCACCAACACCAAGCCTTCTTCACAGGGGATTTCCGGGGCGATGCGCAGCTCGTGCGACAGTGCGCAGGCCTGCGTCACCGAGGCGATTTTGTCGACCACCATCGTGCGCATGCTGTTCATGATTTGCTTACCTGCGCCCCCGCGCGCTTGTAAAACACACCGCTCAGCGCCAGCATTTTCGAGTAACCCAGCGCGTCGGTCGGCGTCCATTCGCCCGCCGACTCGCCGTACACGCCTTTTGAGGCGGCCATCAACGAATAGGGAGACGTCACGCCCTCCACGAACACGGATCCGGGCCGGAACAGCACCCTCACCTCGCCGCTGACCCGCGCTTGCGAGGACGTCAACAGCGCTTCGATATCGCGGCACACGGGATCCAAGTGCTGACCTTCATGCACCAAGTCGCCGTAGGGCTGTGCGACCGTCTCCTTGATGCGCGACTGCCTGCCCGTCAGCACCAATTTCTCCAGTTCGCGATGCGCCGTCAGCAGCACCTCGGCTGCGGGGGCTTCGAAGGCAACGCGGCCCTTGGTGCCGATCACGGTATCGCCCAAGTGAATGCCGCGGCCGATGCCGAAAGGGCCCGCCAGCGTTTCGAGCGCTTCGATCACGGCCACGGCCGAAAGAAGCTCACCGTCCAGGGTGTCCGGCACGCCTTGCGTAAATCCAATGGTGTGGCGCTGCGGGGATCGCGGATGGGCAAACGCATCCTTCGACAGTACCCAGGCATCGTCGGGGATGCTGCCCTGCGAGGTCAGCGTTTCCTTGCCGCCGATGGTGACGCCCCACAGGCCGCGATTCACGGAGTACGCCGCGCCGAAGGGGGGCACCGGCAGCTTGTGCTCCTCGAGATACTTGAGCTGTTCGGGCCGCTTGAATGCGCGATCGCGCACCGGCGCAATGATCTCCAACTGCGGGCCCAAGGTGCGCAGCGCCACTTCGAAGCGCACTTGATCATTGCCCGCGGCCGTGCAGCCATGAGCGACCATCTGGGTGTTGAGCGATAGGGCCATGCGCGCAATCGTCTGCGCCTGCAGCACGCGTTCTGCGCCGACGCACAGCGGGTACACATTGCCGCGGCGAACATTGCCCATGATCAAAAACTTCAACACCTGATCAAAATACGCCGCCCGTGCGTCAATCAGATGATGTTCGATGGCGCCCAAGCGCACCGAGCGCTCGGCCAACGATTGTGCCGCCGCCGCATCGATGCCGCCGGTATCGACCGTCACCGTGATCACCGGGCGCTGATAGGTCTCTTTCAGCCAAGGAACGCAGAACGAGGTGTCGAGCCCGCCGGAAAAGGCCAAGAGAATGGGCTCCGCGCCCTGTCGAGCAGTGGATGTCATGGGAATTTAGCGTCCGAAGATGGCGAGCAGGCGCCGCTCCAGCTTGCGCTGTTCGGCGGCGCCGGCGGTGGCGATGAAGATCGTGTCATCGCCGGAAATGGTGCCGACCACTTCCGGCCATTGAGCGGTATCGATGGCCACGGCCACGCTTTGCGCCGAGCCGATTGCCGTCTTCAATACTGTGAGATTGGTACCCGCCGTGAGACGGGCGCTGACGAATTGCTTGAGCGCGGAGAAATCATTCCTGGGCTGCACCGCCGTCTCCGGCAGCACGTAGCGATCGCCCATTTTGGCCACGCCCAACTCACGCAGGTCCCGGCTCACGCTGGATTGCGTCGCGATGTGGCCCAATTTGCGCAACAGGTCCACCAATTCGGTCTGACGGCCGACCGTCTGTTCGCGAATGATCTTCGCGAGCAAGGTGCGGCGCGCCGGCGCGGCAGGGTGTTCTGGATCAGATCTCAGCATTTCCGACTCTTGCATAAAATCGCAGGCATCCTGCATAAAAATGCAGACTCTGTCAATAGGCGCCGAGCTCAGGGCGGCATACCGCAGGCCGGGCAAAGCAGCCGGCCTCGGCATCGGAAATTTGAAGGGTGGTCCGGCTTGGGATGAACCCGTTGGTTCGAGGGACGAACTCGATGCGGCCGTGTTTATCGGAACACACGCATGGGTTCGGATGAGATGTGGGAGCTTCCCATAGAGGGCGCCTGAAACACATGGCTGACTGGATCGAGTATCGGATGAATGAGCAAGATTACTTGCCGCAGACCCCCGGGCCACGGGCTTTAGCCAAGATGATCATTGGCGAGCGCGAACACCGCTTCTATCCTTTGAATGCGGAGGCGATCGAATACATCGAGTCGGACGGGAACTATGTAACGATCCGCACCGGGGACTCGAAGTACATCAGCCGGGACACGATCAAACGTCTGTCGGTCGATTTGGCTGACCTTGGATTCGTGCGAATCGAACGCTCCTTGCTGGTGAACATTCGCGCCGTCCTGCACTTGGAATCGGCGGGCCGCGGCGCGTTCGCGTTCACATTGTCTTCGGGCGCCTGCCTGCATTCCAGTCCCTCCTATCGCGAAGCGATCTTGAACGTCTTACCCATGAGGCGGTTGTCGGGGCGCCGATTATTGCCTTGAGGAGCCAAAAAAAGGCGGCCCCCAAGGCGAACTGGCGGTGTCGGACCCGGCGACCGGGAGTCAATTCAGCCTATGCGCGCTTCAGCGGCCCGACGATGCAGACCAGTTTCCCTGCCGCGCCGCGATTTCACCGGCTCGATCCAAGGGTTCGCCGTTGATCGATTCCTCGACAGCCGCGCGGACTGCCGGCGGATCGGCGGAGGCCGCCGGACGAAAATTGGACGAACTCGATGCTGCGGGGGGTGACTGCGTCAACACCTTTATTTTCCAGCCGTCACTTTCATGGCATGCGAGTCCGGAACTGCCATGGCTGCCGGTCAATGAGAACGTTCGGCAATAATCTCCGGTTTTGGCGCGAAAGCTCAAGCCGGTGATCGCAGCCAGTCCCGGTGAGCGGTCTTCCGAAAGCTGATTGGACAATGCCTCGGCAAGCCCCGCGCCGGCGAGCAGCTCACCGCTCGAGCCGGTTGTCACGAGCGGTTTGGCGTTATGCCAACCGACATAACCCAGCGCAACACCCACCAACACACTCGCGGCCATGGCAGCCGGTTGCCAGCTTCGCAAGCGCCCGGGTGCCGGACCCGCCGCAGCCCTTCGAGCGGCGGCCAGATCGACGACATGACCGCCGGCCGGCGCCGCGGTCTGTCCGCGCGCCGCGTCAATGAGGCGCTGCGGCACCGGTTCATCCAGTACCGCGGAGAATGCCCCCTGCATGGCTTCGCGCAGGGCCCGATGCTCCGCGATGCGCCGGCGAACCTCCGGATTCTCGCGCATAGCCGCTTCGATGATCGCGCGAGTCGCCTCGTCAACTTCACCGTCCGCATAGGCCATTAGCGTTTCGTCCGACACACTCATAAGAAATCTCCTTCCGGTAGCCGCAGCATGAGGGCAAGCGCCTCGCGTCCGCGTGCCAGCCGGCTGGTCAAGGTTCCGATGGGCAGGTCGAGAACGTCCGCCGCATCTTTGTAGGCGAGGCCCTCCACCAGTACCAGGCTCACGGCCAAACGCTGGTCCTGCGGCAAACGTGCCATGGCTGCCTCCACCGACAAGCGGTCTATTTCCCGTTCCATCGAAGCCTCGCCGACGTGTTCACCTGCTTCCTCCGGCATGAAGAGCTTGGCGCGCCGTGCGCGCGACCTCACCTCATCGATCCAAGCGTTGCGCAGTATCTTGAACAACCAGCTGTCCAAGCGGGCATCGCTGTGCCATTGATCCAATCGCAGCAGCGCCCGTTCCACCGCAATTTGCACCATGTCGTCGGCATCGTGCGGCGCGCGCACCAGATTGCGCGCAAAACGCCTCAAGCGAGGCAGCAAGGCGACGATCTGCTCCTGGACGGTTTCAGTGCGCTCGTTCGTACTCATGGTTAGACGTTCGAGGGTTGACGTTTAATCCACGCATGCTAACAGTCCGTATTGCTGTGCATCGCGTGCTTCCTCTAAGGATCAGTTCCATGCGTGTATTGATGTGGATAATCATCGCGACTGCCGCCGTCAATCCGGCACAGGCGCAGTTGCGCCTGCCGGGCGCCCCGTTACCGGCGCTGCCCACGCCGAAACTGACTCAGGCGATCGGCCAGACGGCCAATTCGCTCGAACAGCTCAAGGATGTTCGCGGCCTGCAGATCGCAAACTTGATCCGCGCCAATCCGCGCACCATCGCCGCGGACCCACACGGCAATCCCGTCGTGCGCGATGAATTGTTGGCATTTTCCCCGTCCGCGAAAGGCCTGGAAGCCGCGCAGGCGCTGGGTTTTCGCATTCTGCGGGAACAAGCATTCGAAGATCTCGACATCCGCCTGCTCGTCCTGCAGCCCCCTGCGAATAAGGGGTTGGCGAAAGCGCTGCGCCGGTTGCGCGAGGCCGACCCAGCCGGGACGTACGACTTCAATCACATCTATCTGGGCGGCGGCACTGTGCTGAGCCCTGCCCCCACGGATGCGCCGCCGCGCGACAATACCTCCGCAAACAGCACCGTTCCGCCGGCTTCCCGGGTCGGCCTGATCGATTCCGGTGTCGACATTGCGCATCCGGTATTTCACGACGCAGTCATCCATTCGTGGGGATGCGGAGACAAAATAGTGGCGAGCGCACACGGCACCGCGGTTGCCTCATTGCTCTTGGGTCATGGAACCGGCTTTCACGGGGTATTGGTCGGCGCGGAGTTGTATGCGGCGAATGTCTATTGCGACGTGCCGACCGGCGGTGCCGTCGATGCGTTGGCCGCCGCATTTTCGTGGCTCGCGAAGCAGCGCGTCGCGGTGATCAACGTAAGCTTGGTGGGACCGGACAACGCCGCGCTGGCTGCAATCGTGCGTACCCTGACGTCGCGCGGATATTTGCTGGTCGCCGCGGTTGGAAATGACGGTCCGGCGGCACCGCCGCTTTATCCGGCATCCTATCCTCGCGTCGTCGGCGTCACTGCAGTCGACGCCCATCGCCGTGTGCTCCTCGAAGCGGCACGCGGCAAGCAAGTGATGTTTGCCGCGCCCGGCGCCGACATGATGGCGGCGGACAGCGGCGGCAAGTATTCGGCCGTTCGCGGGACTTCGTTTGCCGCCCCCATCGTGGCGGCACTATTGGCGGAGACTGTTTCGGCCCCCGATATCAATGCCAGCGACGCCGCCGTGGAGGCACTCGCCCTGCACGCCATCGATTTAGGACCCCCGGGGCGCGATTTGACATATGGCTTTGGTCTGGTGGGCGCCGAAAGAATTTCTGCATCCAAGGAAGAAATGCCGACGGACGGTCGTATCAATCGGTGAAGGCCGCGCGACGTGCAGCGGCCACCAGGAGATCGACGATGAACACGAAGCATATTATTGCAGCGGTCAGTGTCGCGACCGCGCTGGCGGTCATCACGCCCGCCTACGCCGGTGGTTTGGGCGGCGGGTTGGGTGGTGGCTTGGGCGGCGGCCTGGCCGGCGGAATGGGCGGCATGAACCGTCTCGGCGGCGTGTCCGGCCAAGGCGCATTCCAGGGTCAGGGTGCGATCGGTGGGTCGCTCGACAAGCCCAAGCTGCACCCGGCAGCAAATGTCCCAAAGCCGAACGTCCCAAGTCCGAACCTCCCAAGTCCGAGCGTCCCAAGTCCGAATCTCCCAAGTCCGAATGTCGTAAAGCAGGGTTCGGCGACTACCGATACGGCGTTTCAGACTGCCGGCGGCGTTTCCAAGACGTCCGGCGCAGGCACGGCTGAGGCGGCCGGTTCGCTGGAATCGACGGCTTCCGCGTCGCGACCTGCGACATCGAGCGGGACATCGAGCGCGACATCGGGCGAGATATCGAGCGCGATATCGAGCGCTGCGAATACCGCCGCTCAGGGGCAGACGCAGGGCACCCGGACACAGGCCCCGCCGCCCGCCAAGAGCACCGGCGCAGCTCCGGCGCCATCGGCCTCCGCAGCGGCGCAAAAGCCGGCTTCTTCGATGAGCCTTGCGGGCACAGGCGGTGCCGGTGCCGAGACCCGCGGGAGTTCGGCTTCGGCTAATGCCGCTGGTGCGGTCGATGCGCAGCATTCGAACGGCGCGACCTCAGTCAACGCCGCAGGCTCAAGTTCAGCGACAGCCTCGCGCAATCCGTAATTGTTGGTGCTCAATCGGACTGGCCCTCGCACAGGCGAGGGCCAGTCCTTAAGGGCCGGAAGCGTCGTCAGTACTCGTCTTCAAAAACGAGCGCAGCCGGTTCAGTTCATGGTCGAGACCCGCTCGAAACTTCAGATTGCGCGGAGCGCGGCCATCGGTGTAGCCGAAGGCGGCATTCAATCGTCCATCGGCTACCGTCAAATTGCCCCAGCCGATGACTCGTTCGTGCCACAGGAGCGGCAACGCGTAGTAGCCCAGCTTGCGTTTGGGAGCCGGCGTGTAGGCCTCGAAGCGATACGCCCAGTTCCAGAAGATCTCAAAGCGGCGCCGGTCCCAAACAACCGGATCGAAGGGCGTGAGCAGGCGCACGCCGTCATCCGGTCGCCAACGACGCGACTGAGGCTTTTCTGCCGCCGGCCAATACCAATCGATGCCCTCCACTCGCGCGTGGCCGAGACGCTGCTTGGCGCGCGCCAGGGCCGCCGAGCGTTCCTTGGTCCACTGCGGCGCGCCGAATCGCAACAGGTACACGAGAGAGGCGAGGGTGCTCGCCGGGAGGGGTGCGTATTTGTGAACAATCACATCTATCAGCGCGTCCATTTTCGATGCCGCGGGCGTCTCTGCCGCCTGAAGCGTTTCCGAAATCCCTGCCGGAGCCGGCTCGCGCACCGCATAGACGCGAACGCCGCTGTCGCGCCGGGCGACACGCAACAGCCCGTGGTAATGCATCAGGTTCAAGAGTTGAGTGCTGGCGTTCGAAGTCCCACCGAACCAATTGGTTACCCGGCCGTGCGAGAAATGCGCGTCCACCTCACGCGGATGCACGATGCCGCGTTCGCGAACGAAAGCAAGGACGGCTTCGGCCTGCTTGGTGCGGGTTGGCGTGAATTTGATTCGCACCGTGCGCGGGTGCATCAGCGCGTGATGAACGCGAGGCAGAAACCCGTAGTTGACGAAAAAATCTTCTTCCAACCCCAACTTCGGGTAGCGGCGCTCGAGATCGCCCGCGCGGTATCCATTGACGCGATGGCGCAGGGTCAGGTCTTGCGCCCGGGCGGGCGCGCGGATGGGATCAGCCTGGACGAATCCCAGTTTCTCGATGGCGCGCTTCAGCGTCGTCGGTTTGAACAGCGAGCGTGCAATCGCATAACGGCGCAAATGGCTCAAGGTGGGCATGCCGCGATGATAGCCAATCGCCGCACGCCGCGATTCCTAGTATCTTAAGTTGGATGCTGGAAACCATCGAAGTAGAAACGGCGCCTAACCCCAACGCGGCGGTGATCTGGCTGCATGGCTTGGGCGCCGACGGGCATGATTTCGAACCCATCGTGCCCGAATTGGTATCGCGAGGCGCGCGCGCCTGGCGGTTCGTTTTTCCAAATGCGCCGGTCCGCCCCGTCACCATCAACAACGGCATGCGGATGCGCGCCTGGTACGATATTGTGGGGTTTGATCGGCGGGCCGCGGAAGACGTCGCGGGCTTTCAGGACAGCGACCATAAAGTTCGAGAACTGATCGGCAGGGAAGTCACTCGCGGCATCCCGGCCAACCGCATCGTGCTCGCCGGGTTTTCCCAGGGAGGCGCGGTCTCGCTGTATGCGGCGCCGCGGCTGACTGAGAAGCTGGCCGGCGTGATGGCACTTTCGTGCTATTTGCCGCGCGAAAGCACATTTGGTGCCGAGCGCACACCGGCAAACGATGCTACGCCGATATTCATGGCCCATGGGTTGGCGGACGGCACCGTGCCGATGATGTTGGGCCTGAAATCCCGCGACTTTCTTCTGGCACAAGGCTATAAAGTCGAGTGGCACGAATACCCCATGGCGCATGCCGTCTGCGCTGAGGAAGTCGCCGATATCCGTCAATTTTTATTCCGAGTATTACCTTGAGTGTCATGGCAACCCATCCTGCAACGATGAAACGACTCAAGGCCGCCGCCGCCAAGGCTGCGGCCCGCGCGGCTGCCGCAAAGGACAAGGTCCGATCGGCGAAGGCACAGCTGAAGGAGGCCCGGAAACTATTCAAAGCGGAGAAAAAAGCCGCGAAACAGGCGCGCAAGAAACTGGAAGCGGCGGCCGCCGTGACGCCCGTCAGCGCGGTGAAGCCGGCCGTTGCCAAGCCCCTCGACGCTGCGAAGCACGGCGCCGCTCCTAAACCGGCGAGCGTTCGCAAGCGCGCGCCTGCTGCGAAGCCTGCCCGCCGCGCCTCGCGGCGCACGCCGAAACCGCGCGCGCCGAAACCGCGCGCCGCGAAATCGCCCGAGACGATGCGTACGGCGGCGCAGGTCGCCAAAACAGTGATCGAGCGGTTGCACAGGCCGCCGCCGGTGCTGGCGCCGACCCCGGTGCTGGCGTCGACCCCCGTGATCGGTGCGGATCCGGACCCGCCGGCCACTGCCGCTGCGCCCGAATCTTAGGGCGCCGCGCTCGGCACGACTCCTGGGAAGATAACGCCGATCAGAATGTTCAAGAACAGGTATAGGAGCAGTGCCACGACCTGACCCAGTACCCAGACTCCAAAAGCCTTGCGCGTGGTCAACCCCAAGATCTCGCTGAACCCCATCACCTGCAGAACGACGCTCCAAAGCCATAGCAGCATGTAGGAGGCGAACTGTGCTCGAAGCACGAACGACACGAAGCCGTCGATCTCGGCGCCGGGCCTTTCGACCACGGCGGACTCACCGACCAGCAGCACGGTAAACATCCAGACGAGCAGCGATGCCGCCACCGGGATGCCGCCATAGGCCAGAACATGAAACACCTGATTGCGGGTGGTCTTGCCACCGGCTCGCTTCCCTAAGCGTCCGTAGATGGCGGCAAATAAATACATGCTCACCACGCCGCCCAGGGGGCCGAAAACAAAGGAGGTTCCGAGAATATCCGCCGTGCCGGCGTTGGGTCCCGCCAATTGGGTTCGATAGACCATAATCGAGGTCGCAATGCCCTGGCTCGCTGCCAACAAATAGTCGGCGGCGCCGATCGGGCGTGTCGCCAATTCCCGAAACACGCGCCGGGGTCTCAGCCAGACATCTTTTAGCGGGCGAATGGGTTCTGTTGTCGACACCGAAGGCAGCCTACGCAATCCGTGAGAGCGACTCCAGTGTTCACGCACAGATGACAGCAGACTTTTTCAGGGCTACTCTCGCAATGAGTTCGAACGATGTTCAGGAGAAGAGTGATCATGGCAAAAAAGAGCAAGTCGAAAAAGCGCAAGTCGAAGCGTCCGATGGCCAAGGCCAAGCGCAGTTCGGCTAAACGCGCGTCGGCCAAGAAGAGCGCCGCGAAAAAGAAAACCCGGCCGGTGAAGGCAAAGAGAAAGGTCGCGGCGAAGGCAAAGAAGGCTGTCAAGAAAGCGGCGCCCAAGAAGAAGGCAGCACCGGCTGCACCGAAGCCCATCGCCAAGAAGGCCGCACCGAAGCCGAAGCCTGCGCCGATGACGCCGGCGCCGATGGCTACGCCGCCTTCCATGCCGGCCGCGGAGCCTGAAATGCCTCCGGCGATGAATTCCGGCATGGAATCATCGGCGATGTAATTCTGCCGGGCAGTAGTCTAGGCGCGTATCAGCCCTTGTAGAGGGCGCGCGCCGCTACTGTCAGGGAATACTCGTTTGGCGAGCGTATTCGCATCGACGTGCATATGCTCGTCGAGTACGGCTTTAAATACGCTGCGCAAATCGAGCGTGGGCTTGAGGTCGCGATTGTCGAGCAGGGCCCTGCGGCTCAAGGACGGCCAGTCGGCAATCACTTGCCCGCCGCGAACTGCTCCGCCCACGAGAAAGGCGCAACCGCCTGTTCCATGATCGGTACCGCGCGTGCCATTGACGGCGGCCGTTCGGCCAAACTCCGTGACGACGAGAACCGCGGTCTGCGGCCACAACGGCCCCAATTCATCTGCCAGCGATTTCAACGCCTTGTCGAGGCCGCCCAAGCGTGTGCCAAGAATGCCTTTGGCGCCGCCTTGATTGGCATGGGTATCCCAGCCGCCGGCCTCGATGACAGCGATCTCGGGACCGCCGTCGCTGCGCATGAGGTTGGCCGCCATGCGAGCCACCGCGGTGACTCGATCCGGAACCCCGGCGCGCGCCGGTTGTTTGGGATTGGCAGAGTCATCCGCGCCCTCCACCATCTTGTCGGTCTGTACTGCCTCGCTCAAACGCGCTGAAAACCAATCGTCCTGGGAATACAGGTCCGCCAGGCGCGCCAATAGATCCTCATCGACATCCGGCGTGGCCTGCGGGGACTTCGACATCACGGCCGCCTCGCCGCGCAAAATCAACGGCACATTCTGACTGATGGCCACGGCGCGATCCGCGGCTCGTCCGGAAGCGGGCAGGGCGGCGAGTGCACGATTGAGCCATCCGTCGGCACTGCCGATGGGTTTGGCCAGGCCGTTCTCCAGCACATTCTGACCGTCGAAGTGCGAGCGGTCGCGGTAGGGCGAGGCCACCGCGTTGAATACGATCAACTCGCCGGCAGCGAATCGTTCGTGCAGGAATGAAAGCGCAGGATGTAAACCGAAGGTATTGTTGAGCGCGAGCGCGCCGTCGGTGCTGCCCGGCGCGGCAATCGCCAGCTCGCGGTGCAGGCTCACATAGTCAGGATCCCCATACGGGGGCACGGCCGCCAAGCCGTCGAGCGCGCCGCGCAGGATCACGACCACCAGGCGCGAAGAACCGCCGGTATGGGCGAACAGAACCTCAGGGATGGCGGCGCTCGCGGCCAGCGCTCCTGCGCCCAAGAGAAAGCGGCGCCGACCGGCATTCAGTTGAAATAGCCGCGGCAGGTTCATCGCCTTTGAAACTCGGGGCTCATCAACAACAGCGCCACCGCTTGGCCTGAAGTCGTGGCACGCCGCAACGCCGTCAAGGTCTCGGGACGTGCATAAGCGCCCAAGCTCGACGCGGCAAGATCCGCAGGCTCCACGCCGCTTTCGTATTTGGCTCCGACCCGCGAGGCCCACAGCACGCGATGCATGAGCGCGTCGGAACCATCCCAGCTCTTCGAGGTGTCCGGCCAACCTGCCGGAGATCCGGGCGTGTACTGGCGCTGGCCCAGAAGATCGAAGGCGCGAACCACTTCTTCGGGCTGCCCTGGAGAGACATTCAGCGCTCTTAAAGTCGAAAAAACAAAATCCTCGGGTGTCTTGAATTTGCGCGCGCCGGCCTCCCAGCTTTCCGGCGATGCGATCAATGCCGCGTAGACCTGGGGCAGGTCCCCGCCGCTTTTCAAGAACGCGCGCGCGACTCGGTCGACGGCGGCCTTCGGGGGATCGTCCGCGATAAAGTGCCGCACCAGCTTGGTGGCGATGAAACGCGCCGTTTCGGGTCTTCGCGCCAAATCGGCCAGGACCGCCTCACCCTGGCGCACACCTGGCTCGGTGTAGGTTTTGCCCAAGAGGACCTTGGGACCCGGTTGGTGCAGGTTGTCGCGGAAGTAAAAGCGGCCGGGCACTCCGCCCGCAAGCCGTCCCCTGCCGCCGCCGATGGACCAGCCGGTGATGACCTGCGCGAAACTCGTGACGTCGGCTTGGCTGTAGCCGCCGTTCACCCCCAGGGTGTGCAGCTCGAGAATTTCGCGTGCCAGGTTTTCATTGATGCCGAACTGACGTTTCGGCGCATCGAGCCCGGCACCCGATCTTTGCGACGCAAAGTGCGCGGCCATTGAATCCTGGCCCACCGAGTATTGATTGTCGAGAAACGCGATCATGGCGGGGTGCTGCTCCACCGCCGTCAACAGCTCGACGAAGCGGCCGCCGACATGCGGTCTGATGGCCTCATTCTCCAGCGTGCCGGCCAAGCCGAACACCACGCCCTTGTCCGCGGATACCGCGAAATGATTGGACCAAAAATGCACCAAGCGCTCCGCAAACGGTCGAGCGGTGAGCGCGGCGCTTTGCGCGCGCGCCAGGACCTGGGCGCGGTAGTGGGGCTGATAGGCCTCGCGAACGGCGTTGACCATCTTCGCGTCTGTCGCATGAGCTGCGGATTCTTGCTTTATTTTTTGGCGCTCGTCGCGCGCCGCCAGCAGCCCCGCGAAGATCTGATCGGAAGCAGCCAAGGGCGCATCCACGGCGAGTGGAGCGGCGCCCTTGATCTGCGCCAGTAGCCAGCCGCGGGGGTCGCCCGCAGCGGCTGCCAATTCGCCGGGCCTGGCACCCAATCCAAAGCGCAACACGGCGATTTCGGCTTGCATCTACCCCCTTTAACGGCACAACTCCCGCGGCGTTGACCTGGGAGCCATCGGAGCCCGTGACCGCTCCGATGGGCTATGGAACGATCGGCGGTTGCGCCGCAATAGCCACTGTTAAATTCCGTCCTATCCTCACCCCTTTGCGGACATCAGAAAATGCAGCGCGAAAATCGACCAACTGTAAAAACAAGCCCAAGCGCTCCACGACGAAACCGAATCCCATGAGCGCAATGGCGGCGCCGCCAGGCCAGCAACGTTCGCTCTGCCGCGAAGAGCACCCGAGGATCTGCCGTATAGGACATATTCACTCCTTTGAGCAAGGCGCGAACTTATAGCCAGTCAGTGAAGTCTTACACACTGATCAGGTGCCACCCGATCGCGGAAGACCCGCCAAGATCGCGACAATGGCAAGGCACAGGTTTAACGATTTCAAGAAAGGTAACTATGGCATATGCACAGCCCCAAGTGGCTCCGGACGTCGCTACGGCGCTTGAGCCGGTTGTGCGCGATGGCGCGCCGAATTCCCACGGGCGCCGTATAACCAGTTCAGCGGAGCTGCGCGAAATCGAGAGCTTGCGCGCCATCAATGCCCACCTGCTGCGCGAATTGGCGGCGCTGAAAGCGCGCGAGGCCGAAACTCAGAGGCTCGCGGAGCGCGATGGGCTCACCGGTCTTTATAACCGGCGACGGATGCTCGAGCTGCTCGAAGCGGCGATCAGCGATGCCGTCCTGCAGGATCTGCACGTTGGCTTGCTGTTCATCGACTTGAACGGTTTCAAGGCCATCAATGACAAGTACGGACACGCAGCGGGCGATGAAATTCTCACCACCGTGGCGACTCGCATTTCGGCCCGCGTGCGCACCGGCGACATCTGCTGCCGTTATGGCGGCGATGAATTCGTGGTGATCCTGCCGGGTGTTCCCGATCCCTTTCCCGTAAGCCGGGTTGCCGATGCGATTCGTGAACGGGTATCGCTGCCGTATTGGATCGGCAACGAGCAGCAGCAACTGACCGCCACGATCGGCGAATCCATGTATCCCTATCATGGCGAGAATGCCGCAAAGCTTTTGCATCGGGCCGACGAAGCCATGTATCGATTGAAGGCGCGGATCGTTCGCCCGAGCCCGGCATCGAAAGTATCGCCTGGGCCTCAAGCGCGGCTCACCCGCCGCCGCAATGACAAATCCAAGCCTCGCACGGGTGGAACTCCCTAGGCGACGGCGGTATGCTCGCTGCATAAAGCCGGTCAACGGCGTGGGACGAAAGACGTTAGCGTCTTTATCGTCCTTAAAGCAAAATGGTAGCGGTCATGAATCAGCGCAAGTGGGTAAACGCAGCGTTAGCCTTCGGTCTCCTCGTCGGCATGGCGCTGCCCGGGTGTGTGATCGTCCCCGATCAGGGTCACTATGCGGGCGGTGTCGTGATGGTGGCGCCGCCGCCGGCGCGAGTCGAGGTCATCGGCGTTGCGCCGTCATCGGGTTTTGTATGGGTCGGGGGCTATTGGAATTGGGTCGGCGGCCGCCACGAGTGGGTCGGCGGTCATTGGGTGGCCGGGCGGCCGGGGCATCATTGGGTCGGGCATTCATGGGTACGGCAGGGTGATGGATGGCGCATGAGGCCGGGCCACTGGGAACGCGGCTGAGGCTCAAGAGCGAGCGGCGGGCCAAGATGAGGGCTTGTGAATCTCTCGGAGCTTTTTGCCCCCGCCGGCATCGAACCAATGCTCGATCAGGCGGAAAGAGATCGACACGTTCGGCGGTACGATCGGCCGGCCCGACGCCAAATCTTCGCGCGTAAACCACTGCGCGTCCTCCAATTCATCGTCGCGCCGCTGGATCTGCGTGTTGAGCGCGTGCGCCGTGAATCCCAGCATCAGCGAAGACGGAAAAGGCCAGGGCTGGGAGGAATGATATTGGATGCAATCGACGTTGATGCCGGTCTCTTCGAAAACCTCGCGCGCCACGGCATCCTCGAGGGATTCTCCGGGTTCGACAAAACCGGCGATGGTGGAATAACGCCCGACGGGCCACGCAGCCTGGCGCCCCAGCAAGGCGCGCTCGCCGTCGCTCACCAAAACGATGATGGCCGGATCGATGCGTGGAAACTGCTCGTGGCGGCATGCCGGGTTCGTGCATATCAGAACATGCCCGCCCTTGGCCGCCAGCGTCTTGGCGGAGCACGTGCCGCAAAAACGGTGCCGGGCCCGCCACGAAACCATGCCGCGCGCGTATCCCAAGAGGCCGGCATCCTCGGCCGGCAGAATCGAAGCCAGCATGCGCAAATCCTCGAAGCGCGTACCGGCTTGAAACTGCGGCGGCTCCAGCGCTTCGACTTCGCAGGCAAAAACTTCCGAATCGCGGAATCGCCCCAGAAGAATCAATTCGTTGCTGTTGCGCCGCTCTTCGGGTATCGCCGATAGTTCGAGGAGTGCCGCCCGCGGCGCTTCACCCTCGACGATGAGATTGAGCGAATTCCAGACGGGCAGGACGCGGCTGCGTTCATCGGCCAGAGCTCGTTCGAACCATGCCGGATCCTTGCGCAAGTGAGCGGCGCGGTCCAGATACGGACCGGACAGAATATTCCTTGGCTGCATCGTTCAGATTCTAGCAGGGGGGAGGCTTTGCGGCGCAGCCACCGGCGTCGTCGCAATTGCCGCAATCAAGCCGGTGCCTTGCCAACAGATCCCGCACGTGCACGCCGCCGCATATTTCGCAGCGTGCAATCCCGACCTCATCGTGGCGCGCCAGAGCCAGCAACAAAAACCATGCGTGCTCGAACGAAATGCCCGCCGGCTCATGCATTTCCAAATAGGCCTCGTACGCGCGGCACAGCAAAGCACCGGACTCGAGCGATCCCACACGATAGCGTGGCTCGACACCGCGATCGTTGCCGTGGACCAGTCCGTACATGACGAAGAGGCTGGCGAGCTGCGCCGCTTGAAAATTCAGTTCAGGGTTGCGGAAGAAAAATGCTGCCTGGCGCGGCGACTTGCCGCGATGGCGCAGTACGTCGCGTGGCGCACTCTCCAAAACATAACTGCGGTACAGCTTGCGTATTCGATCGTCGCTCAAGCCCGTCCATTGGCGAATGGTAAAGGTGCGGGCTTCGTGGTGGATCAGCCGCAGGGCGAGATCGAATTTCTGCCGGTCTCTCGTATAGCGATCGTCTGACACTCTCATGGTCGGTCCCCCGTTGCAATTCACGCGTTTTAGGGTCAAAAAGAATTTGACAGAAATTAATCACAAAGTTAGCTTGAGTGCCAAGAGGTTTTTGCGCGATTTTGCCGCTGCCTTTATGGCGAAATGCGAACGGAGGCGATCATGCTGCAGCACGCATTCATCGGCGATTGGGCACAGCAGCCCCACGTATCGGCCGAACATCGGAGCTCGATGCACGGCCTGAACCGGCGCTTTCTCGATTTGGCCGGCAAAGGCGTCCTCGCGCCCGGTTTGGGCGCGCGAGTCGCGCCGCTATCGTCCTCGCAGCGGGCGGCGGCGGCGGATTGTCCGTATGTCTTATTCGACCTGCGTTTTCAGGACGACGCCCACTGGAGGAGCCGCCTGCAGGCTGCCGGACCCATGCGGGTCGCCGATGCGCCCAACGCCGATGAAGACACCGTCGATTTCGTGCGGCTGGCGCTCTTTTATACCTGGCACCTCGCGTCGAGCGCCGGCCTCACCGCCCAGCTGCTCTTGGGGATGCGCGCCAACACGGCGGATGCTTTTCGGCGCGTCTCGGTCGATGCCCTGTCGGCGCTGGCCGCGACCGAGGCGCCAAATCTCACCCCCCGATGGAGCCAGTGCCATGCCTATTGGAGCGCCCTGATCAACGCGGCGGGGCGGACCGACCCCGCCGCCCTGCGCCGCGTGCAGCTGTCCGGGCTGCAGCTTGCCGCCGCGGTTCAATTGCCAAGCGAGCCCCGCCAGGTTTAGTCTAGCCGGCTCCTATGCATGCCCTAGTCCTCCGACAACTCACCAAGGTATACAAAAACGGCATCAAAGCGCTCAAAGCAATCGACCTCGAGGTCGATGAGGGCGATTTTTTTGCGCTCTTGGGGCCGAACGGCGCGGGCAAGACCACCGCCATCGGCATCACCACATCGTTGGTCAACAAAACCAGCGGGGTGGTCGAAGTGTTCGGCCACGACATCGACAAGCAGCTGGAAACAGCCAAGTCCTGCATCGGCTTGGTGCCGCAGGAAATTAATTTCAACATGTTCGAGACCCCATTCACCATCGTGGTGAATCAGGCCGGCTTCTACGGCATTCCCCGGCCGCTCGCGAAGCAGCGTGCGGAAAAATATCTCAAGCAGCTGCAGCTCTGGGACCGGCGCAATTCGATCGCGCGCGCCTTGTCCGGGGGCATGAAGCGCCGGCTGATGATTGCGCGCGCCTTGATGCATGAGCCGCGCCTGTTGATTCTGGACGAGCCGACCGCGGGCGTCGATATCGAAATTCGCCGCTCGATGTGGGAGTTCTTGCGCAACATCAACGAGCAGGGAACGACCATCATCCTGACGACGCACTATCTGGAAGAGGCCGAGAATCTGTGCCGCAACATCGCCATCATCGAGGGCGGCAATATCATCGAGCGCGACAGCATGGCGAATGTGCTGCGCAAGCTGCAGACCGAGGTGTTCGTGTTCAATTTGCGCGATTCGCGCAGCGTCGCGCCGCAGCTCAACGGTTTCACGGCCGCGCTGTCGGACGATCACACCCTGGAAATCGAGATGTCGAAGACGCAAAGCTTGAACGATATATTTCAGCAGCTCTCGGCGCAGGGCATCGTCGTGAACAGCATGCGCAACAAGGTCAACAGGCTCGAGGAATTGTTCATCCGCCTGGTCGACGGCAGCGTCAAGACCGCCGCCGCGAAGGCTTCATGATGTCCGAGTCTCGCGCGGCCACCGATTGGATCGGTTTCAAAACCATCATCATCCGCGAATTCAGCCGCATCGTGCGCATCTGGGGGCAGACTCTCGTGCCGCCCGCGGTCACCGCCACGCTCTATTTCGTCATCTTCGGCAGCTTGATCGGGCGGCGCGTCGGCCAGATCGGCGGCTACGACTACATGCAGTTCATGGCGCCCGGCATCATCATGATGAACGTGATCACAACCTCCTACGGCAATGTGGTGTCCTCATTCTTCGGCGCAAAGTTCGGCAAGCACATCGAGGAACTCCTGGTGTCGCCGTTGCCGAATTGGTTGATCGTCGCCGGCTACACCATGGGCGGCGTGCTGCGCGGCGTGCTGGTGGGCGCGGTGGTGACCATCATCTCATTGTTCTTCACCCGTCTGTCGATTACGCACGTGCCGGCGATCATCACGGCGGCATTCCTGACGAGTTTCATCTTCGCGCTGGGCGGTTTCATCAATGCCTTGTTCGCGAAGAATTTCGATCAGATTTCCTGGTTTCCCACCTTCGTGCTGCAGCCGCTGACTTATTTGGGCGGCGTATTTTATTCGGTGAGCATGCTGCCGGCCTGGGCGCACATGGCCTCGAATGCCAATCCCATTTTGTACATGGTGAGCGCATTTCGATTTGGGTTTCTCGGCACCTCGGACGTCGATTTGCGTCTGGCTTATGCCATCATGATTTCCGCCGCCGCCGTGATGTTTACACTGGCGGTAGCCCTGTTGAACCGCGGCACCGGCATCCGCGAATAGAGGAGAGTTCATTGTCATTTACGATTTCGCGCACCTCGTGCGCTCTCATCGCCGCAATGGCGGCCTTGAACGTTGCCGGGGTGGTTGGCGCCGATGCGCCTGCGGGGGCGAACGATCTTGAAGGTTTTTCAAGCGCTGCCGCGGCGGCCGAAATACGCTTGGAACAGCGTTTCGATGCCGGCCTGTCGGCGGCGGAGCTGCGCGCCTGGATGCAACAGATGTCCTCCGCGCCGAACCATGTGGGCTCGGCGCATGACAGGGCCAATGCGGAATTTCAACTCGCGAAGTTTCGCGAGTGGGGCTGGGATGCCTCGATTGAAACCTTCTCGGTGCTGTACCCGACACCGCGCGAGGTGTCGGTTGAACTCATCGCACCCACGCATTTCAAGGCGCGGTTGAGCGAGCCGCCCGTCGCCGGCGACAGCACGTCGACGCAAACCAAGGATGAGTTGCCGCCTTACAACGTGTACGGCGCCGACGGCGATGTGACCGCGGAGCTGATCTACGTGAATCAGGGCATGCCGGACGACTACAAAGAGCTCGAACGCGAAGGATTGAGCGTCAAGGGGCGCATCGTATTGACCCGGTATGGCGGCGGCTGGCGGGGCTTGAAACCCAAGCTGGCGTATGAACACGGCGCCGTGGGCTGTTTGATTTATTCGGATCCGCGCGATGATGGCTACGGCGCAGGGGATACCTATCCGAAGGGCGGCTTCCGCCCGCCCGATGCCGTGCAGCGCGGCTCGGTACAGGATCTCACCCTGTACAGCGGCGATCCGTTGACTCCCGGCGTCGGGGCGGTGCCCGGCGCCAAGCGCCTCGCGCTGAAAGATGCCAGGACTTTGTTGAAAATTCCGGTGCTGCCCATTTCCTACGCGGACGCCGAGCCCCTGCTCTTGGCATTGGGCGGCCGCGTCGCGCCGGCCGCCTGGCGCGGCGGGTTGCCGATGACCTACCACGTAGGTCCGGGACCTGCCCAAGTGCACATGAAGGTGCTGTCGGATTGGAGTCAGAAGCCGATTTATGATGTGGTCGCGAAAATCAAAGGCAGCGATGAGCCGGACCGGTGGATCATTCGCGGCAACCATCACGATGGTTGGGTGTTCGGCGCCATGGATCCGCTGGCGGGCCAAGTGGCGCTCATGGCCGAAGCGAAATCGATCGGCAGCTTGGTGAAGGAAGGCTGGCATCCGCGCCGCACGCTGGTCTACAACAGCTGGGACGGCGAGGAGCCGGGACTGCTGGGTTCGACCGAATGGGCCGAACAACATGCCGCTGAACTCAAAGTAAAGGCCGTGATGTATGTCAATTCCGATACGAATGGACGGGGCTTTTTGCAGGCGGAAGGCAGCCACGCTTTGCAGCATTTCTTGAGCGAAGTGGCGCGCGATGTGAAGGATCCGGAAACCGGCGCCAGCGTGCTCACGCGCGCTCTGGCCCACAGACGGGTTTCGGCTTACGACTCCGAGGCCCGCGTCGATTCCGCAGCGCGAACCGGTGCGAACGGAGACTTGGCGCTCGGCGCCTTGGGATCAGGTTCGGACTACACGCCTTTCCTGCAACATTTGGGCATCAATTCCGTCAATCTTGGGTTCGAGGGCGAATCGCAGTACGGTGTCTATCACTCGGCCTACGATTCATTCGATCACTATCGCCGTTTTGTCGACCCCAGCTTTGAGTATGGAGTGGCGCTGGCCAAGGTGGCGGGCCGGATAATGCTGCGAGCCTCGCAGGCGGAATTGATTCCGGCGCGCGAAGGCGATTTTGCCGCCTCGGTCGCAGGGTACGACGATGAGCTGCACAAGCTGGCCGACGGCATGCGTGCTAAGACCCGGGAGCTTGCCAAGCTGCAGGATGACGAGTCCTACAAGCTGACGACGAATCCCGACTATCCGCTTACGCCGCCGCCGCGCGTCGCCGACGTGCCATACCTGAATTTCGCCGAGCTCGATAATGCGGTGGCGAAACTGGACCAAAGCGCAACGGCATTCGACAAGGAGTATGCGCGCCTCGGTGCGGCCAACGATGCGGCCGGCGCCGCCGAGCGGGAGCGCGTCAATTCGACCCTCGCGATTCTGGAGCAAAATTTGACGGATTCGCATGGTTTACCCGGCCGCGAGTGGTACCAGCACATGATCTATGCGCCGGGCCTGCATACCGGGTACGGCGTCAAGACTTTGCCGGGGATTCGCGAGGCGATCGAGGAGCGGCGATGGGAAGAGGCCAACCAATATATAGGGGTGGTCTCCCGCGCTCTCAACAACTACAGTGCTCGAATGGACCGGGCCATCGCGGCCCCGTAGACTGCGGTAGACAATTTAAGGAGTGTGGGTAATGACCGAAGAAAAGCAGCAAAAATTCACGGCCAAGGTGCGTCGCGGTTTGGTGTGGGTACATTCCGTTGCGGCCGCGGAACTCGCCAAAAAGAAGGCGGAGGCCACGGGTGTGAGAATCGAAGGATTCACGGCCAGTGAGCTCGCCGACGTTGAATCCGCGTTGACCTGGATTTCCCAGAATAAGGAATCGCAGAGCGCGGATCCCGCGTAAGTTTACGCGGGTCCGCTTCCAGTCCAACGCCCATGGGCCAAGGCTTTAGGCCTCTGGGGACACGATGCGCGTCGCGGATTCGCGACGGGCGCGACTGCGCTACACTAATCCCATGGCCCGCAAAAGCGCATTGGTGGTCGACGACTCCAAGTCGGCTCGCGTCATTTTGAGCCGCATGCTCGAGAAGTACGACATCGAGGTCGACATGGCCGAGTCGGCCGAGCAGGCCATTGAATATTTGAAAAGCAATCGTCCCGATGCGATTTTCATGGACCATCTCATGCCGGGGATGGACGGCCTGCAGGCGGTGAAGGCAATCAAGGGAAATCCCCAGACCGCCATGATCCCGATCATGATGTACACCTCGCAAGAGGGTGAACTGTATGTAGGTCAGGCACGCGCCCTCGGCGCGATGGGCGTGTTGCCGA
This sequence comes from Steroidobacteraceae bacterium, assembly GCA_035643995.1. GTDB lineage: Bacteria > Pseudomonadota > Gammaproteobacteria > Steroidobacterales > Steroidobacteraceae > Bog-1198. The sequence goes on along the minus strand of DASQPK010000179.1, from coordinate 17,702 downwards.
AGCAGGTTCGGCCCGTCGATGTGTCGAAAGTATTGTACGAGCTGCATTTGTTGCCCGACCGCCGCGACATGGCGGAGCCTGCATTGCACCCGGTCGAATTGGACTCCGGCGTCGCCGTCGAACGGCCGCCGCCGCGGCCCGCCGCGGCAAGCGGCGCCATCGATTGGGGACGCCGGGTTGAATCGGCCGTGAAGGACCAGGCGCTGGAGATTCGCCGCTTCATTGTCGCCAGCCTCGATAGCTTCGCGACGCGCATCGTCAGCGATATTCGCAATGACATGCCGGTGCAGGGCCCCGATCCGATTGCGCCGCCGCCGGCGCCGCCGAAGCCCGTCTGGCCCTGGGCGGCCGCGGTACTCGCGGTCTTCGCCGTGGCGGTCGCGTTCGCGGCGAGCTGGCTGGCGTCGCGCAATGAACTGGCGCGCGCGCATGCGGACATCGCGGGGTTGCAATCCGCCAACGGCGAATTGCAAAAGGCGAGACTCGATCTCGCCGCTGCGGTGAAAGATCTTACCGCCGCGCTGGCGACGGTGAATACCGGCCAATCGCCGGCGGCGGCCGGTTCCTCAGGCTCCGCCATAGCGCCGCGGGTCGAGCCCGTGCCCTATGGCGAAATCGCCTTTGATCGCAGCCGGCTCGAGGTGCTGCGGGATCTGCTGACGAAACTCGAGGCTCAGGCGTTTCATGGTGTGGTGAAGATTTCCAGTTCGGCGGGACTGTTTTGCCTGAGCGGCAATGCCTCCGACGGTTATGTACCCGCGGTGCCGGCACTGCCCATCAACCGATGCGACATGATCGGCAATCCCCTCGATGAAGCGCTGTCGGGCCAGCAGCGTCAATCGCTGGCATTTGCAAATCTCGTCGCGGGGGTGCGTCAACGCACCGCAGGCGCGATAACGGTCGCGCTGGAAAGTACCGGCACGACGCACGCCGGCACGCCGTATCCGTCGCGTACCGAAAGCCTCACGGCCGGTGAATGGAATCGCGTCGCCGCAGCGAACAATCGGGTCGAATTCTCGGCGGAATCCAGCACGCCGCCCTAGACTGTCAGTAGCTCGGCACTGCGATTATGACCGGTTGGTGTAGCGCTCGCCCTCCCGACGGATACTTCAACCGATCATCATCATGGTGCCGAGGTATGAGTTAGAACGCGACCCTGACGAAAATCTCCGGACCGCTCGAATTGAAGTTGAAAAATCCCCCGTTGCGGGGCTGCGCCGAGGTCAGGCGCGCCCGCAAGGAGGAGTAGCCGACCGCGAAGGAGATGTTGGGTCGCAGGCGGTACAGACCATCCAGTTCGTAAATGCCCAGAGAGCCGTCGATGTCATCGATGCGCACCCTCAAGTACTGGGCGCGGGCGTCGAAATAGAATCGCTTGCTCACCACGTAGGTCGCGTCGAATCCGAGCGTCGGAATGGGACCTGCATGATCTTCGGTCTGATCCGCATGCCGCGCCTGCGTCTGCACGCGTGCGCGGGCGGAGATGTCGGTGTCGTTGAGGCCGATCGTGGCCGCCACCTCGTACCGATCGCTGTGGAGAAAGGAATATTCGTACGTAATGCCGAAGGTGCGTATCGACAGGTCGGAGTTCAGCGGGTCGCCGGGCTGCAGGACCACGTCGCGAAACACGATGGGTTGGGTCACCGTGAGCTGCCCGGTGCGATCCAGCGAAAAATAATCGAATCGCAACCGATGCCGCTCGCCGACGCGCACCATGGCCTGGATCTTCGCCTCATAGTCGGACTTATCCAATCCAAATTGGTCTTCTGCGTTCAGCGGTGTCCCGGGGACACCCGTGCTGCTATCGATCTGAATATCGGTTTTATTCGAGACGCGCACGACCCCCAGTGATAGGCGCACGCGCTCCTCGGTCGGGCTGAGATAGTCCTCCGCGTGCGTCAGCGTCGCAAACAACGCCAGCACGATAAGCCCCACGGCATTCCTCGTCATGTCGGTCTCCTCAAAATCAACAGATCCGTTTCGGCTTGGGCTGCGGCAGCCGGCAGGGAGGGGCTGATGCGCTGCATCACGTGGGCTGCGGCCGCCCGCCACCCGGTCAGTTTGCCGCCATAGATGCTCAAGACGCGTGGGCGTGCGTCTCGATCCGTGGTGAATACGGTCTCACGCGAACGGTCGAAAGCCGCTTGCGTGGCCGCGGGCAGGACACGCAGTCCCGCGAAGCGCTCGGTGATGTCGCTGCGCGTCAGGGCGCTCAAATGCGGGAAATAGTGGCGTACGACCGCCAGCAGGTATTCCTCTTCCTCCGGCAGCGGATGCACCTGGTCGGGATCACCGCGATACGGAGTCTCGGTGGTGCCGATCAGCGTGGCGCCGCCCCACGGCATGACGAACACGGCGCGTCCATCGGTCGGACTCTCGACGTAGTAAATGCCCGCCGTCACGGGATGGGGAATCACGATGTGCGTGCCCTGAACCAAATCAACGTCGGGAACCCCGATGGCAGGATGAACGGCGCGCGCCACTTGGGTCGCCCACGGCCCGGCGGCATTGACGAGCACCCGGGCCGTGGCCTCGAGGCTCGAACCGGAAGTGGCGTAGCTCACCCTCACACCATCTTCACTTAAAGTCGCCCGCGTGAATTTCGCCGGCATCGCGATCTCGGCACCCAACCCCAACGCGGATTTCACCACCGCGCGCGTGAGCTGTGCATCGTCGGTTTGCGCATCGTGGTAGCGAATGACGGCATCGAGATCCAAAGTTTTCAGGCCGTCGAGCGAGGGCCATTCTGCTTTCGGCACGCTGCCGAAGCGAGTGGCTGCATCGAATCCGCCGAGCAGCGCGTACATCCACAGTCCGATCTTCAACTGCCATGGCCGCCGGCGGGTGTCGCGATACACCGGTATGAAAAAGGCCTTGAGTTGTACCAGCTCGGAGGCGATGCGCAGATGAATGGCGCGCTCGCGCAAGCTCTCGCGAACCAGTGCGAATTGACCCGATTCCAGGTAGCGCAGTCCGCCGTGAATCAGTTTGCTGGATCGGCTCGACGTGCCGCTGGCCAGGGCCTGGCGCTCGATGAGCAGGGCCTTGTGGCCTGCCGCCGCCGCCGCTTGAAGGACGCCGGCGCCATGAATGCCGCCGCCGATGATGATCACATCGTATTCTTTCATTGACTTGAAGTTCGGAAGTTAGCGCGAAGGTAAGCGCTAGGATGCGTGATTACGCCGCAACACACCAACTTTGCCTGTCTGTCGCCATTCGCGAACAGCGCGCGGACTTTTCACCCGGCGCCGGCTTTGGAGTCGCGCTTTTCCTCGAATCGCACCACCGGGACATCCGAGGTGACTTCGATTTCCCCATCGACAATCGCGCCCTTCGCGATCGCCACGGTGCGTGCGCTGACCTTGCCGCGGATGACGGCCGTGTAGCCGATTTCCAGCTTATCCCTGACGGTCAAGCCGCCCAAGATGGTGCCGGCGATAATCGCTTGCTGCGCCCGAACGTGGCCGTGCCAGCTGCCGGAGGCGGATAGATTCAGCGCCCCTTCCAACTCACCATCACCATGGACTTCACCGGAAACCACGAACTGACCCTTGCCGCGAATGTCGCCGACGAATACCGAATCGACGCCGATGAAGGTCGGGGTAGCCGAACTGCTGTCGAGAAATCGGCGTTTTTCTTCGGTCATGACCCCCTTATTATCCTATCGGGGGCACCCCGTGATGTGACGAGCTTGGCGTCGCCGACGTAGAATGGCGCGTCCTTCTAAAACCCGTCCAGAGTGTGAACATGGTCATCCACAAAGTGTTTTCGGTCCTGTCCTTGACCGCCGCGTTAGCCCTGGGGGGGTGCAGCGGCCAACAGAGTGACTGGCAAAAAACCCGCACTGCGAACACCACCGACGCCTACGAGCTTTTTTTGAAAAAGTATCCGAAGGGTGAGTTCACGGCCCAGGCCCAGGCCCGCGTGAAGGAACTGTACGAAGAGCGGGATTGGCAAAAGGCACGTGATACGGACACGCCCGAAGCCTATCAAGCATTCTTGAAGCAGTACCCGGAGGGCAAGTGGACCGAAGAAGCGCGCATCCGGGTCGAGAACTTCACACTGGCAGCCGTGCCCGGGAACGCCGCTCACGCCGGTGCCGACGCAGCGCCGCCATCGCAGGCAACCCCTCCGCCCGCCACCGCCATGAAACGTGCAGCCGCGCCGAAACCCTCGGCCGCACCGAAACCCGCCGCTGCTCCCAAAACACCAGCTGCCTCGAGCGCGCACGCAGCGCCGGCAAAATCGCAGGGCCCCTATGGCATTCAGCTCGGCGCATTCAAGTCCGGCGCCGCCGCAGCCAATCAACGCTGGGCAAGACTGGAAAAAGAATATCCCAAGGTGCTCTCGGGGCTGTCGCCCAAAGTCTCACCGAAGAAGGGCGCTTCGGGCACCCTGTACCGTTTGCAAGTCGCCTCGTTGAGCGAATCGCGCGCGAGCTCGATTTGCAAGACACTCAAAGCCCACTCGCAGGCCTGCGTGCTGTTGCATCCTTAAAAAAAGATGGCGGCGCGCGTCACCAGCCGACAATTTGCGTCACATCGCTTTAGCAGGGCATCCGCATAAGTCGCTGATTTTTCAATGAGCTTGGCCTTGGCATGCGGCTTGCTTGATCCTGACGCATGGAATCGAAACTCATCGCGCTATTGGCTGCCGAGGGTAGCCGCGAAGCCACGCTGCTGGTTCGCCGCGGCGATGGCCAATTTGCCCTCGCCAGAATCGATGCTCGCGTGGCCTCCGCCGCGCGGCTTGCCGCTCGATATTCGTCCGCGCTGGCCGTCCGCTCGTCGCTGGAGACCTTCGCCGCGAAGCGATGACTTTTTAAAGTTTTTGGGTCACCCCCGAGGCGCCGCGGTTAAAGCTTCCCCCTCCCGCTCGCGGCGCCTTTTTTTTTACGCGAGCACGCCCAACTCAGCCAGCAGGAATGCGTATTCCATCGCAATCTCCTTATAACGCTGGAAGCGCCCGGACTTGCCGCCATGACCGGCCTCCATCTCCACATGCAGCAGTAAGCGATTCTCATCCGACTTCTGGGCACGAAGCTTGGCCACCCACTTGGCCGGTTCGTAATATTGAACCTGACTGTCCCACAGGCCGGTGGTGATGAGCATCGCCGGGTAGGCTTTGCCGCTGACATTGTCGTACGGCGAGTACGACAGCATGTAATCGTAGTACTGCCGATCTTTCGGATCTCCCCATTCGTCGTACTCATTGGTGGTCAGCGGAATGCTCTCATCCAGCATGGTGGTGACCACATCCACGAACGGCACCTGCGCCACGATGCCGCGGTAATCACTCGTGCTCATGTTGGCGATCGCCCCCATCAGCAGCCCGCCGGCGCTGCCGCCCATGGCAAAGACTTTATCCTTGGCGGCGTAACGGCGTTCGACCAGCGCGCGCGTCACGTCCATAAAATCGTTGAATGAATTTTTCTTATGCAGTTCCCGCCCCAAGTCATACCACGCGCGGCCCATTTCTTGACCGCCGCGCACATGCGCGATCGCATACACGAAGCCGCGATCAAGAAGGCTCAATCTGGCCGACGAAAAGCTGGGATCCGTGGATAAGCCATAGGCGCCGTAGCCGTATTGCAGCAGCGGCGCGGAACCGTCGCGCGCGAATCCCTTGCGGTACACCAGCGATACGGGAATTTGAGCGCCGTCGCGCGCGGGCGCCATCAGAAATTCGGTGGCGTAGTCTTTCGGATCAAAGCTGCCCACCACCGGATCGCGCTTGAGCAGCACCTGCTCGCGCGTGCGGACATGGTAGTCGTAGAGCGTCGTCGGCGTGGTCAGGGAGGAATACGCATAGCGCACGATCTCAGTATTCAATTCCATGTTGACCGATAGTGCGGTGTAGTAGGCAGCCTCGTCGCTGGCAATGAAAAACTCCGCTTCGCCGCTCAGTGGATGAATGCAGAGCTTGCGCAGCCCGCCGCTGCGGACCGATACGGCGAGAAATTCATCGAAGACGTCGAAATCCTCGATGTACGTATCGTCCCGATGCGCCATCACGTCGGACCACTGGGCAGGCTTGACGCCGCCGCCGATCGGCGCGCGCGCCAGCCGGAAATTGCGGGCCTGCCGGTTGGACCTGACGATGAACGCGTCCCCGAGGTGCTCGATGTCGTACTCGTGATCCGGTTCGTGGGGCAGAAAAATCTCGAACTTGAGCTGCGCATCATCGGCGCGCGCGTACCGCCACTCCGAGGACAGCGTGCTTTCCATGTGGATGAAAATGAAGGCATCCGATTTGGACTTCGATACGCCGGTATAGAAGCGCCTGTCGGTCTGCTCGAACACCAATTGATCGAGCTTGGGATCTTCTCCCAGCACATGTTTCTTGACGTACAGACCGAGCAGCGTCTCCGGGTCCTTCTCGACGTACAGCAGGGTCTTGTTGTCGTTGGCCCACGCCAAATCGGGTTCAACGTCGGCAATGGCGATGGGCAGAATCTCTCCCGTCCCAAGATTCTTGAAACGCAGCGTGAATTGGCGCCTGCCCACCGTGTCCTCGCAGTACGCCAGCCACCCGGAATCCGGTGAGATTTCCAGGGCCTCGATGCGGTAGTACCCATGCCCGACGGCATGGAGGTTGGCGTCCAGCAAGATCTCTTCGGGCGCCTCGAGCGAGATCTTGCGCCGCACAAATATTGGGTGCTCCTTGCCGGGCTCGAACCGGGTGCTGTACCAGTAGCCGTTCTTCCGATACGGCACGGTCGAGTCATCTTGGGCTAGGCGCGCGTAGATTTCCGCGTACAGCGCATTCTCCAGCGGCTTCGAGCCCGCCATGCTGCGTTCGCGAAACGCATTTTCCTCTTTCAGGTACGCCAGCACCTCCGGATTGGTGCGCTCATCGTCGCGCAGCCAGTAGTAGGGGTCAGACCGAACGCCGTGGGGCGAGGCCACCTGGTGGGGCTTTATGGCGGCGATGGGGGCCTTGGGATCCGATTCGCTCATTTTTTGGGTTGTCCTGATACGAGGCGCGAGTATAGTCAAGGAGACTCAAGGCGTCCGATTGCGGCAAAACGGGGGTTCCAGTATGCAAACCGTGAGTCAATTGCTTCAGGCCAAGGGGAACCAGATCTTTTCCGTCGCGCCGAGCGATTCCGTGTTGCGGGCGATCGAAATCATGGCGACGCGGCATGTGGGCGCGCTTCTGGTGATGACCGAGGGCACGCTGCTCGGAATCATTTCCGAGCGCGACTATGCGCGAAAAGTCATCCTGAAAAATCGCTCATCCCACGACACCCCGGTGAGCGACATCATGAGTTCGCCGGCGGTCAGCGTCACTCCCGACGACACGGTGCATCATTGCATGCAGCTCATGACGGAGGGGCGTTTCAGGCACTTGCCGGTGGTCAAGGCCGGCCGTGTCGTCGGCATGCTGTCCATCGGCGATTTGGTCAAAGCCGTCATCCAAGAGCAAACCCAGCACATCGAGCAGCTGGAGCGCTACATCGCCGGCTAGGGCGAGCATCGCTTTGATCGCGCCGCAGGTGCGGCAATGCTGCACCCAACTGAAGGCGCAGGCATCCCTTGCCAATGAGGGCGGCATCCAGATAAGGTAAACCCTACACAGGCGCGCTTCGCGGCGATTGCCCAACCTGGCGCTTGAATTTTTTCAAGCCTAGAACCGATTTAAGTTCTTGTTTTAAAAGCTCCTGCGCACCATTGCGCCGGGTTTGCTTACATTTGGGCGCGTCATATGGCGATTGAAAACACGGCCGCTTTTGGGACCAGCCTCGACGGCGCCGATCCGCGCGCGGCAGATTGGGGCCTATGCCGGCTTGCGTATGAAAAGGATTCCTGCGGCTTCGGGTTGATCGCCAGCCTCGATGATCGTGCCAGTCACTGGGTATTGCAGACCGCCATCAGCTCTCTGAATCGGCTCACGCACCGGGGCGCCATTGCCGCCGACGGTAAGACGGGCGATGGTTGCGGCCTGTTGATCAAGCAGCCGACCGCATTCTTAAGAGCGGTGGCCGCCGAGGCCGGCCTCACGTTGGCGCCGATGTTCGCCGCGGGCTTGGTGTTTCTCAATCGCGATACCGCCAAGGCCGCCGACGCGCGCAAGATTCTCACCGGGCAGTTGCAGCTGGAAAAGCTGCACGTTGCGGGATTTCGTGCGCTGCCCACCGACCCTTCCGCCTGCGGATCGGAGGCGCTGAAGACCCTGCCCACCATCGAACAGGTATTCGTCAATGCGGGCGGCGACATCGACGAAGCCACCTTCAACCGCAAATTATTTTTGGCACGCAGACGCTGTGAAAAGAAGCTCGAGACGCAGGATCCGGTTTTTTATGTCCCGTCGCTGTCGGCCGGCACCATCGTCTACAAGGGCATGGTCATGCCGCAATTTCTGGCGCAATTCTATCCGGACCTCAAAGATCCGCGGATGGAGGCCTCGGTGGTGGTTTTCCATCAGCGCTTCTCCACCAACACCCTGCCGCAATGGCGCCTCGCTCACCCCTACCGCTACCTGGCTCACAACGGCGAAATCAACACCGTCCAGGGCAACCGCAGCTGGGCGGTCGCCCGCGGCCCGCTGTTCCGATCGCCGCTGCTGCCGGACTTGAGCGACATTTTGCCGCTGGTGTCCCTGACAGGTTCCGATTCACAGTCGCTGGACAACATGCTGGAAGTGCTGCTGGTCGGCGGCTTGGACCCCATGCATGCCATGCGCATGCTGATACCGCCGGCATGGCAATCGGTGGACATGATCGATCCGGACTTGAAGGCATTCTACGAGTACTACGCCACGCACATGGAACCGTGGGACGGCCCGGCCGGGATCGTGCTCACCGACGGCCGCTATGCCTGCTGCACGCTCGATCGCAACGGTCTGCGTCCGGCACGCTGGGTCATCACCAAGAACCGGCACATCACCATCGCCTCGGAAGCGGGCGTGTGGGACTACCCGCCGGAGGAGGTGATCGACAAGGGCAAGCTCGGACCCGGCGAGATGCTGGCGCTCGATCTTCAAACCGCCGAGCTCATGAACACCCGGCGCGTCGATGATCTCTTGAAGAGCCGGCACCCTTATAAGGCGTGGCTCAAGAAGGGGGTTCGCTATCTGCAAACCGATCTGATCGATCCGCGCCTCGCGGCGGAGCCTTTCGACCGCGAGACCCTCGCGCAGTATCAGAAGATGTTCAACGTTTCGGCGGAAGAGCGCGACGAGATCATCCGGGTGCTGGCGGAAGACGAAAGCGAAGCGGTCGGCTCGATGGGCGATGACACGCCGATGCCCGTGCTGTCGAAGAAGGTGCGCTCGCTGTACGACTATTTTCGCCAGCAATTCGCCCAGGTCACCAATCCGCCCATCGACAGCCTGCGCGAAAGCATCGTCATGTCGCTGCAGACGCAGATCGGCCCGGAAGCGAATATCTTCGTGCCGGCGCCGCAACATGCCGAACAAATCGTCTTGAGCTCGCCGATTCTTTCGCAGCGCAAGCTGCGGCAGATTATCGCGCTGGCCGAGTCCGGCGTGCCGAATGAATTCATCGATCTGCAATACGATGAACATCTCGATCTGAAAACAGCGCTGTCGCGCGTCTGCGATCAAGCAGAAGCCGCGGTGCGCCAGGGCAAGCTGGTGCTGCTGCTGTCGGATCGGTATCTGGTCAAGGCGAAGCTGCCCATCCACGCGTTGCTGGCCACCGGCGCCGTGCATCACCGCCTGGTCGCGACGGGATTGCGCTGCAAGTGCAACATTCTGGTGGAAACCGGGACCGCGCGCGACGCCCATCATTTCGCCTGCCTGATCGGCTTCGGCGCAACCGCCGTGTATCCGTATCTTGCCTACCAGACGCTGTTCGACCTGATGCGCCAGGGCGTGCTCAAGTTGGAAGCCAGCGCACGCCAAGAACTCGGCCGCAGCTACCGGCGCGGCATTCGCAAGGGCTTGTTGAAAATCATGTCCAAGATGGGCATCTGCACCGTCGCCGGTTATCGCAGCGCGCAGCTGTTCGAGATCGTGGGCCTGGGCGATGAGGTCGTGAACTTGTGTTTCGAGGGCACCGACAGCCGCATTCAGGGCGCCGACTTTGCGGATCTGAAAGCCGATTCGGAATACTTGGCAAGGCGCGCGTGGGACAAGACTGAACCTGTGGAACAGGGCGGTTTGCTCAAGTACATGCACAACGGCGAATACCACATGTACAACCCGGATGTGGTCGCGACGCTGCAATCGGCCGTCATGACGGGGGACTACGGGCAATACCAAGAGTTTGCCGGCCTGGTCAACGAGCGGCCGGTGTCCTGCATTCGTGATCTGCTGAAATTGAAAGCAGGCGTTGCGCCGATCCCGATCGAAGAGGTCGAACCCATTTCGGCCATACTCGCGCGCTTCGACGGCGCAGGCATGTCATTGGGCGCTCTGTCGCCGGAAGCACACGAGGCTTTGGCGATCGCCATGAACGCCCTCGGCGGCCGCTCGAATTCCGGCGAGGGTGGCGAAGATCCAGTGCGCTACGGCACGAATAAAAATTCCAAGATCAAGCAGGTGGCGTCCGGCCGCTTCGGCGTGACGCCGGAATACTTGATCAATGCCGAGGTGCTGCAGATCAAGATCGCGCAGGGCGCCAAGCCCGGCGAAGGCGGACAGCTTCCGGGCCACAAGGTCAACGACATGATTGCGCGCTTGAGATTTGCGCGCCCCGGCGTGGGGTTGATCTCACCGCCGCCGCACCATGACATTTATTCCATCGAAGATCTGGCGCAGCTGATCTTCGATTTGAAGCAGGTCAACCCGAAAGCCCTGGTATCGGTGAAATTGGTGGCGGAACCGGGTGTGGGAACGGTGGCGGCGGGAGTCGCCAAGGCGTACGCGGATTTGATCACCGTCAGCGGCTACGACGGCGGCACGGGCGCCAGTCCCCTATCGTCGATCAAGTACGCCGGCACACCCTGGGAGTTGGGGCTCGCCGAAACCCATCAGACGCTGCGCGCCAATGAGCTGCGCCATCGGGTGCGTCTACAGACCGATGGCGGCTTGAAGACCGGTCTCGATGTGATCAAGGCGGCGTTGATCGGTGCGGAGAGCTTCGGCTTCGGTACCGCGCCGATGGTGGCCCTGGGCTGCAAGTATTTGCGGATCTGCCACTTGAACAATTGCGCCACCGGCATCGCCACGCAGCACAACGTGCTGCGCAGCAAGTACTTCGTGGGCTTGCCGGAAATGGTGATCAACTACTTCAAGTTCGTGGCGCGCGAATGCCGCGAGATCATGGCGTCGATGGGCGTGCGGACCCTTGCTGAATTGATCGGGCACACCGAGTTGCTGGAGATTTTGCCCGGCGAAACCTCGAAGCAACGCAAGCTGAACTTGAAGCCCGTGCTGGCCAATGCCGCGCTGGTATCCGACAAGCCGCAATACTGCATCGATCCGCACAACCAGCCCTTCGATCGGGGCGTGCTCGCCGAGCAGATGCTGGCCGACATGCGCGCCGCCATCGACGCCAAGTCCGGCGGCAAGTTTTCCTATCCGGTCAACAATTTCAACCGCTCGATCGGCGCGCGCATTTCAGGCGAGATCGCCAGACGCTGGGGAAATGCCGGCATGAGTGCGGCGCCCCTGATCGTGAACTTGAAGGGCTCCGCCGGGCAGAGCTTCGGCGTTTGGAATGCGGGCGGCCTGCACTTGAATCTGGAGGGTGAGGCCAATGACTACGTGGGCAAGGGCATGGCGGGCGGCAAGATCGTTCTCAAGCCGCATGCACGCTCGATCTTTGTCGCGCGGGACACGGTGATCATGGGCAATACCTGCCTGTATGGCGCCACCGGCGGAGAGCTGTATGCCGCGGGCCGCGCCGGCGAACGATTTGCCGTGCGCAATTCCGGCGCGCTCGCCGTGGTGGAAGGTACCGGGGATCATTGCTGCGAATATATGACCGGCGGTGTGGTGTGCGTCCTCGGGACCACCGGCGTGAATTTCGGCGCCGGCTTCACCGGCGGATTTGCCTATGTGCTCGACATGGAACGCGACTTCGTCGATCGCTACAACCACGACCTGATCGATATCCACCGCGTCTCGCCCGAAGGCATGGGCACGCATGTCCAGCATCTACGCGGACTCATCGAGCAGCATACGGAAGCCACCGGCAGCGCCTGGGGCGCGCAGCTGCTCAACGATTTTCGGACCTACATCGGCAGATTCTGGGTCGTCAAACCCAAGGCCTCCGCCATCGATTCGCTGTTGGAAAACCTGCGCCGCGCCGCTTAAGGGAGCCGCCGCGAACCGCCATGGCCGACAAGCATCTGCAATTTCTCGACATTCCGCGCAAAGATCCGGACAAGCTCGGGGTCGAGGTGCGCACCAAGCAGTTCCGCGAGATCTACACACAATACAGCGCCGAAGCCGCGGCCCAGCAAGCGGGGCGCTGCATCTCCTGCGGCAATCCTTTTTGCGAGTGGAAATGCCCGGTCCACAATTACATTCCGAATTGGCTGGCACTGATCAATGACGGCAAGCTGTTCGAAGCGGCCGAGCTGTCGCATCAAACCAATTCGCTGCCGGAAATGTGCGGACGCATTTGTCCGCAAGACCGGCTGTGCGAGGGTACCTGCACCCTGAACGATGGCCTGGGTGCCGTCAGCATCGGCGCCATCGAAAAATACATCACCGACGAGGCCTTCCGCCTGGGCTGGAAACCGGACATGTCGAATGTGGTGCGCACAGCGAAGCGGGTCGCGATCGTGGGCGCAGGGCCGGCCGGTTTGGCATGCGCCGATATCCTGGTGCGCAACGGCGTCACGCCCGTGGTCTTCGATCGTTATGCCAAGATCGGCGGATTGCTGACCTTTGGAATACCGCCGTTCAAACTCGAAAAAGAAGTGGTCGAGAAGCGCCGCGAAATCATGGAAACCATGGGCGTGGAATTCAGGCTCAATGTGGATGTGGGGCGCGACATCGCGTTCGAGCAACTGGCCGGCGAATTCGATGCGGTGTTTCTCGGCATGGGCACCTACACCTATGTCAAAGGCGGCTTTGACGGCGAAGATCTGCCGGGCGTGCACGAGGCATTGCCGTATCTCATTTCCAACATCAATCGTGAACTGGAACTCGAACGCGACGGCGCCGATTTTATCGACATGAAGGGCAAGCACGTCGTGGTGCTCGGCGGCGGCGATACCGGCATGGATTGCAATCGAACCGCGATACGCCAAGGGGCAGCCAGCGTTTCATGCACCTACCGGCGCGATGAAGACAACATGCCGGGATCGCGGCGCGACTACAAGAACAGCAAGGAGGAGGGCGTCACCTTTCTGTTCAACCGCCAGCCCATTGAAATCGTCGGCGTGGATCGGGTGCAAGGCGTGAAGCTGGTCGAAACTCGATTGGGACCGCCGGGTCCGCGCGGACGCCGCGTGCCGGAAGTGGTCCCCGGAACGGAAGAAACCGTTGCCGCCGATGCGGTGATCATCGCTTTCGGTTTTTTGCCGAGTCCGGCCGACTGGTTTCAGCCGCATAAAATCGATCTGCACGGCAATGGCCGGGTGCGCGTTTCCGGCGCGCCGCAATCCCGATTCCAAACCACCAACCCGAAGATTTTTGCGGGCGGCGACATGGTGCGCGGCTCGGATTTGGTGGTGACCGCGGTATTCGAAGGCCGCGAAGCGGCCCAGAGTATCTTGCGGCATCTGGGATTGCGCAAAGAAGCCAACTAGCAGGAGTGATCGATGCCGACCGCAAGTCCGGCATTACAGCGAATGGCTGGTGAAAGCGCCGTTTGATTCAGATCTATTCAGAACGATTCAGGGCGCCTTCAGGACTTGATGGGCATTCCGGCCGCACAGTACGGCCCGATTCAGCCCCAACAGGAGTTCTCCCCATGATTTCGCGTTTAACTTCCACGATTGCGCTCGTTCTTGCCTCAGCACCACTGTATGCCATGACCTACACCCTCGAGCCCGGCCATACACAAGGCATCATCCGCTGGAATCATCTGGGATTCGTGAATCCCACGGCGCAGTTCAGCATGGTCGAAGGCACCCTGGATTTCGATGAGGCGGCCGCCACCAAGTCATCCGTGACCGTGACCATTCCACTGGCCGCCATGAGCACCGGCGTACCGGATCTTAATGATTATCTTCGTTCAGCCGATTTTTTCGACCTTGCCAAATATCCCACGGCCACATTCAAAAGCACGATGGTCGAGAAGAATGGAGAGACCGGAAGGCTCAAAGTCACCGGCAACTTAAATCTGCACGGAATTACCAAGCCCATCATTCTGGATGTGACCATCAATAAAGTCGGAACGAATCCGCGCAACCAAGTAGCCACCGTGGGCTTCGAAGCCACGGCAATGCTCAATCGGTCGGATTTCGGATTGGGTTTGTATGTGCCCCAGGTGAGCGATGAGATCAGATTGCATATCACCACTGAAGCTGCAGAGGCCAAAGGCTATGCCGGTTATCTGAAAGCAGAAGCTGCCAAGGAATCTGCCAGGGAGGCAAAAAAGAAGTAATTTGAGCCGTCTTTGAGCCCCATATCGTGGCCCCGGCGTGGGGCCATATCGAGGTCCGAAAACGGCGAGTATTGGCGGCCGAGAGGGGCTAGTCTAGCGCCATGGAACTCGACGCTGATGCTTGTTTTCGCGCGGTAAGGGCTCGCGATCGCCGGTTTGACGGCCGGTTTTTTGTGGGAATCACCTCGACGCACATCTATTGCCGGCCGATATGCACGGCGAGGCCGGCGAATCGTCAGAATATGCGCTTTTATTCGAATGCGGCAGCGGCGGAAGGCGCCGGTTTCAGGCCCTGTCTGCGTTGCCGGCCGGAACGTGCTCCCGGATTGGCCCCGGTCGATGCCGTCAGCCGATTGGTCGGAGCAGCCATGGCCGGCATCGAAGAACATGCTCTGTCGAGCGCCCGCGTGGGAGATCTGGCGGCTTCTTTGGGAGTCAGCGATCGTCATTTGCGCCGGGTAACCGAAGCTGAACTCGGTGTGTCGCCCATCGAGCTGGCACAGACCCAGCGGCTGCTGTTGGCCAAGCGGTTGCTGCGCGAAACTGCGCTCAGTCAGACTGACATCGCCTTTGCCAGCGGCTTCGGCAGCGTGCGGCGCTTCAACGCCTTGTTCAAATCTCGATATGGCTTGAGCCCGCGCGCCGTGCGCGGCAAGTCCATCGACACGGACACCTTGAGCGTTCAATTGGAATTCAGGCCGCCGCTGGCCTGGAATAGCCTGCTGGCTTATTTGCGGCTGCGCGCCATTCCGGGAGTCGAGATGGCCGATGCCGCTCATTATCGACGCACCGTTGCGATCGGCGATGCCAAAGGATGGATCGCGGTGTCGATGCACCCGAGCGATGACGCACTGAACTTGGAGATCTCGCCGTCGCTGACCCCGGTCATCGGCGCCGTCATCGGCAGGGTCAAGCAATTGTTCGATCTGGGAGCAGCTCCGGATTCGGTCAGGTTGGTGCTGCGTCAGGATGACATTCTGGCCGCGACCGTGCGCCGCCTGCCGGGCTTGCGGGTTGCCGGAGCATTCGACGGTTTTGAACTGGCGGTGCGAACCGTGCTCGGACAACAAGTGTCGGTGAAAGGGGCCAGCACACTGGCTGGCCGCTGGGCCGCAGCCTTCGGCGAGCCCATCGCGACGCCTTATCCCGAACTCAATCGCTTGAGTCCCAGGGCCGAACGGATGGCGGGCGTCTTGCCTGACGAAATTGCCGCATTGGGCATGGTGGGCGCCCGCGCTCGATGCCTGTTGGGTCTGGCACAAGCGGTTGCCCAGCGAAAAATCGTTCTGTCATTCGCATCGAATGTCGAAGAGCAGATCGAGAGCTTGATGAGCTTGCCCGGCATCGGCCATTGGACCGCCAATTACATCGCCATGCGCGCTCTGCAGTGGCCGGATGCATTTCCCACCGGGGATTTGGTGCTCATGCGGGCTACACAATCGAATCAGAAACAATTGCAGCAACGATCCGAGGCCTGGCGGCCTTGGCGTGCATATGCAGCCCATTATCTGTGGCAATCACTAGGAGCCGCGCAATGAATATTTTTTGTTATGTCGACAGTCCCATCGGACGTCTGATGCTCACTTCGGACGGCACGGCCCTCACGGGTTTGTACATGAATTTGTATCGCAACAAGCCAAGCAAGCTGCCCGGCTTGGGCGATGACTGGATTCAGAATGCCACCATCGACCCCTTGCCGGCCGCCGCGCGCCAGCTGAAAGAATATTTCGCCGGCAAGCGGCGCGAATTCGATCTGCCTTTGCGCATGGAGGGCACCGAGTTTCAGCAGCGCGTCTGGCGCGAACTGACAAAAATTCCTTTCGGTGAGACGCGCAGCTACGGACAGCTCGCCAAGCGCTTGAACAATCCCAATGGATCGCGTGCCGTCGGTCTGGCGAATGGCCGCAATCCGATCGCCGTCATCGTTCCCTGTCACCGGGTGATCGGCGCCGATGGTTCGCTGACCGGCTTCGGCGGCGGTCTCGATCGCAAAGAATGGCTGCTGACCCATGAAGGTCAGCCGGTCACGAGTGAATTGGCATTCGGAGACGCGATCGACTCCAAGGGCGTGAACTCAAAGGGGGCGATCAATTCGGGCGCGGCCGCCTAAGGCAAGCGCAGTAGCTGGGCAACGTTCCGCACGGTACGAGCGACGTCGTCGCCCGTCGTTTGCCAATTGCAGACGCTCACTCGCATGGCGCGCCTTCCCCGCCAAGTGGTACCGCTAAAGAACGCTTCACCCGCAGCGTTGATCTTGCCGATCATCTCGTCGGTTCTACGATCGTGGTCTTGTTGAGAAGCCCCGGCTTTCAGGTCCAAGAAGCGGACCAGGCCTTGATTGATCTGCGGTTCCCAAACCAATTCTGCTCCGCGAAGACGGCCGATTTCCATGACCAGCGAGCGCGCATGCGTGCAGCAGCGGTTGATCATGTCCGATATCCCATCGACTCCCAGTTGCCTGATCGCCGCATAGCTCGGGAATCCCCTGGCCCGACGCGACCACTCGGGATTCCAGTCGGCCTGGTCACGCGCATCCGAAGAATAAGAAATGTACGACGCCCGATGCGACATTGAAGCGCCATGCGCTTTCGGCTCCGCAACAAAAGCATAGCCGCAGTCGTAAGGAACATTGAGCCACTTATGTCCATCAGTCGCCCAAGAGTCCGCCGCGCCGACACCGGCCAGCAAGTGCCGGAAAGAAGAACTGGCCGCAACCCACAGGCCGAATGCTCCATCGACATGAACCCATGCTGCGTGGCGCTTCGCGATCGGGATGAGAATCTCAAATTGGTCGAACGCCCCGATATTCAGATCGCCGGCCTGCAACACCACGACCGTCGGTGCATTGGGTTGCGCGGCAAGTGCTGATTCGAGCGCGGCGGGGTCCAGCCGGCCGTTCGAGTCCGAGGGCAACTTGATCATATTGGACGTACCGATACCGAGCATGCTCACCGCCCGATCGATTGACCCATGTGCTTGGTCGCTCGACATCACTCGGATGGGAGGCGCGCCGGACAGTCCTTGCGCTTCGACATCCCACGCGCGCTTTGCCAACAGTGCGTGCCGCGCCGCTGCCAGGCAGGTGAAATGAGCCATTTGACAGCCGGTTACCAATGCAAAAGAACTTTTGGGCGGAAGGCCAAAAATCTCTTTCAACCAACCGCCGACTGCTTCTTCCGTTATGGCTGCTGCCGGTCCGGTACCGTAGTTATGCGCATTTTGATCCCAGGCG
>DASQPK010000178.1:0-33726 GCA_035643995.1 Steroidobacteraceae bacterium | reverse complement strand
GGCGGCGGCGGATCGCGCGGTCCGAAGCGCTGGTAACAGTGTTTGGGATTTAGACGATTCCTTAAGGCCGCTGCAATGCGGCCTTAAGTTTTTGAAGTCGAGGCAAATGCGCGATCAGGGTTTACGCCTGAAGTGGCATTGCCTATAATCGCGGCCCTCGGCGGGGGGCTGGATTTAGCTTTGTGGCCTTAAAGAACCTTTAGGGTTCCAACGGTCCGAAAGTTCCGCGAGGATTTGGTTTGGCCCCGGATAGGGGCTTTTTCGTAGCTGATGCAAGGGGGCCGATGGTCCCCTTTTTTGTTTTTGTGTTGGGGCCTTAAGAATGCGTGACGCCTTGATGCTCTTGTTAGAGCCGCCGATCGAGGCGCTTGGCTTTGAGCTGGTGGATGTCGAGTTTGCGCGCGAAGGGCGCGGTGGGATATTGCGGATATTCATCGATCGGCCGAATTCAGGCGGTGCCGTCACCGTGGATGATTGCGCGAGCGTGAGCAATGCGGTCAGCCAGGTGCTCGAGACCCAGGATCCGATCAAGGGGCATTACACGCTGGAGGTCTCCTCACCGGGATTTGATCGGATCTTGCGCACGCGCGCGCACTTCGAGCGGTTCACGGGTGCGCGGATTTTCGCCGAGTTGAAGCTGCCGATGGACGGGCGGCGGCGTTTTGCAGGGGTATTGAAGTCGGTGGATTCCGACACGATTGTAGTGGAAGTCGACGGCAAGGCGCACAGCCTGCCGCTCGATCGAATTCAGAAGGCGCGATTGCGGCCGGAGTGAGCGAGGAGTCTTTAGTTTTATGAACAAAGAAATTTTGATGGCCGTCGATGCGGTCTCCAACGAGAAGGGCGTCGATAAGGAAATTATATTCGACGCGCTCGAAGCGGCGCTCGCGTCCGCGACCCGCAAGAAGAATGGCGAGGAATTGGACGTACGCGTCGCGATCAACCGCAAGACCGGAGGGTACGATACCTTTCGGCGTTGGAAGGTGTTCGCAGACGACTCCACCGAACTCGAAGTGCCGGAGCGCGAGTTGCGCTTGGACGATGCGCGCGATATCGACAAAGACGTCGAGCCGGGCGGCTTTGTCGAGGAGCCGATGGAGTCGGTTCCTTTCGGTCGAATTCTCGCGCAGACCGCCAAGCAGGTCATCGTGCAGAAGGTTCGAGAGGCGGAGCGTGCGCAGGTGGTGGATGCCTACAAGGATCGCGCCGGAACCCTGGTCAGCGGCATCGTCAAGCGCGTCGATCGCAATGGCGTGTATGTCGACCTCGGCGCCAATGCCGAGGGGTTCATTGCGCGCGAGGAAATGATTCCGCGCGAACCGGTGCGTTCCCAGGACCGCATCAAGGCTTACTTGAAGGAGGTGCGCACGGAACCGCGCGGACCGCAGCTGTTCCTGTCGCGCACGGCGCCTGAGTTCTTGATCGAATTGTTCAAGCTGGAGGTGCCGGAAGTCGGCCAGGGCCTCATCAACATTCTGGCGGCGGCACGCGATGCGGGCGTGCGCGCGAAAATCGCGGTGCGCAGCAATGATCCGCGCGTCGATCCGGTGGGAGCGTGCGTCGGCATGCGCGGCTCGCGTGTGCAGGCCGTATCCAATGAAATCGCCGGCGAACGCGTCGACATCATTCCGTTCGACGACAACAACGCCCAGTTCGTCATCAATGCCATGGCGCCTGCCGAGGTGACCTCGATCGTCGTCGACGAGGATTCTCATTCAATGGACATCGCCGTTTCGGAGGACAAGCTCTCGCAGGCCATCGGCCGGGGCGGTCAGAATATTCGTCTGGCGAGCGAATTGACGGGCTGGGAATTGAACGTCATGAGCGAATCGCAGGCCGAGGCGAAGAGCGAGACGGAGTCCCTGGCGCTGCGCGAGACCTTCATGAAGCAGCTCGATGTCGATGCGGACGTCGCGAGTATTCTGGTGCAGGAGGGTTTTTCGACCATCGAAGAGATTGCCTATGTGCCGGCCAGCGAATTGAACGGCATCGAGGAGTTCGATGAGGAGATCGTCAAGGAACTTCGCACCCGCGCGCGCGATGTGCTGTTGACGCAGGCAATCGCCAGCGAGGAATCGATGGATGGCGCCAGCCCTGAGCCGGATTTGATTGAGATCACCGGCGAGACTCTGGGCAAGGCCTTGGCCCGCAAGGGGATCCGCACGCGGGATGATTTGGCGGACCTGGCGGTCGATGAACTGGTCGAGATGGGCAGCGTCGATGAGAAGAAGGCCGGCGAACTGATCATGAATGCCCGCAAGCACTGGTTCGCGGAAGAAGCTAAGGTTTAGGAGCAAGTATGGCAGATGTAACCGTCTCTCAATTCGCTGAGGTGCTGAAGGTTCCGGTCGACCGGCTGCTGCAGCAGTTGGATCAAGCCGGCATCAAAGTCGACGGCGCTGAGGACATGATCAGCGAAGACGCCAAGCACGAGCTATTGACGCATCTGCGCCGCAGCCACGGGCACGACGAGTCCCAGGGCGATGCGGCTCCCCGAAAGATTACACTGCGCCGCAAATCGCAATCGGAGCTGAAACTCGCCAGCCCGCAGGGGCGCGCACGCACGGTGAATGTCGAGGTGCGCAGCAAGCGTACCTACATCAAGCGCGAGGTCCTGGAGGATCAGGCCCGGCATCAACAAGAAGAGATCGACAAGCAACGCGAGACCGAAGAGCAGGCCAAGGCCGCGCTCGAGCGCGCGGAGACCGAACGGCTCGAGAAGGAGCGCCTCGACCGCGAGCGTCAGGAGGAAGAGAGCCGCCGGCGCAGCGATGAAGAGAATCGCAAGCGCACCGCCGAGGAGGAAGCGCGCCGCGTCGCGGAGATACAGGCTCGCGAGGTCGCCGAGCGGGAACGCAAGTCGGCCGCGGCCAAGCCCGGCAAGGCGGCGCGGGAAGTCGTGGATGACAAGGCGACCCGATACGGCCGGCAAGAGCTGCACATCGTCGGCGATGTGAGCTCGCGGCATAAGAAGAAGAAATCCCGGGACGGGCGCCGCCGCTCGGTGGGCGGGGATACGGATACCAAGCATGGATTCGAAATGCCGACGGCTCGCGTGGTGCGCGAGGTGGCGATCGGCGAGGCCATGACGGTCGGCGAACTGGCTCAAAAAATGGCGGTCAAGGCCACCGAAGTCATCAAGGTCATGATGAACATGGGCGTGATGGCCACGATCAATCAAATGATCGAGCAGGACACGGCGGTGTTGGTGGTGGAGGAGATGGGCCACACGGCCGTGCTGCGCAAAGAAAATATCATCGAGGATGATTTGCAGGGCGAGACCGATTCCTCACTCGAAGTGCTGCCGCGTCCGCCGGTCGTCACCGTCATGGGACACGTCGATCACGGCAAGACGTCCTTGCTCGACTATATTCGGCGCAGCAAAGTGGCGGCGGGCGAAGCGGGCGGCATTACGCAGCATATCGGCGCATATCATGTTGAGACCGCCAAGGGCATGGTGACCTTTCTCGATACGCCCGGCCATGCGGCATTCACTTCGATGCGCGCGCGCGGCGCACAGGTCACGGATATCGTGATCTTGGTGGTGGGCGCGGATGACGGGGTCATGCCGCAGACTGTCGAGGCGATTCAACACGCGCAAGCGGCGAAAGTACCCATCGTCGTGGCGCTCAACAAGATGGACAAGCCTGAAGCGGATGCGGAAAAGGTCAAGCAGGAGTTGACCAAGTACGGCGTCATTCCCGAGGAGTGGGGCGGCGAGAATATCTTCGTGCCGGTCTCGGCGCGAACCGGCCAAGGCGTCGATCAGCTGCTCGACAGCATTTTGCTGCAGGCCGAAGTGCTGGAACTGAAGGCGCCGACGGCGGGCCTGGCCGCCGGCTATGTCATTGAATCAAGCCTGGAGAAAGGCCGCGGCGCGGTTGCGACGGTGCTCGTGTTGCGCGGAACGTTGAAATTGGGCGATCCGCTGCTCATCGGCCAGGAATTCGGCCGCGTGCGCGCGCTGTTCGATGAGGCTGGGCATCCGGTCGAGGCGGCCGGACCGTCCATTCCCGTGGTGGTGCTGGGATTGTCCGGCGCGCCGAATGCCGGCGATGAGTTGTTGGTGGTGGAGAGCGAGCGCAAGGCCCGCGAAGTGGCCATGCACCGGCAATCGAAATCGCGCGACGTCAAGCTTGCGGCGAAAGCGACCAACATGCAGGACGTGTTTTCCACCATGGGTGAGAACAAGGCCGACCTGGTCCAGCTATTGGTGAAGGCCGATGTGCAGGGCAGCGCTGAGGCACTGCGCGATTCGCTGAATGGGTTGTCCACCGGCGAGGTGGCCGTCAATATCGTGGCCTCCGGTGTCGGCGGTCTCACCGAGTCCGACGTGACTTTGGCGGCAGCCTCGAAGGCGCGCATCATCGCCTTCAATGTGCGCGGCGATGCCGCTGCGCGCGCGGCCATCAAGGAACATGGCGTCGACGTTCGCTACTACAGCATCATTTACGAAGCCATCGATGACATCAAAGCCGTGCTCACGGGCATGCTGTCGCCGGAGGTCAAGGAGCAGATCGTCGGGCTGGCTGAAGTACGCAGTGTGTTCCGCTCGAGCAAGTTCGGCACGGTTGCAGGATGCATGGTGATCGACGGCTACGTGCGCCGCAATTTCCCAATTCGCGTGCTGCGCAACAACGTGGTCATCTTCGA
This sequence comes from Steroidobacteraceae bacterium, assembly GCA_035643995.1. Taxonomy (GTDB): domain Bacteria; phylum Pseudomonadota; class Gammaproteobacteria; order Steroidobacterales; family Steroidobacteraceae; genus Bog-1198. The sequence goes on along the minus strand of DASQPK010000178.1, from coordinate 29,073 downwards.
GGGTGCTTTGGAATCCCTCAAGCGCTTCAAGGATGACGTCACCGAGGTACGCGCCGGAACCGAGTGCGGCATCGGCGTGAAGAACTACAGCGATGTCCAGAAAGGCGATCAGATTGAGTGCTACTCACGAGTGGAAATCGCCAGGACTCTTTAAAGGCGCTGCGCGCCACCGTTGACGGGGTCAAAGCGACCCCGTCCTTTAGTGCTCGCTGCGCGAGCGTAGGATCGGAGGCGCAGTAGAAAAAATCATGGCAAAAGATAATCCCAGAGCCAAGCGGCTCGGAGAACAGATCCAGCGCGAGCTGACCGAGCTGCTGCGCCGTGACGTCAAGGACGAGCGCATTGGCAACGTGACCATCACCGCCGTCAATGTGACGGGCGATTTGCGCACGGCGCGAGTTTACTACCTGGTGTTCGGCAAGCAGGGCCCGGACCCCAAGGTGCAGCAGGGCTTGACCAGTGCCGCCGGCTTCTTGCGCAATGCCTTGTCGAAGTCGCTGATGATCCGCTACACGCCTACGTTGAGCTTCGAACTCGATACCTCCATCGAGCATGGCGTGCGGCTGACCCAGCTGATCGACTCGCTGAAAAAGCCGGCCACCGGCGAGGGCGCCGAACCCGGCGGCGATGCCGATCACGACCACGTCATCGACGAAGGCTGACTTTCCCGTGCCCCTCGATATTCACGGAATCTTATTGCTCGACAAGCCGTTGGGTTTAAGTTCCGCCGGTGCCGTTGCGCGCGTAAAACGCCTGTTCAATGCGCGTAAGGCAGGGCATACCGGGTCGCTGGATCCGCTGGCATCGGGTATGTTGCCGATTTGCTTCGGCGAAGCCACCAAGTTCGGCGCGCTATTGTTGGAGGCCGACAAGACCTACCGCGTGACGGTGCGTCTCGGCGAGCGCACGGCCAGTGCAGATCGCGAATCCGAAGTGATTGAGACGCGCCCGCTGCCCGGGTTTTCGCGGGAGCATCTACAGCAGGCGTTGGCCGTGTTTCCGCGCGACTACAGCCAGGTCCCGCCCATGCATTCCGCCCTGAAGCAGGACGGCAAACCGCTGTATGAATATGCGCGCGCCGGCATTACCCGGGAGCGTGCGCCGCGGGCCATCGTCATTCGTGATCTGCAATTGCTCGACTGGCAGGCGCCGGACCTGTCCTTCGATGTGTGGTGCACGAAGGGCGCCTACATTCGCGTGCTGGCAGAGGATTTGGCGGCACAACTGGGGACTATCGGCCACCTGGCCGCCTTACGCCGCATCGCGGTGGCGCCGTTTGCCGCTGAGCGGCAGTGGTCGTTCGAGGCATTGGAATCCCAGTCCGTGATGCAGCGCCATGAGGCCCTGCTGCCGGTGGACGCCGCCCTGTGCGCCTGCCGCCGGTTTGACCTCCCGGTCGGCGGTGTCAGCGCGCTTCGCCAGGGCCAGACCGTCAGTCTGGCTGCGGAATTCCCTGCAACCGTGCCGGGAAGAGTGCGTATCTACGCAGCCGGCCTGGGGTTTCTGGGTTTGGGGGAAATCGAGCCGGCGGGCCTCCTGAAGCCGCTGCGACTTATTTCATCTGTCACGAATCGTGCTTGAGAGCAGGTGCCGCGACGCGTACAATGCGCGGCTTCTTAAAAGTCCTAAGTTATTGATTGAGGGTTTGATTTCAATGCCACTTACTCGTGAAGAAAAGACGGGCGTCGTCGGTAAATTTCAGCGCAGCGCGCAAGACACCGGTTCCCCCGAAGTTCAGATTGCCTTGTTGTCCGAGCGCATCAACGGCTTGAGCCAGCATTTCACCACGCACAAAGCCGACCATGCATCGCGTCGCGGACTGCTCAAGATGGTCAATCAGCGCCGCAAGCTGCTCGACTATCTGAAGAGCAGAACTCCCGACAAGTACACGCAATTGGTCGAACGCTTAGGGTTACGCCGCTGACAGGCGCCGCTGCAGGCGATGAGCGCCTGCGTCTTACACTTCGGATTACGCAAAGGGGCTCTAAGTGAGCGCTATCAAAAAAAGTTTTAAGTATGGTGATCACACGGTAACCATAGAGACGGGCGAGCTTGCCCGGCAGGCCGATGGCGCCGTGCTCGTGTCCATGAGCGAGACGGTGGTTCTCGTCACCGCGGTCGGCCTGAAAAAGGCCACCCCGGGACGGGATTTCTTTCCTTTGACCGTGAATTACATCGAAAAGACCTACGCAGCGGGCCGCATTCCCGGCGGTTTCTTCAAGCGCGAGGGACGTCCTACTGAAAAGGAGACCCTGACTTCGCGTCTGATCGATCGGCCGATCCGCCCGCTGTTTCCCGAAGGATTCATTAACGACGTTCAAGTCGTAGCTCAAGTGATTTCGGTCAACAGCGAAATTGATCCAGATATTGCCTCTCTTCTCGGCGCGTCCGCGGCGCTGGCCATTTCGGGCATGCCATTTCTGGGGCCCATCGGCGGCGCCCGCGTCGGCTATATCGACGGCAAGTACATTCTGAATCCCACGACCACCCAACTCGCCGCGTCGCAGCTCGATCTGGTGGTAGCCGGCACCGCCGAAGGCGTGCTGATGGTGGAGTCGGAAGCCGCCGGCCTCAATGAAGAAGTCATGCTGGGTGCGGTGACTTTCGGTCACGAACAGATGCAGATCGCCATCAAGGCCATCAACGAACTCGCCGCGGAAGCGGGCAAGCCGAAGTGGTCATGGGTCGCACCGGAGCCGAACAAGGAACTCCAATCCGCAGTCAGCGGATTCGCGGAGACGGCCGTTGCCGCCGCGTACACACTCACCGAAAAGATGGAGCGCTACGCCAAGATCAAGGAGATCAAGGCCACAGCGGTCGAAGCTCTGGCCAAGGGCGAGACGCCGAAATTTACCGCCGAACAAGTGGGCGCCGAGTTTTCCAATCTGGAATATCGATTGGTGCGCGGCAAAATTCTCGATGGTCAGCCGCGCATCGACGGCCGCGACACCAAGACGGTGCGCGCCATCAATATCCGCACCGGCGTGCTCGCGCGAACTCACGGTTCGGCGTTGTTCACCCGAGGAGAGACCCAGGCTCTGGTCGTGACGACGTTGGGAACCGGGCGGGATGCGCAGATCATCGACGGCCTCATGGGCGAGAAGAAAGAGCCCTTCATGCTGCACTACAATTTTCCTCCCTTCAGCGTCGGCGAGACCGGCATGATGGGCTCGCCGAAACGCCGCGAAATCGGTCACGGCAACCTAGCCAAGCGCGGCGTCAAAGCCGTGATGCCGGGTGTCGAGAAATTCCCGTACGTGATCCGGGTGGTCTCGGAAATTCTTGAATCGAACGGCTCGAGCTCGATGGCCTCGGTGTGCGGCACCAGCCTCGCCCTGATGGATGCGGGCGTGCCGATCAAGGCGCCGGTCGCCGGCGTCGCGATGGGCCTGGTGAAGGAGGGTTCGCGATTCCAAGTATTGACGGATATTTTGGGCGACGAAGATCACTTGGGCGATATGGATTTCAAGGTTGCCGGCACCAAGGACGGCATAACGGCGCTGCAGATGGACATCAAGATCACGAGCATTACGCGCGAGATCATGAAAGTGGCATTGGACCAGGCGCGCGACGGCCGCTTGCACATCTTGGGCGAGATGAACAAGGTGCTCTCCAAGCCGCGCGAGAACATGTCCGAGTGGGCGCCGACCATCATCACGCTGAAAATCGATCCCGAGAAGATCCGCGATGTGATCGGCAAAGGCGGTGCGGTGATTCGGCAGATCACCGAGGAGACCGGCACCTCCATCGACATCGAGAATGACGGTACGGTGAAGATCGCTTCGGTGCAGGGCGCCGCGGGCCGCGAGGCGCAGCGCCGCATCGAGCTGATCACCGCCGACGTCGAAGTGGGTCGGATATACGAAGGCAAGGTCGCGCGCCTCATGGATTTCGGTGCGTTCGTGACCATTCTCCCCGGCCGCGATGGCCTGGTGCACATTTCGCAGATCTCCGAGGAGCGCGTCGAACGCGTGGGCGACAAGCTCAAGGAGGGCGATGTCGTGCGCGTCAAGGTACTCGAGGTGGATCGCCAGGGACGTGTGCGCCTGTCCATGCGCAACGTCGACGCAGCTTAAAATGTTCGGGCGCGGTGGGCTTGTCTTCAAGCCCGCTGCGCGCCGCAGCGACTAGCCGTCGCGAAGTGGATTCGGCGCTGACCGCGGACGGGGCGGTTCACCCGGCGGCGCGGTCTTGACCCGCTCGCGAAGCTGAGGTGACGGCTGCTGGCTCAAGAGCTGCTTGAGGCTCTGTTCCAAATGCGGGCTCACCTGGCCCTGCAAACTGGTGCCGTAGGAGCGAATCACGCCGACCATGAATTCCTGGCTCAAGATCGGCTCGGTCAGATGCTCCTGTTCGGCAATGACCTGCAGCAAGATACTGCGCGTAATGTCGGCACTGTTTTTCTTGTCGACGACGATGAATTCTATCCTCTCGAGGACCAGGCGCCTGACGTCAGCCAAGGTGATGTACCGGCTTTCGACCGTGTCATAGAGTCGTCGATTCGGATATTTCTTAATCACTCGCGGTTCGCTCATGGGGCTCCTCGCTCGTGTTGGCCGGCACCACCGGAGGATGCCGGTTCGCGCCAGTCCACGTTTGATCAATGGGACCTACCACCTCAAGAATAGCGCAATGCAGCGCTAAGGCAAATCGGCATTTTTCTTTAGGGTTATTAGTCGCTTACACGCAAATTGAGACGTCTTGGCACCTTTTGAGTGCTCCATTGCCCCATCCCCCAGGCCCAGGCTTCGGCAATAGCCGCCGACCGAAGCGACGCGGGCGGGGCCAACCCCAACAAGGAAAAGACGGCCAGCAGCTGCGCCAGCGGCGACGCGGCACTCAAATGCACGCTGCGCCGCGATTTGGCCAGTTTGCTGTCGTCCGCTTCCGTGAGCACCGGTACGTGCGCATAGTGCGGTTCGGCCAGCCCTAGAAGCCGCTGCAGGTAAACTTGACGGGGTGTGTTGTCCAAGAGATCCGCGCCGCGGACGATATGGGTGATTCCCTGCGCGGCGTCGTCGACCACGACTGCCAGCACATAGGCAAAAATTTGATCGCGCCGCCTTAAGATGACGTCCCCGACAGCGGCGGATACGTCCTGGCGGAAGGTGCCCTGAATGCGATCCTTGAAAGTGATGTAGCCAGGCTCGATTCGCAGCCGGATCGCGGTCTGCGTTCCTTGAGCGACCGCGCGCTCGCGGCATGTGCCCGCGTAGCGAAGATCATCTTCCAATTGCAATCGGCTGCAAGAACACGCAAATGTCAGGTTTCTCGCTGCGAGCTTTTGCAGCGCCGCCTCGTAAAGCTCGCCCCGCTCATGCTGGCGAATGATCTGTCCGTCCCATTCGAAGCCGAACAGCTCGAGGGTGCGCAGAATGCCGGCCGCAGATCCGGAAACCTCCCGAGGTCTATCGAGATCCTCAATGCGCAGCAGCCAGCGGCCGCCGTGCGCGCGCGCGTCCAGATAGCTGGCTACCGCCGTGTAAAGAGAGCCTAGGTGCAGATCGCCCGACGGTGTCGGTGCGAACCGTCCTATGTAGGGCTGCGCAGGACCGGGAGCCTGGCTCCTATCGGTACCGGTCGTCGCGGTCGCCGTACTGCTTTTCCCGGCGCTCGCGCCGCTCCTGGGCCTCCACGGACAAGGTCGCGACCGGCCGGGCCTCCAATCGCTTGATGCCTATTTCTTCGCCGGTTTCCAAGCAATAGCCATAGGAACCGTCTTCAATGCGCTTCAGCGCCTCATCGATCTTGCGGATCAACTTGCGTTCGCGGTCGCGCGTTCGAAGCTCGAGGCTGAACTCTTCCTCTTGCGTGGCTCGGTCGTTCGGATCAGGAAAATTGGCCGCCTCGTCCTTCATGTGCAGCACGGTGCGATCGACTTCCACCATGAGGTCGCGTTTCCAGTTCTGCAAGATGCGGGCGAAATGCTCCAACTGCTCCTTGTTCATGTACTGCTCGCCGCGGCGGGCAATATACGGCTTCACATTGCGCGGGCCTGCCAGCAGGCTTGCCGACACGGAACTCTCGGCGTCGCCGTCCTCGTCATTTTGCAGCATGCGCGGCATCACGAGCGGTCGAGGGTCGAATCTGATCGGCGCGATCTTCTCGCCGTTGGTGCTGGCCTTTGACGCGACGGGCGTTGGTACGGGCTTGAGCGCGGCGGGCTTCGGCGCGGCAGGCTTCGCGTGCGGTGTTTTGGCGATCGCAACTTTTGCGCTCACCGGTTTCATTGCGGGTTTGGTCGGTTTCACTGTTACCTTCGATGTGGCGATGGGCTTTGCTTTCGTCGGCGGCCGCACCGCCTTTTTGGGAGCGGCTGCTTTACGAGCCGCTTTTTTAGGTGTCGCCTTACCTGGCCGCTTAGCCGCTTTATTGGGTTTCTTCGAGGGCATTTTAGTTTTCCGCCTCCTAACGAAAGAGCGCGCGATTATACCGACGCATTCAGGCCTGTACAGGGCGCGCGCAAAACATATTTTCTTATCTTAAGCCTATGATTGGGAAGCAAATCCTCCACAGTCGGGAGCGAGCCCACCAAGGCCCCGGTAGGCCAAAATCGCTACGGGAGGGTCACGGGGGTCGGGGGGACCCAATCTTCGGCCCTGTGTTCGGCCACCACACTGGTGTAAATGCCGCCGCGCACGTTGAATTTCGCCAAAATCCGCATAAACCGGGGTGAGGTCGCCGCCACCAGATCCTGCAAAATTTCGTTGGTTACCGCCTCATGGAAGGCACCGCGGCTGCGGAATGACCAGATATAGAGTTTTAGGGATTTCAATTCTACGCAGCGCTCGTTCGGCACGTACTCGAGCTCCAGCGTGGCGAAGTCCGGTTGGCCGGTCTTCGGGCAGAGGCAGGTAAATTCCGGAATGCTCATGCGTATGGTGTAGTCCCGCTCCGGCGCGGGATTGCTGAAAACTTCGAGGCGAGTGTTCGGTTCAGTCATGGAGAAATTGGGCCGCGATCTTTACCTGTGTGACGTTTACTTTACACTACGCGCCACTAGTGGCCCACGACACCTGAAGTCCAGGCCGGCAGGAATTGAAGGGTCACTGAAACAATGCGCTTAACGAAACTCAAAATTGCCGGCTTCAAATCGTTTGTCGATCCCACGACCGTCACCTTTCCGAGCAGCCTGACGGGTGTCGTGGGACCCAATGGCTGCGGCAAATCCAACATCATCGACGCGGTTCGCTGGGTGATGGGGGAGATCTCGGCAAAGCACTTGCGCGGCGAATCGATGGCCGACGTCATCTTCAACGGCTCCGCATCCCGCAAACCCTTGGGCAACGCATCGGTGGAGCTGGTGTTCGATAATTCCGAGGGCAAGATCGGCGGGCCCTATGCGAACTATAACGAAGTGGCGCTGCGCCGCGCGGTGAGCCGCGATGGAACTTCCGATTATTTCATCAACGGCCTTAAAGTGCGGCGCAAGGACATCACGCAGCTGTTTCTCGGCACCGGACTGGGAACCCGCAGCTACGCCATTATCGAGCAAGGCATGATTTCGCGGGTCATTGAGGCGCGGCCCGATGATTTGCGCGCGTTCCTGGAAGAAGCGGCGGGTATTTCACGCTATAAGGAACGGCGGCGCGAAACCGAAAGCCGCATCGGCCATACCCGTGAGAACTTGGACCGATTGAACGATTTGCGCGAAGAGGTGGACAAGCAGATTCGCCACTTGCAGCGCCAAGCGGCCACCGCGCGGCGCTATCAGACGCTCAAGGAAGATGAGCGCAAGCTGTTTGCGGAATTGCTGGTATTGCGCCTGCAGAGTCTCGATCTCGAGGCCGGCACGCGCGATGCAGCCACCTCGAGCTGCGAGACAGCCATGCAAAGCGTGCTCGCGGATCTGCGCGAAGCCGAAGCGCAGATCGAACGCGTTCGTGCCGATCAATCGTCGAAGGCCGACGCACTGAGTGCGACCCAGGCTCGCTTCTATGAAGCAGGCGCCGAGGTGACGCGGATCGAGCAAAGCATCGAGTACGCGCGCGAGCTGCGCCAGCGGCAGCACTCTGACTTGGAGCAAATCGATTCGCAGGCTGCCGAGCTCGCCCGGGTGGTGCAACTCGACCGTGTTCAGTTGGAATCGCTGTCGCTGGAACTCTCGACCATGATTCCGGCACTCGACGCGGCTCACGATCGGGAAAGAATTGCCTCCCAGTCTCTCGACAGCAGCGAACTGGCGCTGGCATCGTGGCAGCAGACTTGGGACAACCACGCGCAGGCGGTGGCCTCAGGACAGCGCGAGACGCAGGTCGAGCGTGCCCGCATCGAACAGTTGGAGAGCCAGCAGCGGCGGCTGCTACAGCAGCAGGAGCGCCAGGAGACAGAACGAGCTGCGTTTGCGCAATTGCAGCCGCCGGTGGCGTTGGAGACATTGACGCAGCGGGCCGAAATCGCGCACAGCGCAGGCGAGAAGGCCGCTGCCGAACTGCAAGAACTGCTGTCGGAGATATCGGCCACCCGCGAGCGCGAGCGCGAGCACAGCCAGGCGCTCAATACCCTGCGTACGCGATTGCAGCAGGCACAGGGCGAGCAGGTTTCGACCGAGGCGCTGCAGCAGGCGGCGCTGGGCAAAGCGTCGGGGAAGGTTACGCAGTGGCTCAAGTCCCAGTCGCTTGACCGAATGCCACGGGTCGCACAGCAGTTGCGCGTGGATAAGGGTTGGGAGCGCGCCGTCGAGACCGTGCTGGGATCGTACCTGGAAGCGGTCTGCGTCGACGGCTTGGAGAGCGTCACGGATTTGCTGGCGAGCTTTGACGGCGGATATTTGGCCGTTGTCAGCACCTCTGCGCCCTCAGGCGCCGTGCGCCATGCCGCATCGCTGCAGGCGAAAGTGCAGGGCGCGAGCGTGCTCGCATCGGTGCTGTCGCCGGTGTATACGGCCGCGACCCTGCCCGAAGCACTGCAGCTGCGCCACCAGCTCAAGGTCGGCGAGTCCGTGGTGACTCGCGACGGAATTTGGTTGGGCCAGGATTGGCTGCGAGTGTCGCGCGATGCCGATCCGCACACCGGCGTGATTGAGCGCGAGGAGAGCTTGCGCGAAATCCGCACGCAGGTTGACGGGTTGGAAAACGAAGTCAAGGAGCTCGAAGCTCGGCTGGAAGCAACTCGCGAGCGTGCTCGCGAGCACGAAGATCGCCGCGAGCGACTTCAAACCGAAGTGAACCGGCTGCACCGCGAGCATGTCGATCGGCGTGCGGAACTGCATGCGGCGCAGGCCCGCACCGAAGATGCGGCGCGGCGTTTGGATCAGCTCGAAACGGAGCTTGACGACGTGCGCACCGAGCTGTCACGCAGCGAAACCGAGCTGCGCGAATCGCGCGGCCGGATGGAAACGGCCATCGACGCGCTCGCCGAGCTCGAGCCGCAGCGAATGGATCTTGAGCAGGAACGCGAGCGGATGCGTAGCGCGTTGAGCGACGCGAGGGCGGCGGCCGCAGCGGCGCAACAGCATGCGCGCGACTTGGCGGTACAAGTGGAATCACGGCGTTCCTCGCACGCGGCTTTGATCACCACACAGGCGCGCCTCGAGAAGCAGCTGGAGGATTTGGAAACCCGCCGGCTCGAGTTGGTCGGGCAATTGGCGGAGGGCGAGGCGCCGCTGGCCGAGGCGCAATTGCAGCTGGAGCGCGAGTTGCGGCTGCGCGCGGAGGTCGACGCGGAATTGCGGGCGGCGAGAATTGCCAGCGACGAATTGGACGCTTTATTGCGCGAGCACGATTCAGCCCGAATGGCCGTGGATCTGCGCCTGGACGCGGCCCGGACCAGCCTGGATGAAGCGCGCTTGGCGGCACAACAAGTGCGCGTGCGCCGCGAAGGCGTTGCCGAGCAGCTTACCGCTACGAATTACGAGTTCGAGGCGCTGGCCGCGCAAATTGCGCAAGATGCGACCGTGGATGTCTGGGAGTCGCAGCTCGAGGAGACCAAGGGCAAGATCGAGCGATTGGGCCAGGTCAATCTGGCGGCCATCGGAGAGTTCAAGGAGCAGTCGGAACGCAAGGAGTACTTGGATCGGCAGTGCAAGGATTTGACCGACGCCTTGGAAACGCTCGAGTCGGCGATGCGCAAAATCGATCGGGAGACCCGCACCCGTTTCCAGGACACCTTCGATCGCGTGAACGCCGGCTTGAAAGAGAAATTCCCCCGTCTTTTCGGCGGCGGTCATGCCTATCTTGAGTTGACGGGCGAGGACTCGACGGCGGCCGGCGTATCGGTCATGGCGCGTCCGCCGGGCAAGCGGAACAGCACCATCAGCCAGCTCTCGGGCGGCGAGAAGGCGCTCACGGCCGTGGCCCTGGTATTCGCCATTTTCGACCTGAATCCCGCGCCGTTTTGCCTGCTGGACGAAGTGGACGCTCCGCTCGATGAGAACAACGTGGGGCGATTCTGCGATATCGTCCGCGACATGTCGCGCAGCGTACAGTTCATATTCATCACCCATAACAAGAGCACCATGGAGATGGCCTCGCAGCTGGTCGGCGTCACCATGAACGAGCCCGGCGTCTCGCGCCTGGTGTCGGTCGATGTCGATGAGGCCGTGCGCATGGCGGCGATGTAGCGCGAAAGTCACATGGCTGCCGAGCTGCGTTCGATACTGTTGGCCTTGAGTCTGGTGTTGCTCGCCGGCATCTGGTGGTGGGGCCGGCGGAGATCTCTGCAGGCTCCGGGAAACCCCGCGCTGCGCGAGATGACCCCGGCTGCCGCGTTGCGCAGCGAAACGTACGCCGACAACGCGCCGCCGGAGGCTGAAGCTGGGGTTGAGGCGGCCGAGGCTGAGGCAGAGGCAAATGCCGAGGAGGCACCGGCTACGCGGCGCGACTGGGGCGTGCCACCTTTTGAACCCTTGAGTATCCGTACTCAGGACTACGACCGCGTTCCGGTATTGGACGGGCCCATGATGGTTGATGCCGATCTGGTGCCTGCACGCTCGTCTGCGCATGAACCTTCGGCGATCACGCCCGTAACCGGCCGCGTGCCGACGCTTCTGCCCGAGCCCAGTGATCGAAGTTCGGCCGCGCCCGCGCAGACGCCTAACGCGACCGAGCAGCAAAAGATTGTCACGGTGCGGGTGTGCGCTGCCGGAGAGGCACGCTGGTCCGGCGCTGCGTTGCTCGCGGCGCTGGAATTGCATGGCCTGGCCTACGGACGCTACCAGGTATTCCATCGCCGGCATGTCGACGGCCGCAGTTTGTTTTGCGTTGCCAGCTTGATTGAACCCGGTACGTTCGATGTCACGCGAATGTCCGCGGAGGAGTTTCGGGGAGTCACGCTCTTCGCGGTCCTGCCAGGGCCCGTCGAGCCGCTGCGTACCATTGATGAGTTGCTGGGCGCGGCGCGCGGCTTGGCGCAGGAACTGGCCGGGATGGTTCAAGACTCGAAGGGCATGCCGCTATCACCGCAGCGCGTCGCGGCGCTGCGCGACGATGTTGCGCGCTTCCAGGCATCGTTGCCCCGAGCGTAGCTTAAGGAACCTGCCCAGTGTGCCCGGAGAAATCAGCCGGCCCGCCTCAAAAGGCGGTGGCACGAGCCACGGAATTGCGGGAGCTGCTGGAGCGCTATAACTACCGCTATCACGCTCTCGATGATCCTGAAGTTCCGGACGCCGAGTACGATCGGCTCATGCTGGAGCTGCGGGCACTCGAACTCGAGTTTCCGCAGCTGCTGGTTCCCGATTCGCCGACCATGCGGGTAGGCGCCGCGCCGATTTCCGCATTCGGCGCCGTGAAGCATCGAGTCGCGATGCTGTCCTTGGACAACGCATTCAGCGACGATGAGGTGCGCGACTTCGACCGCCGCATTCGCGAACGGCTCTCTCAGACCGGCGCCATACGCTACTCGGCCGAGCCGAAGCTGGATGGCTTGGCCATCAGCGCGCGTTACGAAAACGGCGTCTTTGTGCAGGGTGCGACGCGCGGCGACGGCGAAACCGGCGAGGATGTCACTCAGAACTTGAGGACCATCAAGGCGCTGCCGCTGAAGCTGCGCGGCGGCAATGTGCCGCGTGTGCTTGAAGTGCGCGGCGAGGTATTCATGCCATTGAAGGGCTTCAAGCGCTTCAATGAAGAAGCCGCAGCTCGCGGTGAAAAAAGCCTCATCAATCCGCGCAACGCCGCCGCGGGCAGCTTGCGGCAGCTCGATCCGCGAATGACTGCGGCGCGTCCATTGGACCTGTTCATCTACGGAATTGGGATCATCGAGGGCGGCGAGCTCCCGCCGCGACATAGCGAGACATTGAAGGAATTGCGCCGCTTGGGCTTTAAGATTTGTCCGCAGTCCACGGTCGTCGAATCGATCGAAGGCTGCCTCGAATACTACCGGGAAATGGGTGCGGCACGTTCAAGCCTGGCGTACCAAATCGACGGTGTGGTCTACAAGGTGGACGATGTGGAACTGCAGCGCAAGCTGGGATTCATCTCGCGCGCGCCGCGCTGGGCCATAGCGCATAAATTTGCCGCCGAGGAAGCCTTGAGCGTGGTGCGCGGCATTGAGTTTCAGGTGGGCCGCACGGGCGCCTTGACGCCCGTCGCGCGCCTCGAGCCGACGTTTGTCGGCGGCGTCACGGTGAGCAATGCGACGCTGCACAACATGGACGAATTGACCCGCAAAGACGTGCGCGTGGGCGACACCGTCGTCATCCGCCGCGCCGGCGATGTCATACCGGAGGTGGCGCGGGTGCTGCCGGAGCGCAGAGGCAAGCCAGAGCCGCCCCTAATCGAGCTGCCGAGCAAATGCCCCATATGCGGCTCGCCGGTGGTGCGCGAAGCCGATCAGGCGGTCGCGCGCTGCAGCGGCGGGCGCATCTGCGCGGCGCAGCGCAAGGGGGAGATCCAGCATTTCGCCTCGCGTCGCGCCATGGACATTCACGGGCTCGGCGACAAGCTGGTGGAGCAGCTCGTCGACGGCAATTGGACCCGGACGCCGGCGGATCTTTTCTCGCTGCGCACAGAGCAGCTTGCGGCATTGGAGCGCATGGGCGGGAAGTCGGCGCAAAAACTTCAGTCCGCGATCGAGAACGCAAAACACACCACGCTGCCGCGTTTTCTCTACGCGCTCGGCATACGGGACGTCGGCGAGGCCACGGCACTGGCGCTCGCGCAATATTTTCCGCAGTTGGCGGTATTGCGCCGCGCCTCCGAGGAGGAAATCCAACGCGTCCCCGATGTGGGACCGGTGGTTGCGAAGCAGGTGGCGGCGTACTTGCGCGATCCGGACAACGCCGCCGTGCTCGATCGGCTGTTGGCGGCCGGGATAACCTGGCCGCCGCCGGCGCCGCTCAGTGCGAGCGCGGCGCAACGCGACAAGACCTTCGTGCTGACCGGTACGCTTCAATCGCTGACTCGAGATGAGGCGGCCGAGGCCATCGTGCAACGGGGCGGGAAAGTGAGCGGCAGCGTGTCGAAAAAAACCGACTATGTGGTGGCGGGTGCGGAGGCGGGATCCAAACTCAAGAAGGCAGAGCAGCTCGGCGTCCCGATACTCGATGAAGCTGCGTTTCTGAAACTGCTGAAAACGTAGCGGATTCGTCTGAATCCGCTACGTCGTCACTTGAAGCTGACTTACAGCGTCTTTTCGATCTTGGAGGTCTTCTTCAGGCTATCCACATACGCTTGAAGCTTCTTTTGGATCGCGCCGTTGTTGACCTGCTGCTTGACCTGCTCGAACGGCGGCGGTGTTGTTTCGCGCGTGTCTTCAAGCTTGATGACGTGCCAGCCGAACTGCGTCTGCACCGGCTCTTGCGTCATTTCGCCCTTTTTCAGAGTCTTCACAGCGTCACCGAAAGGTTTGGCCATGCGCGTGAGCGTGAACCAACCGAGGTCGCCGCCATTGGCCTTGGAACCATCCGTCGACTGGGCCTTGGCCACGTCCTCGAACTTGGCGCCGCCTTTGACCTTCTTGATGACCTGATCGGCCAGATCCTTGGTCGCGACCAGGATATGCCTCGCGTGGTACTCGGTCTTGTCCATGGATTGAATGGCCGTGTCATACTCAGCGTGCAATTCCGCGTCGGTCGGTTCTTTGTCCTTCAAATATTTCTGCGACTCCGAATCTGCCAGCACGCGCATGCGCACCACGTCGAGGCGGCCGGCGACATCCGGATCCTTATCAACGCCGTCTTTCAAGCCCTGCGATGCCAGCAACTGCATGTTGATCAACTCATCCAGTACCTGGCCGCGCTGTTCGGCGGTCAGTTCAGTAGTCGGCCGGCCTTGCAATAAGCTCTTCAAATAGATTTCGTATTCCAGCCGCGTAATCGGCGTGCCATCGATGGTGGCAACCGGCGCGGGCGCGGGGGCCGCCGCCTTGTCGGTTGGTGCGGGGGTCGCTGCCGGCTGGCCTTTTCCGCATGCCGTCATTACTAACGCGAATGCGGCCACGGTGGCGATACGAATCCACGGTGTACTCGAGAATTGGCTCATTTGGGTCCTCTACACAAAAAAAAAGCGACTATGGCCATTCGGCCGACGCGCCCGGGGGCGGCAGTTTAGCCTCAACAATGCGATCTCACCAATTTTTGATGCTTTTTTGAGCGTGCAGACTGATTTACTGCATCGCAGCAATTCGGTGCCTGTGGACGTCAGTCGGGAGGCAGGGCTTCGATCGCGAGCGCGTGAATATCGGTCTTTAAAAGATCATCGACCGCGGCGTAGACCAGTCGATGCCGAGCCAGGGAGGGTATGCCGCGAAAGGACTCGGACACGATCCGTATGCGGAAATGGCTTTGCCCGCCCGCCGCGCCGGCATGACCTTCGTGGAGGTGACTTTCGTCCTCCACGTCAAGTTGGGCGGGAGCAAAACGGCTCTCCAGTCGCTCGCGCAGGCGCTGCGTGCGACTGGGCGCGAGCGCGGGCGCGGGCGCCGGCGTCGGCGGGACTTGGGTGGTCTTTCCGCTCAGCCAGAGGACTTGCGGTATGAGGAAAATCATCGTGGCCACGCTGATGCCGAAAACTTTGAAATTCACCCAGACGCTTTCTGCGAAATGGCGGGCCACATAAATATTGGCAACCGCCAGCAACGCAAACCATACGACCCAGACGGAGTTGATGAGCTGCCAGGTACGCGTGGAGATTTTCAAGGGTTCATCGAAAACGGCCTCGAGCATGCGGCGAACCAGAGGTTGCTTGCCGATTCCTAAGCTGCCCAGGAACGCGATCGAGGTCAGCGCCAGCAGCACGGTCGGTTTCCACTGAATAAAACGCTTGTCGTGCAGCAACAGGGTTGCGGTGCCCAGAACCAGCACGACCGCGGCGGTGATGATGTGCATGGTTTTGAATTTGCCCGTGCGCACCCGATTGACCACCAATAACAGCACGCAAGCGATCATCAGTGCCGCGGTGGCCCAGTAGATATCCAGGACCTTGAACGCGACGAAAAATACGATCAGGGGCGACCACTCGAGGAGTTGACTCATCCAGGTATCATAGCCGACGGGATGAGCATCTACCTGCAACTGCATCCGGTCTCCCCGCAGCGCCGCTATGTGCGCCAGGCGGTTGAAGCCTTGCGTCGCGGCGGGGTTATCGTGTATCCCACCGATTCCTGTTACGCGCTCGGCTGTCATATCGGCGATAAGGCCGCGCTCGAACGCATCCGCGACATTCGTCAAACGGACCGGAATCATCATTTCACGCTGGTGTGCCGCGATCTCGCGGATGTCGGCAAGTACGCAATGGTGGACAATTGGCAGTACCGGCTGCTGCGCGCGCACACGCCAGGGCCGTACACCTTTCTGCTCAAGGCCTCGCGTGAGACCCCGCGTCGCTTGAAGCACGAAAGGCGGGGCACCATCGGATTGCGGGTACCCGATCACCCGGTCACCGCGATGTTGCTGAGCGAGCTGGGAGAGCCGGTGATGAGCTCAACGCTGCTCCTGCCCGGCGAAGACTTGCCGCGCACCGATGCGAAGGAGATCTACGACAAGCTCGAGCACAGCGTCGATCTGGTTTTAGATGGCGGCAATTGCGGTCTGACGCCCACCTCTGTCATTGATTTGTCCGGTGACCGTGCCATCGTACTTCGCCAAGGTCGCGGTGATGTCAGCCCCTTTGCGGCAACGGTCACCGTATAATGCCGCGGCAATGCGGGCAGACGGGCTCGTAATTACTTCAAATAACGAGTGCAAGCATTGGATTTAAGTAGACTTCTAAGTGGATTTCTTAGCACTATCTCGATCTGGGCAATTCCGGTTCTGTACGCCGTCACCCTGCACGAAGTGGCGCATGGCTGGATGGCACGATACTTCGGCGATCGCACTGCCGAGCTGCTCGGGCGCCTGAGCTTGAACCCGCTGCGCCATGTAGATCCTGTTGGAACCATCATCATTCCTGGAGTACTCCTGGCGCTCGGAATGCCGCTGTTCGGCTGGGCCAAACCGGTGCCGGTCGCAACCAGCGCGCTGCGCAGGCCGCGTCTGGCGTTGGTGATGGTGGCCTTGGCCGGGCCAGCGGCGAATCTGTTCATGGCGCTCTTTTGGTGCGCAGTATTGGCCGCCGTAGTCCGCATCAAGGGCGACGCGACCTTGAATCACTGGCTGGTGCTCATGGCTCAGGCAGGTATCCTCGCTAATGTGCTGCTGGCGATTTTCAATTTGCTGCCGATTCCGCCGCTCGACGGCGGCCGCGTGCTCGCGGGTTTTCTGCCGCCTCGGCTGGGCGCGCGCTACGAGAGGTTGGCACCCGTCGGCATGCTCATCGTGGTGGGCCTATCGGTGCTGGGGCTGTTCAGCTGGCTGCTCGTTCCCGCCTACAGGGCCGCGGGTCAGCTCATCCACGTGTTGATGGTTGGACCTGCGGCATGAGCGGTCCCATACAAAATCGACGCGTGTTGTCCGGCATGCGCCCCACGGGGCAGCTGCATTTGGGGAACTATCACGGTGCCCTGAAGAATTGGATCGAGCTTCAGTATCAATACGAATGCTATTTCTTCGTGGCGGATTGGCATGCACTGACCACCGGCTATGAAGATACTTCCAAGCTCGAGGAGTACACGTGGAGCATCGTCATCGATTGGTTGGCTGCCGGCCTCAATCCCGGGGTTGCCACACTGTTCATCCAGTCGAAGGTGCCCGAGCACGCTGAGCTGCATTTGTTGCTGTCCATGATCACGCCCTTAGGCTGGTTGGAACGCGTGCCCTCGTACAAGGATCAGCAGGAGCAGCTTGCCGATCATGACTTGAGCACCTACGGTTTTCTCGGTTATCCCCTGCTGCAGAGCGCGGATATCCTGCTGTACCGCTCGCAGTACGTGCCGGTCGGCGAAGACCAGGTGGCGCATGTGGAGATCACGCGCGAAGTCGCGCGCCGCTTCAATCACATCTATGGGCGGGAGCCGGAATTCGAGCAAAAGGTGGAAAAGGCCATCAAGAGCTTGGGCACGCGAAACTCCGCGATGTATCGAGCGCTGCGCAAAGAGTTTCAGGAGAAGGGCCATGCGGATGCGCTGGCGAAGGCACGCGCCCTGGTCGAGGCGAATGCCCGTCTCACGGTCGCGGATCGCGATCGTCTTTTGGGATTTCTCGAAGGCGCCGGTATAGCGATACTGCCCGAACCAGAGGCACTGCTGACCGCGACGCCCAAAGTACCGGGACTCGACGGCCGCAAGATGTCCAAGTCCTACGGCAACACGATCGGCCTGCGCGAGGACACGGACTCGATCGTGAAGAAACTCAAGGCCATGCAAACCGATCCGGCCCGCGTGCGGCGCACCGATCCGGGTGATCCGGAGAAATGTCCTGTGTGGGATCTGCACAAAATCTATTCGACTGCCGAGACTTTGGATTGGGTTCAGAAAGGCTGCCGTTCCGCGGGAATCGGTTGTTTGGAGTGCAAGGCGCCGCTGATCGAGAAGGTCGTGGAGGAGGTGTCCGGCATTGCCAAGCGCGCGCAAGAGTTCGAGGAGAATCCGGACCTGGTACGCGGTATCATCGCCGAGGGGTGCGAGCGGGCGCGGACGGTGGCACGCGACACGCTGGATGCGGTCCGACAAGCTATGGCAATGGATTACAGATGAAACCTGAATTGACGTTGGTGCAGAGTGCGTCGCCCTCGCCGCCAGCTAAAATTGCGCCGGCTCAAGGCGAAATGCCGTTTGCGGTCGTGGAGGGGCAGCCTATTATCGAGATGCCGCGAGACTTGTACATTCCGCCGCAAGCCCTAGAGGTATTTCTCGAGGCGTTTGAAGGGCCCCTCGACATGCTGCTGTATCTGATCCGGCGGCAGAACCTCGATATTCTCGACATTCCGATTGCGGAAATCACCCGCCAATACATGCGCTATATCGAGTTGATGCAGGTGCTGCAACTCGAATTGGCGGGCGAATACCTGCTCATGGCGGCGACGCTGGCTGAAGTAAAATCGCGCATGCTGCTGCCGCGGGTCGGCAGCGACGAGGCGGCGGACGAAGCGGATCCTCGTGCCGAACTGGTGCGGCGCCTCCAAGAATACGAGCGCTTCAAGCGCGCAGCCGAGGGAATCGACCGCATGGCGCGGCTGGAGCGCGATACCTGGGTGGCCTCGGCCGAACTTGTCGACCGCAAGGTTGTGCGCATTGCGCCGCAGGTGACGCTGCAGGAAATGTTGATTGCCTTTCAAGACGTGCTGTCGCGAAGCGACATGTTTGCGCACCACCACGTGCAGCGCGAACCCTTGTCCGTGCGTCAGCGAATGACCGATGTGATGTCCTTGCTGCAGTCCAACGCCTTCGTCGATTTCGTGCGCCTGTTTACCGCCGAAGAGGGTCGCCGTGGTGTGACGGTGACGTTCGTGGCGATCTTGGAACTATTGCGTGAGGGGTTGATCGAAATAGTTCAATCGGAGGCCTACGCGCCACTGCACGTGCGCCTGGGCAATCCGGCTCGGCACCTGTCGCTGGTTGCCGACGACAACGCCGCCAACGATGATCTCGCGAGAACTAAATGAACCATCAATACGTGAAGAATGTGGTCGAAGCAGCCCTGCTCGCAGCCGGCAGGCCGCTGACGGTGGAAGAGCTGACGAGCGTCTTCGACGAGCGTGACGGATCGGTCGCGGACGAAGTCAAGGGTGCGCTCGGCGCGCTCACCGAAGAGTACGAAACGCGCGGCCTGGAGTTGCTTGAAGTGGCCAGCGGCTATCGAATTCAAATCAGGGCGGCGGTCGCACCGCCCGTGGCCCGCTTGTGGCAGGAGCGGCCTGCGAAATATTCGCGCGCGCTGCTCGAGACGCTGGCCTTGATCGCCTATCGACAGCCGATCACGCGCGGCGAAATCGAGCAAATTCGCGGCGTCGCGGTCAACCCGAACATCATCAAGACCTTGCACGAGCGGAATTGGATCCGGGTCGTCGGTCACCGCGACGTGCCGGGCAAGCCTGAGTTGCTGGGTACCACGCGGGAATTTCTCGATTACTTCAGTTTGAAGAAGCTGGATGATCTGCCCACCCTGGTACAGCTGAAGGAACTCGAAGATCTGCGTGTGCAGCTGACGTTGCCCGGTGCGGACGCCCAGGTCTTGACGGACGCTGAAGGCCCGCTGGACGCCGCTGCGGAGGTTGAGCCGCAGGCCGAGGATGATGAAGAGCCGTCCGGCGAAAGCGCCGCGCCGCGGACTCAAGGGCTGGTAGCAAGTGGTGCTCAAGACGACTCGACTTGATGCGACCGCGACCGCCTAAGCCCAAACCTAGGCCCAAGTCACGGTCGGCCGCGTCGCCACAAAAGGATTCACCGCCCGGTGAGCGCGTGCAGAAGCTGCTCTCGGCTGCGGGCATTGGCTCACGCCGCGAAGTCGAACGTTGGATTCGCGAGGCTCGGCTGAAGGTCAACGGCGAAGTGCCGGCGCTGGGCGCGAAGCTTACGCCCAAAGACCGCATCACTTTGGATGGGCGCCCGGTCAGGTTGCATGCTCCGGCGGTCAAGGAGCTGCGCGTTCTTCTGTTTCATCGCTCCCCGGGCGAGAGTCTTGACCTCAAAGCTGCGACTTCACGTGCGGCTGAACACTTGAAGCTGCCGCGCTCGTCGGGCCGCTGGCTCGCGATCCAACCGATGCCGCCGGTGGACGGCGGTCTGGAAATTCTCACCGACGACGGGTCGTGGGCGCACCGGGTATCGCAAGGCGTGCATGCACTGACGATCGACTATGTCTTGAGAATGCGCGGCCCGCTGAAGGAAGAGCTGGTCGAGGAATTTCGCGCAGCCACCGACTGTGAAGGTGAGGCGATGAGTATTCTGCAGGCGGACGCCAAATATGGCGAGGGTTTCAATCACTGGCTCACCGTCACGGCGCGCGCGACCCGTTCCGCGCAAGTGCGCCATTGGTTTGCCGCTCGCGGCATCATCGTGAGCCGCTTGATGCGCGTGCGCTTCGGTCCCGTGCATTTGGGCCACGATTTGCCGCGTGGCCACTCCCGAGCCATGCTGGCCGGCGAACGCAATGCGCTGATCAATGAGATCGACGCCGCCAAGCCGGCGCCGGACGTCGCTCAAGAAGCGCCGGACCTCGCTTAAAATACGCCGGCTGCCGCTTTGCGTTACGGCGCGGCCTTGGAGGCCTCCAGCAACTGCGCCAAATATTGCTGCCAAACGACGGCCCAGGTGTGCGTGCCGTGACCGTGAGTTTGATCAGAGGCCTGCAGCAGCACGAAGCGCCCACCCTTGATGCGCTTGATTTCCCGTTCCGCGATGCCGAGTTCGGGCGGGTTGATGAAATCATCGCCCGAATTGATTTGCAGCAGCGGCGCTTTGATCTTTTCCAGTCCCGACGATGGATCGTAGTCACGCGAGGCGTTGACCTGGTACAGAAAATCGTTGGCGTCCAGATCTTCCAATTGGCGCTGAATGTATTTTTGAACGAATTCATCGGCGGCCTCCGGGGTGGGGAGGCTGATTTGCATTTGAATCGGCGCGCTGCCGGCGATCAACAGCAGCCCGGCCGCCGTGCGCATGGCAGCGATGGGTTGGGTCACATAGTCGCCCTTCAGCCATTGCGGGTCGTTGCGAATCGCATCCATGGCCAGATCGCGCCATATCCGATTGCGCCCGGCAATCTGCACCGGCAGGCAGGCGAGGGGCATCAAGGCGTCCATGAAATCCGGATAGGCCTCTGCCCACATGAACGTGTGCATGCATCCCATGGAGGTGCCCATGACCAGCCGCAGGTGGTTCACCTCGAGGCCCTTGGTGACCAGGGCATACTGCGCGGCCACCATGTCCTGATAGGAGTATTGCGGAAAGTGCGCACGCAAAGCGTCGCTCGGCTTGCTGGATTTCCCGTGACCGATCCCGTCGGGGAGAATGATGAAATATTTTTCGGCATCCAGCAGCTGTCCCTTGCCGAACAGTACGCCGGAGAATCTTTCGTTGATCAGGCTGCGGCCGGAACCCCCGGTACCGTGCATGATCAGCACCGCGTTGCTGACGCGCCCTTGTGCATCTTTTTTCGGCTTGCCGAGAAACGCGTAGTGCATGCGCAGTTCGGGCAGGGTTTCTCCCGATGCAAAGTGGAAATCACGAATGACGTAGTCGCCCTCGAGCGGCCGTGCCTGCGCCTGCGGCGTGGCGGCGTTTCCGGCCGCGGCAAGCCCGGTGCAGAGCAACAGCGTCAGGGCCGCAGAATGGAGTTTCCTTGTGTGCATCCTTAAGAGTCCTCGATTGTTATTGCTCGAATGTTATTGCGCGTCAATGAACCGACCATCAATACCGCGGCCGCGCGCGCTCAGCAAGTATAAAAAGGGACCGCTGACCGATTCCGCCGTGGGTACCGTGTTCGGATCCTCCGCCGGATAGGCTGCCGCCCGCATGGCGGTACGCATCCGGCCGGGGTTCACGCTGTTCACGCGAATGTTCGCCTCACCCTCCAATTCCTCCGACAGCATACTGCGAACCGACTCCAATCCCGTCTTCGATACCGCGTAGGCGCCCCAGAACGGCCGAGACTGCTTCACCACGCCGCTGCTGACGAAGATGATCGAGGCGTCCTCGGACTTGCGCAGATTCGGCAGCAAGACCTGCGTGAGGATAAAGGGGGCGGTCAGATTCACGTGCAAAACCTTACACCAGGTCGGCACATCGTATTGCTCGAGAGGCGTGCGATCGCCCAGCAAACCCGCGGCGTGGACGAGGCCGTCCAGTTTGCCGAATTCCTCGCCAATGACGCGCGCCAGCCCGTCGTAATCCACCGCCGTGGCGATCGCCAAATCCAACACCGCGATCGCAGGCTGCGGGGCGCCCATGGCCTCGATTTCATCGTACACGCGATCGAGTTTGGCGCCGTTGCGTCCCGATAGGATCACACTGGCGCCGGCGCGCGCGCATTCGATGGCCAGTGCCCGCCCGAGTCCGCTGCCCGCTCCGGTAATCAGAATTGCGCGTCCCTTCAGCAGCTCGCGGTCTGGGATGAAATCACTGGGAATCATGGGGTCCTTTTATGTATCAATGGGCGCGCCGCGCCGTCGACCAGGCCAGCAGCATATCCCGCATGCCGGGCGACCCGAGCGTCGGCGCACCTCTGTTCAATTGCTTCAGTCCCAGTGCCGCCAGCACCAACAGGTGCCGCTGTTCGGAGCGGCGCGCAATGGGCAGCGCTTGCGACGCGGTTTCGTAGTTTTGCGCCGCGCGCTCTCGAAGCCGTTGCAGGTAGCCTGCCAACTCTGCCGGCGGATGATCGGCGCATAGGCCTGCATTATCGATGCCTGCGGCCAGCAGCTCGTCCACCGCAAACGGCATGCGTCCGAAGCGCACCTCGCGCGGGTAGTCGCGTATCGACCGAGACAGATAGTCAGCGACCGCCAATGCCCTGGTGCACTCTTCCAAGCTCGTCTCATCGAGATCGCCCGTGGCGAGCCGGGATGCTACCGACAATGGGCAGGCACGCAGGGCGCAGGCATGAGGCACGAGATCTGCGGCGCGTTCCAGCGGCGCGCCGTCGGTTTCAGTGACTGCCGCATCGATCGACAGCGCCAGGGGGGTGAAACTGACTTCGCCGGCGCGCGGCAGTGAGGCGAGATAGACCCCAATGGGGTGCACCGGGGCTCCGGCGGCGAGACGGCGAATCTCTTCCTGCCACCATTCCAACTTGATGCGAGCCGCGCTGTGTTCCGTCGCAGGATCCATCAGCGCATTCCACTCGGCCAGCAGCGCATAGATCCCGAGAAGCGGCGCGCGCGCCGCCGCGGCGGCGAACAGCCAGCTCCAGTAGCGCGCCGATCCCATGGGGATGGCCCGCGCGCGATACGTCGCATCAAGTTCTTTCAGGGCCTGGCTCATCGGCGGGATTGCGCTCCGCGACGTTGTTGTCGGCGGCGTTATTGTCGGCATCGTCGCCGGTGTCATTGTCTTCGGCGGCGTAGTCCAGCGCGCCGTTGTCCTGTACGGCATCGATGCGCGGCGTGCGCGTCAGGCTCGACACCGGTTCGATGGGTTCGATCTCGCGATTCACCCGCAGACCCAGTCCCTCGAAGCGGCGCGCGGCCGGCAACACCTGTTGTTCCAGGGAGCCCACCGCCCGGTTGAACGACTCGACGCTGCCGCCGAGAGATTTTCCCAGTTTGCCCAGATGCTCGCCGAAAACCGCCAACCGCTTGTAGATCTCTTCACCCAGTTGCCGCACCTCGGCGGCATTGTCTGCGAGGACCGTTTGTTTCCAGCCGTACGAGACCGCCTTCAACAGCGCAACCAAGCTGGTAGGGGTCGCGAGCATGACGTTTTGGCGCATCGAATCATCGATCAGACCCGGGTTTTCCTGCAGCGCCGCCGACAGGAATTGATCGCCCGGCAGGAACAGGACGACGAAATCCGGACTGCGCTCGAATTGCGACCAATATTGCTTCGAGGACAGCTCGCGAACCCGCGCGCCGACGATTTGCGCGTGCCGGCGCAATTGGGCGCTGCGCTCGGTATCGTCTTGAGCCTCCACCGCCGCGAGGTAGGCGTCCAGCGGAGTCTTGACATCCACGACGATGTCGCGCTGCTCGGGCATGTGCACGATCATGTCGGGCCGTATCGACCCGGTGTCGGTCTTGACATGCTTCTGCTCCGTGAAGTCCACATGCATGGTCATACCAGACAGCTCGACCAAGCGGCGCAGCGTTATCTCGCCCCATTGCCCGCGCACATCCGGGCGGCGCAGCGCGCTCACGAGATTGCGCGTTTCGCGCGACAGCAGGTTCTGGCCGCTCGCCAATACCTCCATTTGCACCTTGATGGTTGCAAAGGAATCGATGCGGTCGCGTTCGATCGACTGTATCTGCGCCTCGGTCTTGGCCAAGGCCTCGCGAATGGGTTTGACCAACGACTCGATGGCCGACTCGCGCTCCTTCAATACCTGGGAGGCATCCAACTGTTGCCGGGCCAGGCGTTCGCGCGCGAGCTGCAAGAACACCTCGCTGTTGCTTTGCAGGCTTTCGCGCGCGAGCTCGCCGAATACGCCCTGCAGTTGGTCACGGGCGTGCACCAAGCTCTGTTCGCGTTCCGCGCTCAACACCTCTTCGGTCTTGAGCCGTGCGCGCAACAATTCCGTCTCGACGCGAAGCGCTTGCTCGCGGCGCGCCCGCCACAACAGGGCGGCCAGGGCGCCCACCACGATGCCAACGATCAACGCTGCCCACACGCGGATGTCGCTCATAGGCGGCCGCTGGCTTTCAGCCAGTCCAAAAGATCCAGCGGTCGATTCAGATAGCCGTCGCCGCCCCAGTCGCGCGAGTCCTCTTCGGCGCGCAGGTAGCCATAATTCGCGACCAGTGCCGGCATCGCCGCGGCATGTGCCGCCTGCACGTCGCGCTGCGCATCGCCCACGTAAATGCATTCGTCGGCGCGTACCTCGGCAAGGGCGGCCGCGTGCAGCAACGGTAGTGGATGCGGTTTGCGCTCCGCCAGGGTATCGCCGCTGACCACGCAGGCGAAGCGCCCGCGAATCCCCAGCTCTTCGAGCAAGGGATCGGTAAGCCATGCCGCCTTGTTGGTGACGATTCCGCTTTTCACGTGCCAATCCGCCAGCGTGTCCAGCACCTCGTCCATGCCGGCGAACAGCCGCGTTTCCCGGCAGAGCGCGCCGCGATAGATGTCCAGGAAGCGCTGCTGTAGCGCCGCCAGATGTTCCCCGTCCGCAGAGGGAAATCCTGTCTTCACGACGCGGGCGGCGCCGTGGCTCACCGCGCTGCGCACGGCATCGAAGGGCAGGGGCGCCAGCGCGTGCTCTTCCCGCAACCGATTCAGCGCGCCGACCATATCCGGTGCGGTATCAAGCACCGTGCCGTCCAAATCGAACAATATCGCCCGTAAGGTAACCGCCATGTCAGCCGGGGCGTCTGAAGTGCGCAAGATAATTGACGTCGGTATTCGGCGAGAGTCGAAATGCGCGCGTCAATGGATTGTAACTGATGCCGGTGAGGTCGATGAGCTCCAGGCCCGCCGCGCGCCCCCACCGGGCAAGCTCCGAAGGACGGATGAATTTCAAGTATTCATGGGTGCCTCGCGGCAACATGCGCGCAATGTACTCAGCCCCCACGATGGCGACCGCAAACGCCATCGGCTTGCGGTTCAAGGTCGAAACGATGACATTGCCGCCGGGTTTCACCAAGGTCGCGAGGGCTGCCAGCGTCGCGGCCGGGTCCGGAACATGTTCGAGCATTTCCATGCAAGTGACCAAATCGAATGAGCGTGGGCTTGCGGCCGCCAACTCTTCTGCGGCAATTGCCCGGTATTCGACCGCCAGCTTGGCCTCGAGCGCGTGCAGTTCCGCCACGTCGAGCACAGCCTGCGACAGGTCGATTCCGAGCACGCGCGCACCGCCACGCACCATCGCTTCGCTCAATATCCCTCCGCCGCAGCCGACGTCGATTACTCGCGCGTCGCGCAAACCGCCCACCGCAAGTTCGACGTATCGCAGACGCAGCGGATTGAGTTCATGCAGCGGCCTTGAAGGACCGGCAGGATCCCACCAGCTCTGTGCCAGCGAGGCGAACTTCGCCAGTTCCGCAGGATCCGCATTTCGCGACGCACTCATTTTTCAACCTCTCGCATTCAATCGTATGGCCCACGCCGCCGATCGGGCGGCGACTTCAGGCCAATCGAGGCGGGTCAATTCGCCGCCCGACAACAGCTGCCGGCCTGCGACCCAGACATCGCTTACGATGTCACGGCCGCCGCCGAAAACCAATTGTGCGAGCGGATCGCCCACGGGCTGAGTGGCCGGACCCGACAGATCGACGCAGCACAGGTCTGCCCATTTCCCGGCTTCCAGACTACCCACTTCACTCTCGAGGCCCAAGGCCGAGGCGCCGCCGCGCGTGGCGGCGTGCAGTCCATCCCAGGCGTGGGTCAAGAGCGCGAACACTTTCATGTCGCCCCATACGTCTTGGCCCAGGACAGCGCCGCCGCTGCCGAGCCCGAGCCGCACACCCGCCGCCGCAAACGCCGCGATTTGCGGCAGGGCGCCGCCAAACTTCAAGTCCCATTGAGGGCACAGCGTGATCGAAATGCCGGTGCGTTGCATCAGGCTGATATCCGCCGCCGTCAAGTGCACCATGTGCAACGCGTTGAGCGCCGGCGTCAGCAGACCCAATTGCCATAGGCGCTCGATGGGCCGCATCCCGTGCCTCTCCATGCACTCCCTGATTTCAGGCAGCGACTGATGCAGATCAATCAAGATGCCGGCGTCGAGTTCATCGGCCAGCGTGACGAGTCGCGCAAAGGTCGCGTCGCTCAAGGTGTTTGCGGCGCGGGGCGCGAAGGCGGTGGACACCAACGGATCGCCCTTGTATTTGTCGCGCAAGCCCAAGGAGCGCGTCAAAGACTGCGCCGCAGTACCCGCCCAGGGTGTCGGCATCTCTGTCACCGGCATGCCTACCACCACACGCATGCCCTGTTCATTCGCCGTGCGCAGCGTTTCTTCCGGGAAATAAGAGCGATCGCAGAAACAGGTAATCCCGGATTTCAGCATTTCGGCGATAGCCGCCAGGGTGCTGTCGCGCGCGAAATCAGGATTGACGATACGATTGATTGCGCAGGCTTGGTCCTTTGCAGCGCGCAGCAGCAGCGTGGCGGCCTCGGCTTGCGCATTGACCATGCCCGGCATCAGGAGGTGCGAATTTCGCTGCAGTACCGCTGTCGCCGAATAGCGCAGCGTCGCCGTTGAACTCGGCAAAATGTCGAGAATTCGGCCATCACGAACCAGCAACGAATGATCTTCGAGGAGTGCATTTCGCGCGGTCATGCAAGCGATCCAACGGACATCGATGCGTAAATCGGCGGCAACAAAGGGCATGCAGGAAGTATATCGGCAAAAGCCGCGCAGTAGGCTTAAGAACCAGAGTGATATGTGCTAGAATTCCTCCATGTTTCAGACCTGTCTTGCCCCCCTTAAACCCCCTCAATAGAAGCCGATAACAGGCTCACCGGACTCTCGCAAATGGCCGAGATCGCACGCGAAATATTGCCCGTAAATCTCGAAGACGAGATGCGCAAGTCCTATCTGGATTACGCGATGAGCGTCATCGTCGGACGCGCTTTGCCCGACGTTCGCGACGGCTTGAAGCCGGTGCACCGGCGCGTGCTGTATGCCATGCGCGAGCTGAGCAATGACTGGAATAAGGCCTATAAAAAGTCCGCGCGAGTCGTTGGCGATGTCATCGGCAAATACCACCCGCACGGCGACGCGTCCGTTTATGACGCGATTGTGCGCATGGCGCAAGAATTCTCGATGCGCTATTTGCTGGTGGACGGACAGGGGAATTTCGGGTCGGTGGATGGCGATCCACCGGCGGCCATGCGCTACACCGAAGTGCGCATGTCCCGATTGGCCGGAGAACTGCTTGCGGATATCGACAAGGAAACGGTCGATTTCAATCCCAATTACGATGAGTCCGAGCACGAGCCGGCGGTACTGCCCGCACGCATTCCGAACCTGTTGATCAACGGGTCTTCGGGAATCGCGGTGGGCATGGCCACCAATATCCCGCCGCATAACCTGACCGAGATCATCACCGCGTGCATCGCGCTCATTGAAAACCCGGAGATCACCCTCGGCCAGTTGATGCAGATCGTCCCGGGCCCGGATTTTCCGACCGCAGGATTCATCAACGGCGCCCAGGAAATCGTCCTGGCCTATAAAACGGGGCGCGGCCGCCTACACCTGCGCGCGCGCACTCATTTCGAGGACGTCGGCAAGGGCGAGCGTCAAGCCATAATCATCACCGAGCTGCCGTACCAGGTGAACAAAGCGCGCTTGATCGAGCGCATCGCTGACCTGGTGCGCGACAAGCTCATCGAAGGCATTGCCTCCGACGGCCTGCGCGACGAATCCGACAAAGACGGCATGCGCGTCGTGATCGAATTGAAGCGCGGCGAAGTGCCCGAGATTCTGCTCAATAACCTGTACGCGCAGACCCCCATGGAGCAGGTGTTCGGCATCAACATGGTGGCGCTGGTCGATGGCCAGCCGCGGCTGCTGAGCCTCAAGGAGATGCTGGATGCTTTCTTGCGCCATCGGCGGGAAGTCGTTACGCGCCGCACGGTGTTTGAGCTGCGCAAGGCGCGCGAGCGCGGGCATATCTTGGAGGGGTTGGCGATTGCGCTCGCCAATATTGACGAGATCATCGCGGCCATCAAAGCATCGCCGTCGCCCGCCGAGGCCAAGGTTGCGTTGATGTCGCGGAGCTGGGCCTCCGGCGCCGTGCCCGAGATGCTGGTGCGCGCGGGCGCCATCAGCACCCGGCCCGACGGTGAAATTGCCGCGTTGGGGATCGTCGAAGGCGGCTATCGGCTGACCGAAACGCAGGCGCAGGCGATTCTGGAGATGCGCCTGAACCGACTCACGGGACTCGAGCAAGACAAGATCATTGCCGAGTTCCAGGAGCTGCTGGAGCAGATCCGAGATCTGTCGGATATTCTCGCGCGCCCCGAGCGGCTGCTGCAGGTGATACGGATGGAGCTGGAGTACATCCGAGACACTTTCGGCGACAAGCGCCGTACTGAAATCCTCGTCAATCACGAGGATCTCACCACCGAAGATCTGATTTCGCCCGAGGATGTCGTGGTCACGCTGTCGCATGGCGGTTACGCCAAGGCGCAACCCATCTCAGACTATCAAGCGCAGCGCCGCGGCGG
>DASQPK010000177.1:0-13609 GCA_035643995.1 Steroidobacteraceae bacterium | reverse complement strand
CTACAGCGTGCGCAATCGCCTGCAGCGGCTGCCCATTGAGCCGGTTTCCCGCGCCAGCGCCGATCAGCGCAAGGGTCGCTGCGGCCGGCTCGCTCCCGGTCTGTGCATACGGCTGTACAGCCAAGAGGACTTCGAACAGCGCGCACCGTTCACGGAGCCGGAGGTACTGCGCACGAATTTGGCGGCCCTGCTGCTGCGATTGGCCGCCGACGGTTTGGGTGCGGCGGAGGACTTTCCGTTCATCGACCCGCCCGATTCGCGCGCGCTCAACGATGGTTATCGTTTGCTGCAAGAGCTGCAGGCGCTGGATGAGGATCGGCGCATCACGCGCCGCGGCCGCGCCATGGCGCGGTTGCCGCTCGATCCGCGGCTTGGCCGAGCGCTGCTGGAGAGCAAGCGCTTCCATGCCGAGAGTGAGTTGTTGGCGATTGTGTCGGGTTTGAGCGTGCCCGACGTGCGCATCGGCGAGGATCCACCGGCGGGCGCGGTCTTCGAAGACAGTAAATCGGAATTCTCTGCGCTCGTGAAGCTCTGGCGCGCGTATCGCACGGCGCGCGAGGGCACCCGGCGCGAACTGCGCCGCTGGTGCAAGGAGCGCCATCTGTCGCTCCTGCGCCTGTCCGAGTGGGACGACGTCTATTCCCAGGTGGTTGACCGGGCGCGCGAGATCGGCATCGTGGCGCAGCGCCAAGCCGCGAGCTACACCGGCGTGCATCGCTCCCTACTGGCAGGCTTCTGCACCATGGTGGGCACGCGCCGCGAGGACGGCGTCTACGATGGCACGCGCGGCGTGCATTTTCATATCTTCCCAGGATCGCTGCTGGCGCGGCGGCGGCCGCGCTGGGTCATGGCTGCGAGCATCGTCGAGACTTCCCGCGTCTTTGCGCGTCGTGTCGCGGAAGTCGAGCCGATGTGGATCGAGGGAGCGGCATCGCATCTCGTCAAGCGCGAGTATTTGGAGCCGGATTGGGATGAGTCGCGCGAGGAAGTGGTCGCGCGTGAGCGCAGCACCTTTCTTGGTCTCACTTTAAGCGCTGGGCGACTCGTGAATTATGGGCCGATTGCGCCGGAGGAGTCGCGCCTCATCTTTTCGCGCGAAGCAATCGTGTATCAGCGGCTGCGCCGGCGACCGGATTGGTTGTCGGCGAACGATGCCGCCGTGCGCGATGCGCAGCAAATGGAGGAGCGCCTGCGTACCCGTGATCTGCTGCGCAGCAGCGAATCCTTTGTCGAATTCTATGATCAACACTTGCCGCGCCAGGTGTCGAGCGCCGCGACTCTGGAGCACTTCAGCAGACACCTAAGCCCCGAGCAGCGGCTCGCCCTGACCTTGACACCCGCAGAGATCTTCGCGCGCCTGCCCGAAGCTGAAGCGCTGGCGCAATTCCCCGAGAACACGCGGGTGGACTCCCTGTCGGTCGCAGTCGATTATCGTTTCGCGCCCGGGGAGAGCCAGGATGGCGCCAATCTCAAGGTGCCGCTGTTGGCGCTGCCCATGCTGACGCGCGCGACGGTCGACGCGGCCATTCCCGGTTTGGCGGCGCCGCGCATCGAGGCGCTGTTGCGCTCACTGCCCAAAGAAGCGCGTCGCAGTTTGATTCCGATCGCCGAAACCGCGGCGGCATTTCTGGCGAGCGCGACCGTTGCCGGTGCCGATGCCGGACACTTGAAAAAGTGGTTGAAGGAGCATCGCGGGGTTCCTGATGCGCTGATCCGATTTGATTTTGCAGCGGTACCGCCTCATCTGACCGTGCAATTGACGGTGACGCAGAACGACCGGGAGGTCGCCCGGGGTACCGAACTTGCGGAATTGCGCCGCCGCTGTGCGGCCGCCGGGCGACTCGAACTCGAGCATCGGGCGCGGGAGGTTTATGCGCTTTTCGGGCCCTGGCGTCGATTTGCGGTGGACGAATTGCCTGACAGCGCGACATTGATTCTGGAACAGGGCGCTCTGCAGGTGTATCCCACGCTGATGCAGCGGGGATCGTCGCTGCAGGTTCAGTACGAATGGTCACCCAGGGAAGCACATCGCGCCTGGCGGGAGGGCGCGGTGCGCCTGGCACGGACGATGCTCGAGCGCCAAGTGCGCGACTTGAGCAAATCCATTGCCGGTTCAGTGCCGTTGCTGCTGAGTGCAAGCCCTTATATCAACAGCGACGATCTCACCGATATGCTGCTGCAGCTTAGCTTTCGCGCCGCGTGTTTCGGTGAGGCCGACGCACCCCGCACGCGCGCGGCGTACGAACTTGCGGTCGACGGCGGGCGCGAGCGCCTATACGCCTGTCTCGAGGAGGCGAGCGCCATGACGTCGCGGTGGCTCGCCGAGGCGGCGAACGTACGGCAATCCTTGGACGATCCCCGCATCCGCCTTTCATCGGATGCCGCCGAGGAAACCCGCCAACACCTGCGCCGGCTGTTGGATGCGCGTGTGTTGCAAAGCGTGTCGCCGGAATGGCTGCGCCAACTGCCGCGCTACTTAAAAGCCGAGCAGCGCCGATGGCAGCGCAATGCCGTGCGCGGCGGAGAGCCGCCAAACATTGCACGAGAAGTTCACCAGTGGTCAGCGCGCTACCACGACCTGGAAAGACAACTCGGCGCGGAACTGCGGTGGTTGCCCAAGCTTGATGAGTTTCGATTTTGGATCGAGGAGTACCGCGTTTCCCTGTATGCGCAGGAGCTGAAAACCTTGGCGCCGATATCGGCGGCACGCTTGGAGCAGCGAGCCGCCGACATAGAAGCCTGGCTGGGCCGGTAGCAGCCTGTCTGACGAATAACTAGACGTCGAAGCGAATCCCTTGCGCCAGGGCCATCTGTCCGCTCCAGTTGATGGTGTTGGTCTGACGGCGCATGTATGTCTTCCAGGAGTCAGATCCGGCTTCCCGGCCGCCGCCCGTATCCTTCTCGCCGCCGAACGCGCCGCCTATCTCGGCCCCGGACGTGCCCAGGTTGACGTTTGCAATACCGCAATCGCTGCCGTCGGCGGACAAGAAGCGCTCCGCTGCCTGCAAGCTGTCCGAAAATATCGCCGACGAAAGTCCGTAGGCCACCGAGTTTTGCACTGCCAGCGCTTCATCGAGCGTGTCATAGCTCATCAAGTACAAAATGGGCGCAAAAGTTTCCGTGCGCACCACGGCCATCCCGGTGTTGGCTCGAATGATGGTGGGCTCCACAAAATGGCCGGGCCGCTTCAGTACTGTTCCGCCGCACAACAGCTTTCCGCCCTCGGCCTGAGCGGCTGAAACGGCCGCGGAATAGCGCGCCACGGCACCGCCGTCGATCAAGGGTCCCATGAGTGTGTCGGCATCGAGAGGATCGCCGATGCGCACCTGCGCATAAGCCGCAATCAGACGCCGTTCGAGTTCATCGGCGCGCGAGCGATGGACCAGAACTCGCCGGGTCGTGGTGCAGCGCTGCCCGGCGGTTCCCACCGCGCCGAATACGATCGCGGGCACCGCCAGGTCCAAGTTGGCCTTTTCGTCAACGATCAGCGCGTTGTTGCCGCCGAGTTCGAGCAGGCTTTTTCCCAAGCGCTCGGCGACGCGCACACCGATTTGCCGGCCAACGTGCGTCGAGCCGGTGAAGGAGACCAGCGCCACTCGTTTGTCATCGACAAATCGGCCGGCAAGCTCGGTACCCGCGTCGATGAAGATTTGAAAAACGGCTGGGAACCCATGACGCTCCAGCACCCGATTGCAAATGTGCTGCACCGCCAGCGCGCACAGCGAGGTCTTGGGCGACGGCTTCCAAACAGTGGCATTGCCGGCAATGGCTGCCAAAAATGCATTCCACGCCCATACGGCCACCGGAAAATTAAATGCCGATATGACGCCTACGACCCCAAGCGGATGCCACTGTTCATACATGCGGTGCTGCGGGCGCTCCGAGTGCATGGTATTGCCGTACAACATGCGCGCCTGTCCGACCGCGAAGTCGGCAATATCGATCATCTCCTGCACCTCGCCATCGCCTTCAGCCTTGATCTTGCCGTTCTCCAACGACACCAAGCTGCCGAGCGCGTCTTTGTAAGCGCGAAGTTCCTCGCCGACGAGCCGCACCGCCTCGCCGCGCTTCGGCGCGGGCACGCGTCGCCACGCGGCCGCCGCGGTCACCGCTGCCCCCATGACAATTTCGTAATCCGCCGCTGTCGCGCCGCGCACCTGCGCCAGCCGTTGGCCGGTCGCGGGATTGATCGAGTCAATCAAAGGACCTGTGGTATCGGAGCTCCAGCCGTGGCTTCCCGACCATGCGCCGGCGTTGGTGGCCTTGAGTCCCAGAGACTCGAGTGGATTGTTGCTGTGCTTCATAGTTCAAGTCTCAGTAGGGCGGCGGTCAATGGTGAAGGGGCCGCATTTTGACTTGGGCTAGGCTACAACGCTAGCATCCTGCGATGTCGACCACCCCTGCCTTGACCAACTGGCATCCCGCAACCTGGCAGAGCCGTCCTGCCGCCCAACAGCCCAAATACGCCGATCCGAGAGGCTTGGAGCGCGCCGTCGGCGCTTTGAGCCGCTTGCCGCCGCTGGTGGTCTCCTGGGAGATCGAGGCGCTCACCGCCAAGCTCGCGCAGGCTCAGCGCGGCGAGCAGTTCCTGCTCCAGGGAGGCGATTGCGCTGAGAGTTTCGAGGACTGCGAATCCGACAATATTGCGCGGCGGCTGAAGATTCTTCTGCAAATGAGCCTGGTGCTGCTGCAGGGCCTGAAAAAACCCATCGTGCGGGTCGGCCGATTCGCCGGTCAGTATGCCAAACCCCGGTCTGCGGATACCGAAACCCGCGACGGCGTGACGCTGCCGTCGTATCGCGGCGACAACGTCAACCGCCCCGGCTTCACGCCGGCGGAGCGCGAACCGGATCCTGAACTCTTGCTGCGCGGATATGAGCGGGCTTCCCTGACCTTGAATTTCGTGCGCGCGCTGATCGACGGCGGATTCGCTGATTTGCACCATCCGGAATACTGGGACCTGGGATTCTTGCGCCACGCGCCGCTGCGCGATGCTTATCAGCAGATTGTCGACTCGATTGCCGAGTCGATGGATTTCTTTGAATCGATGAGCGGTCAGCGGGTGCACGCGGCGACACGCGTCGATTTTTATACCAGCCACGAGGGTTTGCACCTGCTCTCAGAGCAGGCTCAGACACGCTACATCGAGCGCCAGAAGCGCTGGTACAACCTGTCCACGCACATGCCCTGGATCGGCATGCGCACCGCCAACATCGACGGCGCGCACGTCGAATACTTCCGCGGCATTTCCAATCCGATTGGCGTGAAAGTCGGCGCCTCCATGAGTGCGGAATGGCTGCAAGAGCTGATCCAGGTGCTCAATCCACAAAATCAACCTGGACGCCTGACATTCATCCATCGGTTTGGGATCAAGGATATCGAACAGCGATTACCCGCCATGATCCGCGCGGTTCGGGCAACCGGCTCACAGGTGCTTTGGGTGTGCGATCCCATGCACGGCAACACCGAGACCACGGCGGGCGGCGTGAAGACCCGGCGTTTCGACAATATTTTGGGCGAGGTCGAAGCCGCATTTCGCATTCACAACGACGAAGGCTCGATGCTCGGCGGCGTGCACATCGAGCTGACGGGCGAGGATGTGACCGAGTGTATAGGCGGAGCGCGAGGCTTGACCGAGAGCGACCTGGTTCGAGCGTATCGATCGCAAGTCGACCCGCGCTTGAATGCTGAGCAGGCGCTGGAACTGGCGATGCTGATTGCGCGCCGGGCAGGCGC
This sequence comes from Steroidobacteraceae bacterium, assembly GCA_035643995.1. Taxonomy (GTDB): domain Bacteria; phylum Pseudomonadota; class Gammaproteobacteria; order Steroidobacterales; family Steroidobacteraceae; genus Bog-1198. Next base: position 7,873 of record DASQPK010000177.1, on the reverse strand, counting down.
GGGCTATCGGCCCGGCAAGAGACGGTTGGCGACTTGAACTTAAAGATTGCATGACCGCCACCGAATTCCTGAAAGAGCCGCTGCAAGGCAAAACCTCGCTGTCCAAGGTTATTTGGCTGTATGGCGTCGTGGGCTCGCTTCTTTTTGGCGCCATCGAATTGTTTCTCAATCCGGAGAACCAATTCGTGATGCGTGTCTATACGATTCTCGGCCTGTTTTTCGGCATCTACGTCACCGTCGCCACCTACCTGTGCGCCAAGAATTGCAAATCACCTCTTCTGGCGCGTTTTGTGCGGGTCTCGGCGGTGATTTCGCTGCTGCTCCTGCCGGTGCTGACGTACCTCGAACTGACCGGGGCCCTGACATTGAGCGATCTGATGCAGGGCCGGTTGCCTGAGTAACCGCTCCGGACTCCAATTGGATCACGCGTTCATCGCGTGCGCGGCTGGGGCGCCCGAGGCAGACGCGCCGTTGCGAATGGGTTTCGTCGAAGGCTCGAGCAACAATGCGAATCGACCTGCGCCCCGACTTGCCGCTGCTATTTCGCGGCTTTAGGTCCTAAGATAGCTCGCGCCGTTGACATCGATCACGCAGCCGGTCATCGCGGCGGGCGCATCGAGAGCGCAATACACGGCAGCATGCGCGACCTCGTCGGGGCGGTTCACGCGCCCCAGCGGGTGCTGCGCCAGAATGGCATGACCGTCGGGCCCTTCAAGATGGCCGGTGGCCATCTCGGTCTCGACCCAGCCCGGCGCAACGCAATAGACGTAGATCGCGCGCGGCGCGAGCGCCTTTGCCAAGGACTGGGAGAGGGCATTGAGCCCTGCCTTGCTGGCGCCGTAAGCGGGTGCGTCGGGTTCGCCGCGAAAGGCGCCGCGAGATGAAATGTTGACAATGCGGCCGCGGCCGAATGCTTCGTCTCGCAGAGCGGTTCGGGCCGCCATGCTCTGCGCCGCGAGCAGCGAAAGACTTGCCGGCGCAAAAAGATTGGTGGACAGGGTGTGCTGCCACGTGGATGTCCAAGTTTCGTAGTCGACTCTCAGAGGTGAATGCTCGACGTACAGTCCGGCGTTGTTGACCAGGACATCGACCGCGCCGAGTTGTTCGACAACCCGTTGCCAGAGAAGGAGCGCCGTCTTTGGGTCCGACAGATCGGCTGCGAAGATGGCATGCCCGCTGCCCGCAAGACCTTCCAGGCACGCCTCGGCGGCCTCTCGGTTATTGCGGTAATGAACCGCAACGCGCGCTCCGCGTTGTGCCAGCTGCATGGCGATGACTCGACCGATGCCGCGCGAGGCGCCGGTCACGAGCGCCACGGCCGGCAGGTTAGGGCGCGACGTCTCGCACCATCGCTGTCTTGATCTCCGCCATTTGCGCTTTGCAACGACCTCTAGTTTCTTCGAATCCCGGGTCCAGGGTTGTGACCAGGGTTGTGACCAGGGTCGTGATGAAAGGGCGGCCGATGGGGATGCTCAGGCCCTCTTCGCGGAAAGAATGCAAGTCCCTGCACGATCGTGTAGGAGTTGCCGCCGGTTTCTCCGGGTCCCTGCTCGCCGTACACCTCTTGGTTGGAGTAGTTATTTTGGTCGGCATCTTGCGGCAAATAACGCGGTTCCGGTCCATTGGCGCGAGCGTATCGCAACACCGGGGTCGGATTCATGGTGTTGATCGCCCGCACTTCGAGCAGGGTCGACTTCTCGCCGCAGGGGTTATTGGAGAATGTCTTGACACCGTTCGTCATGCATTCCCAAATCTGGCCGGTTTGTAGCTCGGGTTCCGCCGTAGCCTGAGGTTGGGCCGCCGGCAGGGGTGCCGCCTCCGCCACGGCCGGCATAGCAGCCACGGCCGGCATCGCGGCCTCAGCCGCCGGGACCGGCAAGGACACCGGATTAGGCGCCGACGTCACCTGCGTGGTCGCTGCGCCCGCCGGGCGCAGGCTGGGCGCGGTCTTGCCGGCCGAAGTGACCGTGATGACGACCGCAGCTGTCGCCACCGCTAGTCCGCCTAAAATCCAGGGCAACAGATCGCGTTGGGTGTTCATGGTGCGATTATCCTCCCCTCATTGCGTGGCTGCAGCGAATATCAACAAGAATTAACCGTGAATTAACCGCGGGACGGACATTTAACAGATTCGGGTAATCCCAAGCTGGGCGGCTCTGGGCATCGTGCTAGATTGGTGGGATGACTACCTTGAACAATCCCGTCGCGGCGCCCGTATTGCCGGCGCCTGTGCCGCGGCAGCGTCGCCTGTCCTTCTTCGAGTTCGTGCGCGCGCTGCGCGACAGCGCAATCACTTCCTTTGCGCAAGAAGCGTACGAACTGGACATCATCGAGCGCAAGATGTTTGGGCGCCATTTATTCGTGGTCAACGACCTGGCAGCGATCAAGTCCGTTCTGATCGACAATTCCGCAAATTATCAAAAGACCGAGATCACGCGCCGCATTCTCGAACCGGGTCTCGGGAAAGGGCTTATCACCTCGGAAGGGGAGACGTGGCGGCAACACCGCCGCACCATGTCGCCGGCTTTCGATCATCGCAGCATCGCTTCCTATACACCCATCATGACCGGCGCCGCGGAGGAACTCATTGCCGAGTGGGGCAAGGTTCCGGCCGGCACCGGCATCGACGTTTCCACGGCGATGATGGAAGTGACGCTCAATATCATTTCGCGCACCATGTTTTCCAGCGACTCCGACGACATCGTCACCATCATGGGCCGCAGTGCGGGGCGTTATCAGGTGGAAATGCGCCCAAATATTTTGGACATGCTGGGTTGGCCAAAATGGCTGGCGGCGCTCCCGCGCTTCGGGGTTGCGAAGAGGACGTTGGGTGAGTTCGACCGGGTGATCGATCGCCTCATCGAAGAACGCGCTCGCGATCCTGGAAGCGGTCCCAAAGATTTACTGGGACGATTGATCGCCGCGCGCGACGAGCAAACCGGCGGAGGGATGACGGCTCAAGAAGTCCGCGACCAAGTGATCACGATTTTTTTGGCAGGCCACGAAACCACCGCCATGGCCATGAGCTGGACCTGGTTTCTCCTGTCGCAGCATCCGGCGGAGGAAGCCAAGTTGCATGCCGAACTGGATGCCGTGCTCGGCGGCCGCGCGCCGACCCACGACGATCTGAGCAAACTGACCTATACCCGGATGGTGGTCGAAGAATCCATGCGGATTTATCCACCGGTGCACACCATCGCGCGACAAGCGATGGCCGATGACACGCTGGTGGGCCGGCGCGTACCGAAGGGCTCGACCGTGATGATCGTCCCATGGCTGCTGCATCGGCACGTCAAGCTTTGGGAGAACCCCGGGCGATTTGATCCCGAGCGCTTCTCGCCGGAGCAATCGTCCGCCCGCGCGCGTTTTTCCTATCTTCCGTTCGGCGGCGGCAAGCGAATCTGCATTGGGGCCGCGTTCGCTCTTGCCGAGGCAACGATTCTGCTGGCGACCCTGGCGCAGCGCTACAGCCTTCGAGTGGTCCCGGGACACCCGGTCGAGCCCCAGGGCTTGATCACTTTGCGCGCGCGCTATGGAATGAAAATGTTGTTGACGGCCAGGGGAGGCCAATAATTAAAAAATGGAATGAAATCAATAATATATGTAGGTTTTCTCGATTTTCAGTCTTTTTCGGGCGGCAGTTTTTAAAAACCCGGCTTGCCCCGATGGCAGCAGGTGCTATTCTGGATCTGGAACCTTCCCCGCAGCCCGACACTTGAGCGCCAAATGGCCCTTGAGCTTAGGGACAGCCAACAAAAATAATTGGCTAACTGCGAGGAATTTTTTCCGTGATGCGGGGGTCAGACAGATCTTACGCCTACTGGGCCAGGTTCAGTTGCGCTCGGGTTAGTCCAAAGTCCAAGCGCGATCGATGGCGGGCTACGCGGTGATCCGCGTAGCCCGTTTTTTCATGTGCGCACCGCGTTGTGTAACCTTCTCGTATGAATCCCATTTTTGATGCCGATTGCAGACGCTGCCCGCGTCTCGCGGCATTTCTCGATGCCGTTCACACCGAAGAACCCGACTACCACTGTCGCCCGGTGCCGCCGTTCGGCGACCCGCTCGCACGCATCGTTCTGGTGGGCCTGGCACCCGGCATGCATGGGGCCAACCGCACCGGCCGGCCCTTTACCGGCGATCACGCCGGCATATTGCTTTACCGAACCCTGCACAAGTTTGGCCTGGCCTCGGGCCCCGAATCGATCGCCGCCAATGATGGGCTCGAGCTTAAGAACGCCCGAATCACCAACTCCGTAAAGTGCTTGCCGCCGGCCAACAAGCCGCTCCCCGCGGAGGTCAAGGAATGCAACGCCTATCTGCGGGCGGAGCTTCAGCAGAGCCGCAGCGCCCGGGTGATTTTGGCGCTCGGAGCGATTGCGCACGTGGCAGTGCTGCGGGCGTTCGACCTGCCGCCCGCGGCATTCCGATTTGCGCATGCGGCCGAGCATGACTTGGGCGCGGGTCGCGTGTTGCTCGATTCCTATCATTGCAGCCGCTACAACACGCAAACACGGCGGCTCACCACCGAAATGTTCGAGACCGTGATTCAACGGGCGCGGGATCTGGCGCTCACGCCGTGAGTACTGAACTGTCCACGTCGCAGGTACGCTTCGACGCCAAGGTGTTCGTCGATAGCCTTCCGGGGCGCCCCGGCGTTTATCGAATGCTGGACGGGGAGGGGCAGATTCTCTATGTCGGCAAGGCCCGCAATCTCAAGGCCCGGGTCTCTTCGTATTTTCAGCCGAGCAATGTTCAGCCCAAGGTGCAGGCGCTGATCGCAAAGACCGTGAACATGGAAGTCACGATCACGAACTCCGAAACCGAAGCGCTGCTGCTTGAATACAATTTGATCAAGAAGCATCGGCCGCGATTCAACGTGGTGTTGCGCGACGACAAGAGCTTTCCGTATCTTCATTTGGAGACCAACCACGAGTTTCCGCGTTTGAACTTCTACCGTGGTTCACGCAAGGAGCCCGGCAAATACTTCGGGCCGTACCCGTCAGCCGGTGCGGTGCGCGATACGCTGCAGCAGCTGCAGAAATTATTCCGCATACGCAATTGCGACGATGCCTATTTCGCCAATCGCTCCAGGCCCTGCCTGCAGTACCAAATCCAGCGCTGCACCGCGCCCTGCGTGGGTCTCGTGTCCAAGGAGCACTATGCGCGCGATGTCGGCGCGGCGATCAAGGTGCTGGAAGGCCGCAACGACGAGGTCAGCGAAGATCTCGGCAGGCGGATGGAAGCCGCGGCGCAGCGGCTGGAATTTGAGGAGGCCGCGCAGATTCGCGACCAACTGGCGAAGCTCAAGGTCATTCAAGCCCAACAAATCGTCACCGCGGGTGCCGATCATGATGCGGACGTCATCGCCATCGCCGCCGCCGGCGGCGAGTACTGCGTGGCGCTGATGTTCGTGCGAGCGGGCCGCAGCCTGGGGAGCACCACGTTTTTCCCGAAGGCGCCGTTTGCTGAGCTGCCGGAGGTTCTTGCGGCCTTCGTCATGCAGTATTACCTGGAGCGCGACGCGCCGACGGAGATCATCGTGGAGCAAGACTTCGATGAAATGCAGCTGCTGGAATCCACGTTGGCGGAGCGCTTGTCGCACAAGGTGCGAATTTCTTCCTCGGTACGCGGCATTCGCGCGCGCTGGCTGGAAATGACTCGCAACAACGCGGAGCAGGCACTCACCATGCGGCGGCTGGCGCGTGCCGGCATCGAGTCAAGTCTCGAGGACTTGCGCGAGGCATTCGATCTGGAGGAGGCACCGAATCGCCTGGAGTGTTTCGACATCAGCCACACCGCGGGCACGGATACCGTTGCATCCTGCGTGGTGTTTGGCGTGGAAGGGCCGCTGAAGAACGATTATCGGCGCTTCAACATCAGCGGCATCCAACCCGGCGATGACTATGCGGCGATGTACCAGGCTTTGACGCGGCGCTATAAGCGGATCCGCGACGGCGAAATCATCAAGCCGGATGTGCTCTTGATTGATGGCGGGAAAGGACAGCTGGCTGAGGCGGCCAAGGTCCTCGACGAGTTGGGCGTGGAGGGAATTACTTTGATCGGCGTGGCCAAGGGCGTCGATCGGCGGGCCGGGCAGGAGCAACTGTTCTTGTTGGGCCAGGATACCCCCACTATACTGGCGCCGGACTCGCGTGCATTGCATCTGATTCAACGCGTGCGCGACGAAGCGCATCGCTTCGCAATCGCCGGGCATCGCCGAAAACGGGCCAAACGTCATAGCCAGTCGATACTCGAAACCATCCCGGGTTTGGGGCCGGTGAAACGGCGCGAACTCCTAAAGCAGTTCGGTGGCCTACAAGGAATACTGCGTGCCGGCATCGATGACTTCATCCAAGTTCGCGGCCTTGGGCGGGAGCTTGCCCAGGTAATTTATGAACACCTCCACCCCGGCCGCTAAGCCCAAGTCTCATTGGAACCTGCCCAACACGCTGACGTGGTTGCGCATTCTGATGATTCCGGGTGTCGTGATTCTCTTTTACTTGCCATTTTGGTGGGCGCATCCGGCCGCGGGGGTCGGCTTTGCGCTGGCGGGCATCACCGATACCTTGGATGGCTATTTTGCCCGCAAGCTCGGCTTGACCTCGCGGCTCGGTGCGTTTTTAGATCCCGTCGCCGACAAATTGATCGTCGCGGCTGCGCTGGTGCTGATCGTCAGCGCCGATCCGCGCTGGTATATCGCCATCATGGCCACCGTGATCATCGGCCGTGAAATTGCCGTCTCGGCACTGCGCGAATGGATGGCGGAAATCGGCGCGCGCGGCCGTATCAAAGTGTCGATGTTGGGCAAGTACAAGACCATCATGCAGATCACCGGTCTGTCGATGATGCTGTTTCGGCACAATCTATTGGGCATCCCGATCTACAAGCTCGGGCTGTTGCTCACGGCCGTGGCGGCGGTGCTGACGCTGTGGTCGATGATTTTATACCTGCGATTGGCCTGGCCCGAATTGCGGGACAGCTCGAGCCTGTAGGCACGCGGTGAAAACCGAAATTGTCGGCCAGTTCAAGGCTTTACCTGCATTTTTTGCAGACTTCTTCTTGACTCCCGGCGTTACGGCCCTACAATTGCGCGTCTGTTTAGGGCGGGAATAGCTCAGTTGGTAGAGCGCAACCTTGCCAAGGTTGAGGTCGCGAGTTCGAGCCTCGTTTCCCGCTCCATGACTTCTCTGGTCGTCAATGACTTGCGAAGCGGAGTTCAGAAGACTGCGTGCAAGCTGCGAAGCGGGTCGAAAAACTACCGTTACGATTTTCCTCGCTTTTTTTCAACCGCGTATTCGACCAGATACCTGTGCTGTTGGCCCGGTCAAGTATTCCGACGGACTTTGCACGACGTCTTGCCGTTGCTCATTCACTACCGGCCGAGTGGTTCAGCGACCAGCGATTCGTGGGGGTGAGCCTACAGCGCTCCGTTTGCTCATCAATGCGCGTCTTGTGCGCGCAGCTGTTGTTCGCGGCTTACAATTCGCAATTCGGCACGGCGAATGAGGTAAACTTGACGAGAACCCCGGCGCGCCCGGGGTTCGGCATTTCTATGGGCTAAGTGGCAGAGTGGTCATGCAGCGGCCTGCAAAGCCGTGTACGCCGGTTCGATTCCGACCTTAGCCTCCACGTTTCAATGCGCCGCCGGGAACGGGTAGAATCCCCGGCCATGTCCGAAGAAGCCTCGAATTTGGCGACCTTGCGCGCCGCGAACACGGCCAACGTCGTTGACCTGCGCCGCATTGGCGCGCATCCCGACCAGTGGTACCCGCTCGCGTGGTCCGATGAACTCAAAGTCGGCAAGACTCTGGCCAGGCGCTTCGCGGGCGATCCCATCGTGCTGTATCGCGGCAACAGCGGGCAGGTGTTTGCG
>DASQPK010000176.1:0-45039 GCA_035643995.1 Steroidobacteraceae bacterium | reverse complement strand
CCGGCAACGCCAGCGCCAGAGCCAAACCGACGCAAGCACCGAAATTGAATCGACTCATGATCGTCCTCCAGATGATTTTTTATCGCTCTTCGCGGCGAAGTCTAGCGGGACCTTGAGGCGGAAGTAAGCCGGGGTTTTGCTAATCTTTACACTTGGCGCGGGGAGGCCGGAAGCTACGCGGCGGACGCCGGCGTGAGTATGATTGCCAGTCCGCTGTTTGCCGGGCTGCTCATGCGGCGAACAAGCGCGAAGCCCAAGGCACTGGTAACGGCACCCGTCGATGCGTAGGAGAAGACGATGCAACTGATCACTTGCCTCAAGGTGGCTCTTATTTGCTCGCTCGCTTGTTATTCGGCTGCGAACGCCGAAGCCCCCCAAGCAAAGGACGGACTTTATTTTCCGGCGGCCGTCGGCCAGACCGAGACCGACGAATACACGCGCTATGAGTTATTGGCGCCTGAAACCGCCAGTTTCAAGATTTTCTACGAAGTGTCCGCGACCACGCCGGGAGCCCGATTTTTCTATAACCCTATTCGCAAAGGCAGTGCCGCCAGTGATGAGAGCGTTTACGACGCGATGCTCGGGAAGCCGCTGCATTTTGAAGTGGTGAGCGGTGCGCAGGCGCGCATGGACGCCTTGATGCCGGATGCGGACCTGACGACCAACTACATCAAAGTAACGCTGGCGCGCCCGGTGCCGGAGCATGGCCAGGGCCGCGTGCTGATCGTCAAGACTTATGAGGATCCGAAGAGCTATTACCTGGATGGCAAAACGATCGTCTTCAATCGGCCATTGGGCGTCAAGCGCAATAAGGTCGTGCTGCCGCCCGGATATGAAGTGGTCGGTTTGACCGTGCCCTCGCAGGTTCTGACGGAGAAAGACGGACGCATTGCCATCAGCTTCCTGCACGCAGGGTCCGGAGAAGCGCCGCTGGTATTGCGGGCAGCCAAGGGAGCGCAAATGGGGGCGGCGGCGCTGCCGAAGCCATTGACGGCGCAACGCAGCTGGGAATCACCGTTCACGGGCGAGACGGAGCAGGAACGCCTTGCGGAGCGCGCGCATCAGGATCGAGTGATCGCCTACTTTCTACAGCAGCCTGAAACGCACGCATTCAGCCTGTATCACGACTATACGGAATCAAGAACCGGCGTGAGCGGCTATGCCAACGTCGTGCGTGAAGGCAGCGTGGCGAGCCACCCTTCCGCAAGCATCCTGGATACGGGAGAACAACTGAAGACGCTTGAAATGAGCGGTGCGGAACTCACGGCATCGAAAATCAATGTCGGCGAGGCCGTCGCACCGGCTGCCCGCGTCGTCGTGATTCCATTTGCGAAGCTTTTGGAGGGTCAGACATTGCGGCTGCGCATTGCAGAGACCTATACCGCGCCGGCGAGCTACCGATTGGAAGGCGAGGATCTCGTCTTCGACCGCAGCTTGGGAAGACCTCGCAATGCGGTGGTTTTGCCGTCGGGGTGGTATTGCACGTTCAGCGCTGCTCCCGCCACCGTGACGCAGTTGCCGGATGGCAGAATACGGTTGGATTATTGGGATGATCGGCCCGAGGCAGTGGACGTGTTGCTGAAAGCGAGACGACGCGTATCAGCGGAGTGAGTGGCAATCTTACGGGTTCGTCTGGCTGAGGGTCGGCGGCTGCGGATCCTTGGGCGGCGGGGCCGGCTCTACCGGAATCACCGGCATGCTATAAACGTCCACTTTGGGTTTATTGGCTTCTTGTTCCTGACGCTGCTTGTCCTGCTGCGCCCGCAGTTGCTCGCGTCTTTTCTCAAAATCTTCCGCCCGCTTTGCGTTTGCGGCCGGGTCGGTTCGCGCTGCGAGACGTTCGATCGCGATTCGCGCGTTCAAGCAGTCTGAATTCGAGCGTGCGTTGCCTGGATCACGATTGCATTTCATGAGCACGCCATCAAGCAAAACGCGATCCTCCATCAGATCCGACACCGTCATCGCGGGAATGCGCCGCGGGCTGCAGGCCGCGGTAAGCACAGCCACGGCAACGAGGCAGCCGCAGGCGGTCATTGATTTGATTGAAATTGGCATATAGCTTCCCACCAGCGATGTTACCCAAAATGCGCCGTCAAGCGGCCCCATGGTTGTGACGCGTCTCACGGCTTGACAATGTTCCTGCCCGCGTCCTACACAAGGCGTGCGTTTGACCCCGCCGAAGCGCATGTGTACCGTTCCTCACCATGCCGACACCGAAAGCCACAAAACAAGAGACTCCCGACTTTGAGACTGCCATGCGCGACCTTGAAGAGCTGGTCGAACGCTTGGAACACGGCGATTTACCCCTGGAGGAATCTCTGGCGGCATTCGAGCGGGGCGTCATGTTGACGCGCGCCTGCCAGAGTGCTCTGAAAGAAGCCGAACAGAAGGTCGAGATCCTGCTGAAAAAGGCTGGTGAACCTGCGGTTGAAGACTTCATGCCCGACGAATCAAAAAACGGCTGAGCACGACGTGAATGCGGACGCGATGGAAGCGCGAATGCGGGAGTATCAATCGCGCGTACACGCCATTCTTGACGTCGCACTTCCGCCTGCCGATTTGGTGCCGCAGCGGCTGCACGCAGCGCAGCGCTATGCGGTTCTGGGCGGCGGCAAGCGCCTGCGCCCCTTGCTCGTCTATTGCACGGGTGAAGCTTTGAATATCCCCGTGATCATGTTGGATGCGCCGGCCGCTGCGGTGGAACTCATTCATTCTTATTCGCTGGTTCACGACGATCTGCCGGCAATGGACGACGATGATTTGCGCCGCGGCCAACCGACGACCCACCGTGCCTTCGACGAGGCAACCGCCATCCTCGCAGGCGACGCGCTGCAAGTATTGGCGTTTTCGCTTCTCTCGCGCGATCGAACTGCCGGCATGACGGCCGAAGCGCGGCTGAAAATGATTCAGATCCTCGCGGATGCCAGCGGCACCGCAGGCATGGCAGGTGGTCAGGCAATCGACTTGTCGGCCGTCGGACGCGCCCTGACTCTCGAGGAACTGGAGGCCATGCACCGCCTCAAGACCGGCGCACTGATCCGCGCCAGCGTGCTGATGGCCGCGGCCTGCTCGCCGACTTTGAGCGCCGCCGCTTGGGATGCGTTGGATGGCTATTCGCAGGACATCGGTCTCGCCTTTCAGATCCAGGATGACATTCTCGACGTCGAGGGCAAAACCGAAGAGATCGGCAAAACCAGCGGCGCAGACGCGGCACGCGCCAAGCCCACCTACCCCAGTGTGCTGGGTGTCGAGGCCGCCAAGATCCGCGCTCGTGAATTGCGACAGCGCGCTTGCGAGCGGCTTGCGCCCCTGGGCGAGGCTGCGAACGTACTGGCATGGCTGGCCTCTTATGTGATCGAACGCCGGGCTTGAGGCCGCCATTTTGCGGAAATGAACGCTAAAACCGCGTTGCCGCAGCGATTTTCCGCCTGTCGGTCGCCGGCGAGCCTCACGGTCTTCAGCCAAATCCGGTCGAATGGTCTAAGATTCTTGAGTTATGCGAATTCGGCACCATCCTGGGGCTTGATCGCATCACCAGGAAACCCATATGAACGTCGCTGTGCCCGCCAAAAAATCGAACGCGTCACCCGTCGAGGACGTCCAAGGGCTCGCCGACACGCGGCAAATACCGATCAACAAGGTCGGCATCAAAGACATTTTTCACCCCGTAAAAGTGAAGGATCGCTCGCGCGGTGAACAACACACCATTGCGAATTTCAACATGTACGTCAATTTGCCGCACAATTTCAAGGGCACACACATGTCGCGCTTCGTGGAGATTCTGCATCGTCACGAGCGCGAAATCTCCGTCGAATCATTCGCTAAAATGCTGGCGGAAATGACCGACCACCTGGCCGCCACTTCCGGCCACATCGAAATGACCTTCCCCTACTTCGTCATGAAAAAGGCCCCGGTATCGGGCGTCGAGAGTCTGATGAACTATCAGGCCACGATTTTCGGCGAACACCGCGACGGCAAGACGGAAGTCTGGCTCAAGGTGGTCGTGCCGACCACCAGCTTGTGCCCGTGCTCGAAGGAAATCTCGGACTACGGCGCGCACAATCAGCGATCGCACATTACCTTGACGGCGCGCCTGGTCGAGCACATGTGGCTGGAGGAACTGATCGAACTCGCCGAGCGCGAAGCTTCATGCGAGGTTTACGGAATTTTGAAACGCCCCGACGAGAAATTCGTTACCGAGCGCGCTTACGACAATCCAAAATTCGTCGAGGATACGGTGCGCGACGTCGCGGTGGCGCTCAACAAGGACAAGCGCGTTCGCGCTTATGTCGTCGAAGCGGAGAATTTCGAGTCCATTCACAATCATTCGGCTTACGCGATGATTGAACACGACAAAGAAACAGCCGCTTAGGAGGCGCTGCGCTCCGCGTTTTGCAGGCGTCCTATCATGCTGCGCAGGAACACTTGGTTGAACCGCAGCTGACACTCAGCGGAAACCTGCTCGAGCAGCGTTGAACTCACTTTCATCACGGTGACGGAACCGGAGGCGAAGATCGTGGCGGTGCGCTTCGCACCACGCACATAACTGGTTTCGCCGAAGCAATCACCGCTTTCCAAATAGCCCAATGCCTTGGCATTGCGCTGCACGCCGACCCGTCCCTGAACAATGATGTAGAACCTGTCGTCCATCTCGCCTTCCTTGACGATTTCCTCGGCGTCCGCATAGTCCTGCCAGCTGCTGGCGCGCAGTACCTCCCAGATCTCGCCGTGCGAGAACTCATGGAAGAACTTCAATTTACGCAGCAAGCTGAACTGTTCCTGCTGATCAATCCGGTTGTACTGCGCGCGCAGCTTCTGATGCACCCGGGTCAATTCAGCAGCGAAGTCCAGACCCGTCTTGTAGCGCTTCTCCGGATCTTTCTGCAGCGCCATCGCCGTTACGTTCTCGAGCTCCTCGGGAATCTCGGGACGCAGCGTATGAATCGGCGGTGGGGTGGCAAACACGATCTGGTGCAGCAATTTCTGCAAATTGCCGGCCCTGAAGGGCCTGTTTCCCGTCAGCAGCTCGTACATGACGGCGCCCAAGGAATACAGGTCGGAACGATTGGTCAGTTCGATCGACTGGACCTGCTCGGGGGACATGTAAGAGGGGCTGCCGGCAATTCCTTCGATCCGCGAAATCTCCGAATCGGCCACCAGCGCAATCCCGAAATCGATGATCCGCACATCGCTCTCGAGGGTGAGCATGATGTTGCTGGGTTTGATGTCGCGGTGAATCACGCCGCGGCTGTGCGCGTAGTGCAGAGCGCGCGCTGCTTTGTAGACCAGCTCGACAACATCGTCGATGCGAAGCAAATTATCAGGACGGCAGTACGCGGCCAAGGTGCGTGCCCCATGCACGTGTTCGGTCACGATGTAGCAATGACCATTCTCTTCGCCGGCGTCGTAGATCGGCAGGATGTTCGGATGCTGAAGCATGCCGACCATGTGCGCTTCGGACAAAAACATCTTGCGGGCGATGCGCTTGCGATTTTCATCGCCGCTGGCATCGACGTTGTAGACCTTGATGGCCACGTCGCGGCCGTAGTACGGATCGTGCGAGAGATAGACGACGCCGGTGCTGCCGCGCCCCACTTCATTGATGATCACGTACTTGCCGATTTTCTCCGGCAGTGAACCACGGCCGGACTGGGCTTTCGCAAGACTGGTGGAGCGAGTATTGGTCAAGGGTAACCGTGCGCAGCTTGCGTCATTCGACTTCGATGACGCGAGGATACTGGGGTGGCTGGAGCTAAACTGTGATTTGGGTCGAGGCTTAGGCGAAGTGGTCAAAACCTGAGACGCCGGGTACAAATTCCTTGCCGTTTCGCGACCACGTCACGCCCACGCCGTCACAAAGTTCACCGATCGTGGTCAACATTAAGTTCAATCGATCAGCCGCGGCCTTGAGTTCGGCGAAACGCGCCGGCGGCACGGCCAACAGCAATTCGTAGTCATCGCCGCCGGCGAGGGCCCAATCGAGGGCTTGTCCGGCGCTGACCGTGGCCCGCATGGCGGCCGACAACGGCAGCCGTTCGACGCTGACGTGCGCAGCGAGGCCACTGGCCTGCGCCAATTTCGGCAGGTCTCCGACCAGGCCGTCGGACAAGTCCATCGCCGCGGTCGCTATGCCGCGCGCGGACAAGCCAAGCTGCACCCTGGGCTCCGCGAAATCAAAACGACGAATGAGTTCGTCGACATCGTGACCGCCGGCGCTCGGCGATGAAGCCCTGAGCATCGCCAGACCCGCGGCGGCATCCCCCAGCGTGCCGCTCACCGCCAACAAATCTCCGGCCCGCGCGCCGCTTCGGCGCAGCGCGGCGCCGTGCGGCACGTGCCCCAAAATCTGTACGCTGACGGTCAGCGGACCCCGCGTGGTATCGCCGCCGACCAAGGCAACCGCGTGCGCATCGGCAAGGTCCAGAAAACCTGTTGCAAACCCGGCCAGCCATTCAAGGTCCACGCCGGGCAGGGTCAATGCCAGCGTTGCCCACAACGGAGTTGCGCCCATGGCAGCGATATCGCTCAAATTTACCGCGAGGGCACGATGGCCGATGGAACGCGCGTCGGCGTCTTCCGGAAAATGACGGCCCGCGACGATCGTATCGACGGCAGCCACCAAGTCCGCCCCCTTGGGAAGATCGAGGAGCGCCGCGTCATCGCCGATACTCAAGATCACTCCCGACCCGCGCCGCGTTCCTTGGCCGCGGACAAAAAAACGGCGGATCAACTCAAATTCGCCGAGATCGGATGGCGAACTCATCGCCTCACTCGACCGGGCGACCGTACTCCTGCGGTCGCGATTCCTTGGCGGCTCGATCCAACACGGCGTTGACGAACTTGTGCCCATCCGTCGCCCCAAACTGTTTGGTCAGTTGCACGGCTTCGGCGAGCGCCACCCGGTAGGGCAATTCAGGGCACGACTGCAGCTCATGCAACCCCAGCCAGAGGACAGCATGTTCGATCGGATCCAGCTCCTGAGGCGGGATCTCGCTTAAGGTCGACAATCGCAAATCCAGTGCCTCGCGATTGGGCGCTATCCCCTCGATCAATTGCCGAAAGTAGTCCCGATCGACCCGGTCCGCCTCAGGATCCGCAGCGAATTGCAGCTGCACCTCCTGCCACGGAAGCGGATTGATCTGAATCTGATAGAGCGCTTGCAGCGCCAGGCGCCGTGCGAGACTTCGAGCTCGATGGCTTGAGTCCCTTGAAATCACTTAATTGTCCAGGCGGCGCAACAGATTTGCCATCTCGATGGCAACCAGTGCGGCATCGGCCCCCTTGTTGCCGGCCTTGCCGCCGGCGCGATCCATTGCCTGTTCCGCGGTGTCGGTGGTGAGGACTCCGAAGGCAATCGGCACGCCGGACTCCAGAGCGATGCGCGCAATGCCGCCGGCGCATTCACCGGCAACATAGTCGAAATGCGGCGTTTGACCGCGGATCACAGCGCCGAGCGCAATGAGCGCTTCGTAGCGATGCGACATCGCCAACTTGCGGGCAACGATGGGAATGTCGAACGCCCCCGGTACGCGCACGATTTCGATCTGCTTCTCAACCACACCGTGCCGTTTCAGCGCATCGAGCGCGCCGCGCAGCAACGGCTCGACCACAAAATCATTGAACCGTGCGGCGATGAGCGCAAATCGCAAATCACGGGCGAGCAGTTCTCCCTCGACTATCTTCGGCTGATCATTGGGCACAAGTCATTCCTCGCGTTGGCAGACGGTCAGTATAAGCCGGGGCGCCTGTCTCAAGTATTCCGCGTGGCCGTGCTCACGCATCGCCGTCCACATAGCCGGTAATTTCGAGATCAAAAGCAGCCAGCCCCTGCAGCTGCTTGGGCGCGCTTAAAACCCGCATGCGCTTCAACCCAAGATCCTTGAGAATCTGCGCACCGATGCCGTAGGTACGTACCACGGTGGCGCCGGCACGCTGGCGGGCGGCGGGCTTGGCCTCGAGCTGCCTCAGGCTGTCCATAAATTCTCGTGCGGATTCTTCCGACCGCAGTATCACCACGACGCCCGAATCCTCCTTCGCCACCCGGCGCATGGCCGCGCGCAGCGGCCAGCCGAGCCTCTCGCTGCTGACGCCCACCACATCCCGCAACGTATCCTTGATATGCACCCGAACCAGCGGCGGCAGGCTGGAATTCAAATCGCCTTTCACCAACGCGATATGCACGGCCTTGTTCACATGATCCTCGTAACAGCAAAGTCTGAAACCGCCGTACTCGGTATCGACGGGTTCATCGTAGACGCGCTCCACCGAGCGTTCATTCTTCAATCGATAGCGGATCAAGTCCGCGATGGTGCCGATCTTCAGGCCGTGATTCTTTGCGAACAGTTCCAGATCCGGCCGGCGAGCCATGGTCCCGTCATCATTCAAAATCTCTACGATCATCGCGGCAGCGGAAAGCCCAGACAGGCGTGCAAGATCACAACCGGCCTCGGTGTGCCCGGCGCGCGTCAAGACGCCGCCCGGTTGCGCCATCAGCGGGAAAATATGGCCGGGCTGCCGCAAATCTTCAGGCCTCGCGTTGGGCGCCACGGCGGTTTTGACCGTGTGCGCGCGGTCGTGCGCGGAGATTCCCGTGGTCACGCCTTCCGCGGCCTCGATCGACAACGTGAAATTCGTACGATGCGAGGAGTCGGTGTCGCTCACCATCAGCGGCAGCCGAAGCTGGCGGCAGCGCTCGCGAGTCAAGGTCAGGCAGATGAGGCCGCGGCCGTAGCGCGCCATGAAATTCACATCCTCGGGCCGGACGCATTCCGCGGCCATGATCAGGTCGCCCTCATTTTCCCGGTCCTCATCGTCCATGATCACGGCCATTTTTCCGCGGCGCAGGTCCTCTAGAATTTCATCGATGGTGTTGAACGCAGCCATGTGTCGCCTTGGGCAGTAGACAAGTTCGCTATTGTAGCCTTGAGAAAACCAATCAATCGGTCTTAATGAGCCGATCCAGGTAGCGCGCAACGACGTCGATCTCGACGTTGACTCCATCGCCGACTCGAAGCTCACCCAGTGTCGTGACCGCCTGGGTGTGCGGAATGATGTTGACGTCGAATGTACGGCCGTCGACTCTGTTGACCGTCAGGCTGACGCCGTTGAGGCAGATCGAGCCTTTGGCGGCCACGAACCGCGAGAGCGCAGGCGGCAACTCGAATTCCAGGCGCCAGGAGCGCGCGTCCGGATCGATGCGCTCAAGATTGCCGACTGCATCGACGTGCCCGCTGACCATATGGCCGCCGAGCGGGTCGCCGGCGCGCAGGCTGGGCTCCAGATTCACGTTTGAGCCAACCTTTAGTTTTCCCAAGGTGGTCTTGGCCATGGTCTCGCGCGACACGTCTGCATAAAAACACGTGTCCTGCTTGCGGGTCACGGTGAGGCACACGCCTTGGACGCAGACGCTGTCGCCGATGGCGATGCGCGCAACGTCAAGCCCCGCGGCATCGACGCCCAATTCCAAGTCACCGTCCCGCTCCGTGAGAGACGTGACGCGGCCCTTTGCCAAAATGATTCCGGTAAACATGATTATGACTTCTTGACCTTCAATATCAGGCGCACGTCCTCTCCCATCGGTTGCATATCGCTGAATTCGAAGACCCGCAACATCCGGACGCCAGGCTGAATGCGCATCAGCGGCGCCGCGTCACACCCCAGCAGCTTCGGCGCTACGTACAGCACGAGTTCGTCGACCAGCTGCTTGGCGATGAAGGCCCCCGCCAGCGTCGGCCCGCATTCAAGCAATAGCTCGTTGACTTCACGCGCGGTCAAGTTCTGCATGACCGCGTCAAGATCCAGACCGCCGCCGGCGCGTGGAATTCGTTCCACCTTCAGATCCTTGAACAGCCCCAGCGGCGCATCCGCCGCGGCAAACACCAGCGCCTCGTCGTTGTTGAATATTTTTGCACCGCGCGGCAATGTCAGCATGGTATCGAGCACCACGCGAAGCGGCTGGCGAACCCATGGGCCGTAGCGCAAACGCACGTTGAGCTGTGGATCGTCGCTGCGCACGGTGCCGGCGCCGGTGAGCACGGCGGAACTGCGGGCGCGCCAGGTTTGCACATCCGCACGCGACGCTTCCCCGCTGATCCAGATCTGGCGGCCGCCTGCGGGAGCCGTGCGCCCATCCAGACTCATGGCCAACTTCAGCCGGACGTACGGGCGGCCGCGTTCGAGGCGCGAAAAAAAGCCGGCGTTGAGCCTGCGCGCCTCATCGGCGAACAGACCCACCTCCACGGCAATGCCGGCGCGCTGCAAGCGCTCGATCCCGGCGCCGGCGACTTTAGGATTGGGATCACGCGTGCAGCACACAACGCGCGCGACGCCGGCGGCAATCAGGGCGTCCGCGCAAGGCGGCGTGCGTCCGGTATGGCTGCACGGCTCCAGCGTGACATAAAGGCTCGCGCCCCGAGCCTGCGGCCCGGCGGCACGCAGCGCCAGCACTTCCGCGTGGGGCTCACCGGCGCGTACATGCCAACCTTCCCCCAGCATGCCCTCGGCATTCGCCACCACGCATCCCACGCGTGGATTCGGATCGGTGGTGTACAGGCCGAGTGCAGCCAGTTCCAGCGCACGCGCCATATGTGCCCGGTCTTGCGACGCGGATTGGTTACTCATGATCCTCGTCATCGGCGGCATCGCCCGGAAGCAGCGGCAATTGATCCTTGCTGGGTTCCCGGCGCCGGCGATGCTTGCGCAGCTGATCGATTTCCGTGCGGAAGGCGTCCAAATCCTGGAAGCTGCGGTATACGGACGCGAACCGCACATACCCCACCTCGTCCAGATGGCGCAGTTCCTCCATCACCATTTCCCCAATACTGCGCGAAACGATTTCACGCTCTCCTAAGCTGCGCAGCTTGTGACATATTCTTGCCGCGGCCGCTTCAATCGCTTCGCGCGACACAGGACGCTTTTCAAGGGCCTTTTGCATGCCGGTGAGGAGTTTTTTCTCATCGAAAGGCTCGCGGCTGCGATCGCCCTTGACGACGGTCGGCAACAGCAATTCTGCCGCTTCAAAGGTGGTGAATCGCTCGGTGCATGCCAGACATTCGCGGCGCCTGCGAATTTGCCGCCCCTCGCCGGCAAGGCGAGAGTCAATCACCTTAGTCTCGGTGTGGCCGCAAAAAGGGCAATGCATCTGAACTACTCATCGATCGCTAACCGTAGACCGGGAATCGCCGGCAGATTGCCACCACCTCGGCGCGGGCCCGCTGCAGCACCGATTCATCACCCAGATGATCCAGCACATCGGCGATCCAGTTGGACAGCTGCTGTACTTCGGGTTCTTTGAAGCCGCGCGTCGTCACGGCAGGCGTGCCGATGCGCAGACCGCTGCTGATCGAAGGCGGACGCGGATCGTTGGGCACCGCGTTCTTATTGACCGTCATGTGCGCACTGCCCAAGGCAGCGTCGGCATCCTTGCCGGTGATGTTCTTATCGATGAGATCGAGCAAGAACAAATGATTGTCGGTGCCCCCGGAAACGATTTTGTAGCCGCGCTGCTGCAGCACTTTGGTCATCGCGCGCGCATTG
Organism: Steroidobacteraceae bacterium; assembly: GCA_035643995.1. GTDB lineage: Bacteria > Pseudomonadota > Gammaproteobacteria > Steroidobacterales > Steroidobacteraceae > Bog-1198. The sequence continues at coordinate 33,504 of DASQPK010000176.1, read as the reverse complement.
GCAATGACCTGCGCAGAATAGGCTTTGAATTCCGGCTGCAGGGCTTCCAGAAAAGCAACCGCTTTGGCCGCGATCACATGCATCAGCGGGCCGCCTTGAATTCCCGGGAACACCATGGAATTGAATTTCTTGTGCAAGTCGGCATGCGGCCGCGCCAGAATCAAGCCGCCGCGAGGGCCGCGCAAGGTCTTATGCGTGGTCGTGGTTACGACGTCGGCGAACGGCACCGGATTGGGGTAGTGGCCGGCGGCGATCAGCCCCGCGACATGCGCCATATCGACGAACAAGTACGCGCCGATCGAATCGGCGATGGCGCGAAAGCGCGCCCAATCGATGACGCGCGAATAGGCCGAGAATCCCGCCACGATCATCTTGGGACGATGCTCGTGCGCGAGACGGTCCACTTGATCGTAATCGATGATGCCGGTCTCGGGCACAATCCCGTATTGAACCGCTTTGAAAAGTTTGCCGGAGAAATTGACCTTGGCGCCATGGGTCAAATGGCCGCCATGATCGAGGCTCATCCCCAGGATCGTGTCGCCGGGATTGAGCAGCGCAAAGTAAACGGCCGCATTGGCCTGTGAGCCCGAATGCGGCTGAACATTGGCGTATGCGGCCCCAAACAGCTGCTTTGCACGATCGATGGCCAGCGATTCGGCGATATCGACGAATTCACACCCGCCGTAGTAGCGCTTGCCGGGGTAGCCTTCGGCATACTTGTTCGTGAGCACCGTGCCCTGCGCTTCGAGAACCCGTGGACTGGCATAGTTCTCGGAGGCAATCAGTTCGATATGATCCTCTTGGCGGCCGCGCTCGCCCGCAATCGCTTGGGCAAGTTCGGGATCGAAGCCGGCAATGGTCATTTTGGCGCTAAACATGAACGATTCTCCAAAGATAGCCGGTAATTGTAGCTTATTCGGCTGGGGTTCCCTAGGGAGAAAGGCGCACCGTGACAACGCCGGGGGAGTCGCGGATAATTCGTGTGGTTCCCCGCGAATTCACGCGATGACTTCAATACAGGCAATAGATGGCTCAGTTCATTTACACCATGAACCGGGTTGGCAAAGTCGTGCCGCCCAAGCGCATTATCTTGCGCGATATCAGCTTGAGTTTTTTTCCCGGCGCCAAGATCGGTGTGCTCGGATTGAACGGTTCCGGAAAATCCACGCTGCTCAAAATCATGTCCGGAGTCGACAAGGACATCGAGGGCGAGGCGCGGGCGCAGGCGGGCATCAAGGTCGGCTACCTGCCGCAGGAGCCGCTGCTGGACGAAACCAAGACGGTGCGCGAGGTGGTCGGTGAGGGAGTCGGCGACGTACAGAGCTTGATCGACCGGTTCAACGCCATCAGCGACAGGTTCGCGGAACCTCTGTCCGATGACGAAATGAACAAGCTGATGGAGGAACAGGCCAAGATGCAGGATAAGATCGACGCCGTCGGTGGATGGGAGCTGGAACGCAAGCTCGAGATCGCCGCGGACTCGTTGCGTCTGCCGCCCTGGGATGCGCTCGTCGGCAAGCTTTCAGGCGGCGAGAAGCGCCGCGTCGCCTTGTGCCGCTTGCTGTTGTCGAAGCCCGACATGCTGCTGCTCGACGAGCCGACGAATCACCTCGACGCCGAATCGGTGGCGTGGCTGGAACATTTTCTGGAAGAATATCCGAGCACCGTGATTGCGGTCACGCACGATCGATACTTTCTCGACAATGTCGCCGAGTGGATATTGGAGTTGGACCGTGGGCACGGGATTCCTTGGCAGGGAAATTATTCCTCGTGGCTGGAGCAGAAAGGACAGCGCCTCGCCCAGGAAGAGCGGCAGCAAGACGCGCTGGCAAAAACCTTGAAGCGCGAGTTGGAGTGGGTGCGCACCAACCCCAAGGCACGGCAGGCAAAATCCAAAGCCAGACTGCAACGATACGAAGAGTTGGCTTCCCAGGAATTCCAAAAGCGCAACGAGACCAATGAAATCTATATCCCGCCGGGCGACCGCCTGGGCGATCTGGTCATCGAGTGTAAGAACTTGAGAAAAGGCTATGACGACCGATTGCTGATTGATTCCTTGAGCTTCAATTTGCCGCCCGGCGGCATTGTGGGCATCATCGGCCCGAATGGGGCCGGCAAGACTACGCTGTTCCGCATGCTGTCGGGCATCGAGAAGCCGGACAGCGGCGAGATTCGATTGGGACCCAGCGTCAAACTGGCCTACGTAGATCAGTCGCGGCAGGCACTAAACGACAAAAATACCGTGTGGCAGGAGATCTCGGGCGGACTGGACCTCATCAAGGTCGGCAACTACGAAACTTCCTCGCGCGGTTATGTCGGCCGTTTCAATTTCAAGGGCGTGCAGCAAGGACAGATGATCGGCGAGCTCTCGGGCGGCGAGCGCAACCGGGTGCATCTCGCCAAAGTATTGAAAGCGGGCGGCAATGTGCTGCTGCTCGACGAGCCGACCAACGATCTGGATATCGAAACGCTGCGCGCTCTCGAAGACGCATTGGTCGCCTTCCCCGGGTGCGCCGTGGTCATCTCGCACGATCGATGGTTCCTGGACCGCATCGCGACGCACATCCTGGCCTTCGAAGGCGACTCGCAGGTCGTTTGGTTCGAGGGTAACTATCAGGAATATGTCGAGGACTATCGAAAGCGCAAAGGCGAAGACGCCAACCAGCCTCACCGAATTCGCTACAAACCACTCACGGGGTGACTTATGAGCATCTACATCACGCCGCAGGACGAGCTGCACGTCGATTATCAAGGCATCGCCCTGACCTGTCCCCACTGCCAGACACTGACGCATCTGACCCCGGTCGCGGTACCCAAGTTCGATGACCTTAGCCGGCGCAAGCCGAAGCACATCGGCATTGTGTTCCGCTGCGACACCTGTATCGAGCCGATATTCCTCAAGTTTGCCGCCAAATCCTATACGGCGCTGCGCATAGAGCTCTCTCCGAACTTCATGGAAATCGAGCGAGCGCGCGAGAATTTCCCATTGACGTATCTGCCCGAAGAGGCGGAGGGTTTGTTCAAAGAAGCGCTCAACTGCTATTCGGCGGCCTGTTTCAGCGCGTTTGGCTCGATGAGCCGGCGCACGGCGCAGTCACTATTTCGCGAACTCGGTGAGCGCGGCAAATTGGAGCTGTTCGATACGCTTCAGGAAATTCGCGCTTTGGCGGATCTTGACGACGACACCTTTTCGAGCTTGCGCGGGGTTCTATTCGGCAGTGACAGCGATCCCTGGCCCAATCAACCCAACTTGAACTCGGAACTCGCGGGAATTCTGCTGGAGGTCATGCGCGACCTGCTCTATCAAACCTTCGTACGCAAAGCGCGACTGGTGCAGGCGATGACCTTTCGCCGGTTCGTCGCGCCGAACCAGGCCGAAGTGGGCTGACGACGCCGACGAGCGAGTCCTAGCCGACGAAGACCCGCGCGTTTCGGAACAGGCGCGTCCAGCCGCCGTCTTCCGGCCAGTCTTTGGAGACCCATGAATTTTGCACGCTGCGAAACACCCTTTCCGGGTGCGGCATGATTGACGTCACGCGCCCGTCGGTGCTGCACAGTCCCGCCAACCCCAAGGCCGAACCGTTGGGATTGAAAGGATAGCTCTCCGTGGGCTGATCGCGATGGTCCACGTATTGCAGCGTCACTAGATTCTGCGCGATCAGGGCGCCCGCACTGCCGCTGCCGTCGAATTCCGCCCGTCCCTCGCCGTGCGCCACGGCAATGGGCAAGACCGAACCGTGCATGCCTCTGAACAGCACCGAATTGGAATTGGGGACCCGCACCAGCGACAAGCGCGCCTCGTACTGCTCCGAACGGTTGCGCACGAAACGAGGCCATGCCGCGGCGCCCGGAATCAGGTCTTTGAGCGCCGACAGCATTTGACAGCCATTGCACACGCCCAAGGTAAATGTCGCCTCGCGCGCGAAGAAGGCGGCAAACTCCTCGCGCGCGCGCGCGTTGAACAGGATGGATTTGGCCCAACCCTCGCCCGCACCCAGGACATCGCCATACGAAAAGCCGCCGCAGGCCACCAGTCCGTGGAATCTGCCCAAGCGCGCGCGACCGGCCAAAATGTCGGTCATGTGCACATCGTACGCATCGAACCCCGAGCGGGTGAACACCGCGGCCATTTCGGTGTGGCTGTTGACCCCCTGTTCGCGCAGCACCGCGATCGCAGGCCGCACGCCGCTGTTGACAAAAGGTGCGGCGACATCCGCCTTCGGGTCGTAACTCAAGGCGGCATGCAGCCCGGGATCGCCCGCATCCTCGAGTCGCGAATATTCCTCCTGCGCGCACTGCGGATTATCGCGCAGCGACTGCATGCGAAAGGACACTTCGCTCCAACGGCGATGTAAGGCAAGGCGCGAGCCGGAATAGACGACGTTGCCATCGGCGCTCAAGCGCACCTCGGATCCCGCTACCGGCTCGCCGATGTCGTGCGTGAGAGCACCCAAGGCATGGCGCTCCAGAATACGCCGCGCCTCGGCGATGCGCGCCAGCGGGACCTGGATGACCGCGCCCAGCTCCTCGGAAAAGCAAGCGGCGATCGTGTCATCCGCCCTTCCTAAGTCGATGCGCAGACCGCAATGAGCGGCGAACGCCATCTCGAGCAACGTGACCACCAAGCCGCCGTCCGAACGGTCATGGTAGGCCAGCACCAGCCCTTGATCTCTAAGCGTACGCATTGCTGCAAAAAATGCGCTCAGGAGAGCCGGACTGTCCAGATCCGCAGGAATCCCGCCGCTCTGCAGGTGTACCTGCGCCCAGCACGAACCTCCCAGGCGATTCTTGCCGCCGCCCAAATCAATGAGCAGCAGACGCGAGGACTGCGACAGATCAAGCTCGGGCGTCAGCGTCGAACGCGCGTCCGTTACCGGCGCGAACGCCGAGACGATCAGCGATATGGGAGCGAGGACGGCATGTTCGCCGCCGGCATCCCGCCATGTGGTTTTCATGGACAAGGAGTCCTTACCCACGGGAATGGTGATACCCAGCGTCGTGCAGAGCTCACTGACGGCACGCACGGTGGCGTACAAATCGGCATCCTCACCCGGCTCTCCGCAGGCCGCCATCCAATTCGCCGATAGGCGAATGTCGGTTAAACGACGAATGTCTGCCGCCATAATATTGGTCAACGCCTCGGCAACGGCCAAGCGTCCCGATGCCGGCGCATCGAGTACCGCCACGGGAGTTCGCTCCCCCATGGCCATCGCTTCGCCGCTGTATTCATCGTAGCTACTCAAACTTACGGCGACGTCGGCGACAGGCACCTGCCACGGCCCCACCATTTGGTCACGGCTGATCAAGCCGCCCACGGTCCGATCGCCGATGGTGATCAAGAAGGACTTATCGGCAATCGTCGGCAGGCACAGCAAGCGATCGAGCGAGTCGGCCAGGGTCGAGGTTCCGGTCGCGAGCGCCGAGGTACTCTTGGGCGTCGATCGTACATCGCGGCTCATGCGCGGTGCCTTTCCCAGCAGCACCTCAATGGGCATGTCGACCGGCGTGCCGTGAAGCTGCGGATCAGACACCACGAGCCGCCCATCTCCCGTGATTTCGCCCACCGCGGCAAAGGGGCAGCGCTCGCGTTCGCACAGTGCGGCAAATTGGGCGATGCTCCCGGGTACCAGCGCAAGCACGTAGCGCTCCTGCGCTTCGTTGCACCAGATCTCCATCGGCGAGAGTTCCGATTCGGCGCTGGGAATCTTGCGCAAATCGATGCGCCCGCCGCGATGACTGTGTGCAATGGCCTCGGGCAACGCGTTCGACAGTCCGCCGGCGCCCACATCATGAATCAACAAGATGGGATTCGCATCGCCCAACGCAACGCAGCGATCGATCACCTCTTGGGCACGGCGCTGAATTTCGGCGTTGCCGCGCTGCACCGAGGCGAAATCCAACTCGGATGAACTCTGGCCGCTGCCCACTGAAGAGGCGGCGCCGCCGCCCAATCCAATCAACATGGAGGGACCGCCGAGCACGATGAGCGGAGCGCCGACGACGACGTCCTTTTTCTCTACGTTCTGGCGACGCACGCTGCCTAAGCCGCCGGCGACCATGATGGGCTTGTGGTAGCCGCGAATCAGCGATCGTCCCGCTGCCGTAGTTTGCTGCTCGAACACGCGGAAGTATCCGCAGGTGTTCGGGCGTCCGAATTCATTGTTGAAAGAGGCCGCCCCAATGGGTGCGGCGATCATGATCTCGAGCGCGGAGGCAATTCTGTCGGGTTTTCCGCCGTCGATTTCCCAGGGCTGCGTCATGCCGGGAATTTTCAGATTGGATACCGAGAAGCCGGTCAATCCGGCTTTGGGCTTGGCACCGATTCCCGTGGCCCCTTCGTCTCGGATCTCGCCGCCGGAGCCCGTCGCTGCCCCGGGGAAAGGCGAGATGGCGGTGGGGTGATTGTGCGTCTCCACCTTCATCAAAATATCCAGCGGCTCCAAGCTGCCGACGTAGCGCTGCGTGAGCGGATCCGCAAAGAATCGGGTGGCTGTCGCGCCCTCGATCACGGCCGCGTTATCGCGATAGGCGGACAGCACGCCTTCAGGATTACGAGCGTAGGTGGCGCGAATCATGGCCATCAGCGAGCGCGGCATTGTTTCGCCATCGATCACAAAATCCGCATTGAAGATCTTGTGCCGGCAATGCTCGGAGTTCGCCTGTGCGAACATCATCAATTCCACATCGGTGGGATCCCGTCTGAGCTTGTGAAACGCCCGCACCAGATAGTCGATCTCATCGCCTGACAGCGCGAGGCCCCAGTCTCGGTTGGCCCGCGCCAAGGCTTCAGGTCCCTCGCCCAAAGCGACATGGCGCAAGGCGCGCGGCGGGGCTGCATGAAACAGTCCTACAGGCTCCACGGAGTCTGCCCACACCGATTCCGTCATGCGATCGTGCAAGTGAGCAGCCAATTTATTGAGATCCGCGACGCCCAACGCTGCGGTGGACTCGACGTCGTACACCGTGCCGCGCTCGACGCGAGTCACGGCACTCAATCCACAGACGTGCAGGATGTCGGTCGCCTTGCTCGACCACGGCGACTCCGTACCCACGCGCGGCGTGACCAAGATCCGGTGACCGCGTGGTTCCCGCAGCGAATCGGCCACGCGCGGGCCGTCGGGAACGGCCGTGCCATAGGTCAAAAGCTTGCCCAGCACGTCAAGCTCAGACTCGCTCAAGACGCGGGTGGTATCGACGAAGTGAATCCAACGGCTGCCAAGCTTGGTGACGCGCGAATCTTGGGTCTTGAGCGCGCGCAGCAGCTCATCGAGTCTAAATTGCGACAGCGCCGGCGCGCCGAAAAGGCTAAACATGCATCATTCTACAGGAATCGGCCTATTTGCGAGCGCTGGAGTCTCCGCCGGGGGTATAGATTGGAACAGGGAATTGCGAGACATTGGAGCCCTCGAGCGCAACGATTTTGCTGACGCCCTGTTTCTTCACTTCATCGATACGCAGCACCGAATGCATGGGCAGATAGGTGCGCTTTACTTCGTTGAATTCCGCCTTTATCTTCTCCTCAGCGGGGTCCACCACCACCGTTGAGCGTTCCCCGAACACCAGTTCCTCGACCTCGATGAAGCCAAATAAGCTGCCGTGACTCACCTTACGGGCGTAGATCTCATAGACCTTGCCCTGATTTACGAACAGAACTTTGAAAATGTGACTCGCCGCCATTTAGTAGGCTCCAACCATTGCTAGTATTTCACCATATTATACCGGCACTTAGCGCAAACCTTGAGACCCGCTGGAGGGAATGACTATGGCCCTGCGCTTACGCGTCGTCAGCGAACACTCAACCCGCCTCGGAGCGCTTGGCACCAAAATCTTCGGTGTGCACGGAGGCACCATTGGGCGCGCGACTGACAATGAGTGGATTCTACCCGACCCGGAGCGTTACCTCTCGGGCAAACACGCCCGCGTCGATTTTCGGGCTGGCGCGTACATACTGGTCGATACCAGCTCCAATGGGACCTACGTCAACGGCGCGCAGGTTCCGCTGGGCAAGTACCACGACTATGCGCTCAAGGACGGCGACTACGTACGCTTGGGCGAATATGAACTCTTGGTCAGTATTGACAAAAGCAATGACTTCCCGCCCGAAGAGAGCGCCATCATCGCTTATGACGGCCAGGCACCCTCCTCTGCGGCAAAAAAATCCACGGCCAATGACCTGGGTGCAGACCTTGACCTGAGCCAATTGCTGGAACCCAGCAACAGCGACGTATCGACGGCGGACTCCGGCGTGCGGCCACGCGACGCGTACGGACAGTCCCTGCCGCCGGTCGATCACCCGGCAGGGTCCGCGGAGGGTGCCGGGACGCCCTGGCACATGATGACGCGGCCCCTGAAAAAGGACACGCCGCAGCAACCACCGCCACGAGAAAGCGCACCGCTTGCACCGCTCGCGCCGAGTCCTTCCCCGTCCCGTTCGCAGGGTGTCTCCCTCTACGAAGGTGATTTCGATATCGGACTCGTTTCATTCTGTCGCGGTGCGGGTATTGACCCTAAGTCCGTGACGCCGGAAGCGCGCGGCGCGGCGCTGCAGCTCGCCGGCCAGTTGCTGCGCGAGACTGTGTTGGGATTGATGGACTTGAATCAAAGCCGCAACGAGTTTCGAAACAGATTCAGGATTCCCGCGCTCGCGGCGGAAGCGTCCGAGTCGCCGTTGAACCTTTCCAAAGGAGTCGATGAGGCATTGGTGCGATTGCTGACGACGGTGTCGACACGCGCCGGGTCGGTCGAAGCCATCCGCGAGAACTTCCGCGAGCTGAAGGCGCAGAACGGCGCAACCGTGGCCGCAATGCGTGCCGCGTTCGAGGATTTCTTGAACCGCGTGGATCCGAAAGAGCTGGAGGAGCGCTTCGAGCGCGCCGGCAAGCGCGGCGTCTTTGGCGGTCAAAGCAAGGCAAAGTACTGGGATCTGTACGCAGAGCTGTTTTCCGGGCTGACGCAGCGTCCGGCCGACGGATTTCCGCATTTGTTCGCCGAGACTTTCGCCAAGGCCTACGAGGCCAAGCTGCGCGCCTTGGTTCCACCGCGCCGCACCAGCTTCGGCGGCAATCGCGATGAGCCGGCCAGCGGTCACGCGGTCGGCGACCCCTAGGCACCCAGGCCTCGCGCTTAAAATGCGGCGTTGCCCGTAGTAAAGTGACTCGTGCGGCTGCTACTAGTAGAAGATGATGACATCGTTGCCGACGCCATTCTGCGGGGTTTGACCGCGGCCAACTATTCCGTGCACCGCGTCACCAGCGCCGAGGCGGCGCAAGCGGCAATTGTCGATGAAGAGTTCGCGCTGGCCGTGATCGATGTGGGCCTGCCGGGCGCCGACGGCTTGACCTTGGTGCGCCGGCTGCGCAGCGCCGGCAAGTCGCTGCCCACGCTCATTCTTACCGCCCGGTGCACGCTGACCGACAAGGTCAAAGCGCTCGATTTGGGCGCCGATGATTTCTTGAGCAAACCGTTCGAGGCGGCGGAACTGGCGGCGCGATGCCGGGCGCTCATGCGGCGCTCGTACGGCGCGGCGAGCGGCATCGTCAAATTCAACCGCATGAGTGTTGATCTCGTCGGCAGACAGCTGTGCATCGACGAGGCGGAAGTCGAATTGACGGCGCGCGAATGGTTGGTGCTCGAGTGTCTGGTGCGTCGCATGGGATTGATCGTATCCAAGGAGCGCCTGCAGCAGGCAGTGGCGAGTCCGGATCACGACGTCACTCCCAACGCGGTGGAAGTCCATATCTCTCGATTGCGGGCCAAACTCGGTACCGCCGCCATCATCCGCACCCTGCGGGGCCTGGGTTACCGCCTCGAAGAGACAAAATCCGCGTGACTTCGTCCATCAGCCGTCGATTGATTTTCTGGCTGACCGTGCCGCTCATGCTGATGGCGCTTTGCGGATCGTTGGTGCACTACTTCAACAGCGTCGCACCGGGGGTCATCAGCAGCGACCGGCGGCTGAAAGACGCAGCGAATTCTCTGATGACGCATGTGCTCGTCAAGGAAGGCGCCGTCACCCTCGACAGCAGCCCTGACCGCAAGCTGCCGCTGCCGGCACCGGACTCGATAAAATTCGCGCTGCGCGACACTCAGGGGCACCTGCTCGCCGGCGACGCGCAACTTCCCATCGTCACCATGAACGACGAAACCAGCCAGCTCCTTTCAATGTCGCAGGTTGATCAGCGCAGTTTGCGTACGCTGACCACTCGCTTCGACACGCGCGCCGGCGTCATCTTGATAACCGTCGCCGACGTGCATCCGCCAAGCGAGCCGGCTGTCAGGTACGGCTTCATGAGCACGCTGCTGTGGGATTTCGTGCAGTTGGACGTGACCTTGGTATTGGTGTGGATCGGCATTCAGCTGGGGCTGCGGCCGGTCAAGAGACTGCGCGATGAAATCGCGGCCCGCTCGCCGCTCGACCTGCGTCCGCTGGTCGAGACTTCAGTGCCGCGAGAAATTGCTCCGGTTGTGATCACGCTGAATCGCCTGTTCGCGACGCTGCGCGCGGCCGCGCAGTCGCAGCAGCAATTCATCGCCAACACCGCCCATCAATTGCGCACGCCGATCACCGGGATGCAGGCTCAATTGGACTTGCTGGCGGCCGAGCCCGCCGCGCAGCCGATCAAGGGGCGTTTGCTGACGCTGCAAGAAGGGATACGACAATTGGCGCACGCTGCCAATCAATTGCTGACCTTGGCGCGCGCCGATCCCGCCGCGAACATCGCGGCAAAAAACCAGTCGGTGGACCTGAATGCCATCGTCGGCGAGGTGGTCGCCAAATTCTTCGATCGAGCCCTGCAAGCCGGTATCGACTTGGGGGTCGAGGCAACGTCGGTCAGCATCCGTGCCGATCCTTCCTTGCTCGACGATCTGTTGAGCAATCTGGTCGACAATGCGTTGAAATACACGCCGGCTGGGGGCAGCGTCACCGCGAGCGCCGGCGTGCAAAACGGCAAGCCCTTCCTCGCGGTGGAGGATACCGGTCCCGGCATCCCAGAGGCTGAGCGCCAGCGAGTGCGTCAGAGGTTCTATCGATCGCCGAATGCACCCGGGCATGGCAGTGGGCTGGGGCTGGCGATAGTGGATGAAATCGCGGGTCTCTACGACGCTTCGGTGTCCATCGGAGCCGGGGCCAATGGGCTCGGAACCAAAGTGTTGCTGCTGTTTCCCTGAAACCCAGCCTTGCGCGAGGTTTCCTGGAGTCGCGGCCCGCAAGGACAGTGTGAACACGCTCACAGTTTCAAAGATGGGCGGCACGAGGTGAACTGATCGCCAGATTCGCGCAAGCTTGCCTCGGTATGGTGCACTCATGGTAACTCGGTTCAATGCAACATTCCGCAGGTCAGCCGGCCACCGGCGTGGCGCGCGCGGCTTCACGATGATTGAACTCATGGTGACGCTCACCGTGGCGGGCGTGCTGACCGCTCTCGCGTTGCCGAACCTGCGTCCGTTCATCCAGAGCAGCCGCCTGACGTCCGCCTCCAATGACCTCCTGCGCTCGCTATACATTGCCCGTGCAGAGGCGGTCAAACGCCAGCGCGGCAACGTCGTCGTTTGTGCGACCGCGGATCCAACGGCATCCGATGCCACCATCACCTGCAGCTATGGCGCATTCAATGGCTGGTTCGTCTTCAATGACGTCAACGGCAATTGGCAGCGCGACGCCGGCGACGCAGTCATCGAAAAGCACGCTCTGCTGGACAGTTCGGTTAGCGTCCGCAACGACGCCGATGGGATTGTCAGCTACGCGCCGACCGGATTTGCGAACCTGGCTGGCGCCGAGGCGCCCAGTTCCAACATCATCTTGTGTGACCAGCGGGGCACCGTCCTGCTCTCCGGGACAGATTCGGCGGCCCGGGCAGTACTGATCGGCAACACCGGCCGCGTCCGTGTGACCAAGACACAGACCGAGGTAGCGACCGCAATTGCCAATACCGTCGCGGCGGCCTGCCCGTGAGTACTCGGCTGCTTCAAACTGCGCGGCACAGGGCCCGAGGCTTCTCGCTGGTGGAAGTGCTCGCGGCATTGGTCGTGCTCGAGTTCGGCATGCTGGGCATTGCCGGCCTGTCCGCCCTGACCCTGCGCTCGGGAAGCGGCTCCATCGTACGCACGCAAGCCATTAGTCTTGCCGAAGATATCGCCGATCGGATCCGGGCCAACCGCAATGCCAGCGCCGCCTACAAGGGCGCCGGGGCAAACAAGGGCTGCGTGGGCACTGGGGCGGCCAACTGCAGTTCCGCCGACATGGCCGCCACGGATCTGTTTTTCTGGGGCCTGCTGGTGCAGCAGGCCCTGCCTTCCGGCTCGGGCACCGTGACCGTCGCGCCGGGGGCCACAGCCCCCTTCTCCTACCAGATCACGGTGAGCTGGTTGGAGCAGGGCGGAACCACCCAACAATACGTTCTGAATATGCAGATATGAGACAGCACAATTCCAGCAACCGGTCGCAGATGGTCCAGCGCCGCCAGGCGGGCCTCAGCCTAGTCGAATTGATGGTCGCAATGGTCATCGGCCTGCTACTGCTCATTGGCGCAACCCAGGTCTACATAAACGGCCATGCCGCTTATGACGCCAACGAGAGTGTTTCGCGCATGCAGGAGACGGCCCGCTATGCGATGTCGATCCTCGAGCCGGACATCCGTATGTCCAATTACTGGGGCCTGGTCAAAGGCGCTGCGTCCATCGTGTCCGGCCAATCACCGCAGACCGCGACCTCCTCCCCGAACTGGGCGGGCCTTACCGCCTGCGGCAAAAATTTTGCCACCGATCTGAACACAAACCTGCAAGCCGATGACAACAGCTATCTGCTGACCTGGGATGGTTCGGCGACAGCCCATGCGGCCTGCAATTCGCTGAGCACGACTGACGCGCCGTCGGTGGTCTGGAACACCAGCCCAATGCTGTCCAGCGACACGCTGACCGTGCGGCGCGCGTCGGCATTCACGGGCACGTCGACCAACAACTGGCTGCAGATCTGCTCCTCGCGGACTCAGGGAATTCTGATGTCGACCGGAAGTGTCTGCAATGCCGTGTCACAGCAGGTCAATAACCTGATCGTTAATGCGTACTATGTCGATCGGAATTCAAGGCAACAGGCTGGACTTCCCTCCCTGCGGCGCAAGACCCTGATATCCGCCACCGGCAACCAGAGTGCCTTTTTCGACCAGGAGGTCATCGCGGGCGTCGAGGATATGCAACTGCAATTCGGCATCGATCCGCTCGGCACCGGCGTGGCCGCCCGCTATGTCAATCCCACTGACCTCAAGGCGGCCCTGGCCGCAAACGGACAGGTCGTCGCCGTGCGCGTGTGGCTGATGGTGCGATCGGACACGCCGGAATATGGCTTCACCGATACCAACACCTATACCTATGCGGATCGCCAGGTGGCCAACGGGACGGCCGGAGATCTGAGCGTCGCCGGCGCCGCTACCAAGGCGTTCAAGCCCTCGGCGGTCGCGGATACCGGATTGAACAGTGTGATGCATTACCGCAGGCTGCTCATTTCGCGAACCATCCAGGTTCGCAATGCGCTGGGCACTTGATGGAGACCTCTATGCAAATGCCGGCAATTCATTCGCAGCGCGGTGCCGCGCTCGTCACCAGCCTCGTCCTGCTGCTCGTGCTGACGATTCTGGCCGTCGCCGGAATCAATTCGGTCACCATGGAATATGCCATGACCGGTAACGAGCAGTTTCGCGCCAATGCCTTTACTGCGGCCGAAGCCGGCATTGAGCAGAGTCTTGTACAGGGCACATTCATTCCAGGCGCAGCCAACCAGAGCATCGGCGCGACATCCGATCCCTATGCCGCGGTGATCGCGCCAATTCTGGGTGGCGCGCCCCAGAATCCGCCGCTGTCATTGGGCGCCAGCATCGGCAAGATCTCGAGCTATCAGTTTGAAATCACGAGCACCGGCACGTCGCTGCGCAGCGCGCAGGCCGTAAACGTTCAAGGCGTGGCCGTGATTGCGCCCTATGACCCCAGTATCCCGCCCGACCCGCTGGCCACCACGACGCAACTGAATTAGCGCCGCATCGTTCGACCCTGATGGATGGAGAATCTTATGCAAAGCACATGGACATCAACTCTCGCCGCGCTGGCTCTGTGCGCCGCCTCAACCATTGCAAATGCGCAACATCCACCGATCACCGTCACGGAGGCCTCCGTGGAGACGAGTGCGAACCTGGTGCATCTCCCGCCGACGCTGGCCGGTACCATCCAGGTGCTGGGTTGTCCGCAATGCCGGCTCCAATCGCTGCAGCTCGGGCCCGATTCGAAATTTTTTCTGAACTTTCATGAAATCTCACTGGAGCAGCTCAGCACCGAGGCACTCAACGGCGCAGGCAAACCGCTGACGATCCATTACCGGCTGAGCGACTCCATCGTTACCCGTGTCGAACTCGCGGTTCTGCACCCGTAAACGCCAACATTTCGCGACGAGGCTACCTTATGCACACCCAAACGTTCCACCGCTCGGCAATACGCCTGGGCGCCTTGTTGACGACGCTGTTTTGCTCCCTGGCGCAGGCTGACGACACCGAGATTTTCTTCAACAATCTCAACAACGGCGCCAACGCCAACATCATGTTCATCCTGGACTCGTCGGGCAGCATGACCGACGTCGTGACGACACAGCTGCCGTACGACTCCACGGTCACCTATGCAGCGAATACCTGCGCCTCGAATTTCAGCAGCTCCAAAGTCTATTACGGCACCGGCGGTAGCGTGCCGGCGTGCGGCAGTTCCCAGAACATCACGCTGACTAATTTCAAGTGTGTAGATGCCACTAACGCGCTGGCCACCGGTGCGGGAACCACGTCTCCGGGTTTCTACACCGGCAATATGATCCAGTGGGGTCAGTTCACGATCAAGCCGAAGCCCAAATCGGGGTCATCCACTTCTAATCAATGGCAGGGCACGCTCGGTATTACCAACGGCACCAGCGTGGAGTGTCAGAACGATGCCGGTGTGGCCGGAAACGGCTCGAAGAGCGGGAGCAATCTCTATCCGAGCAAGCTCGCCAATGCCGGCAGCTCGACGGGCGTGTGGGACGTGAAGGCCAACTCCTGGTGGAGCGTCGCCGGCAATGTCGGCACCAGTTATGTGATCTACAGCGCCAACTACCTCAACTACTACTACAACTCGGCCACCACAACGACGGCCACGAAAGTTCAAATCCTCCAGCAGGGTATCAAATCCATTCTCGACAGCGTCTCCAATGTGAACGTCGGTCTGATGCGGTATGACGCCGCAGGCGCAGGCGGCATGGTGATGGAGCCAATCCGGCCGCTCAATCCAACCAATGAAGCGACTATCCTCGCCACGGTAAACAGCGACGCACCCTTCGGCACGACACCAATTTCCGAGACGCTGTATGAATCCTATTTGTATTTCTCGGGGGGCGCTGTGCATTATGGCAACACTTCCACCAATAGCGTGTGCACTACTTGGGCGACGATTGGAGGCCTGTATCAGTGCACCGCCGGCTTCGGGGTCGCTTACCCCAGCGTCGCCTCCTCGCGCACATCGGGAACCATCACAGGCGCCAACTATGCCAGACCAGCCAGCACCAGCTGCCAGAAAAACTACGTCGTCTTCCTGACCGATGGATTGCCGAACAATGACGGCGGCGCCGCCGCCGATAAGGCGCTGATCACGAGCCTGCCGAATTTCTCGACGACCGGTGGGGCGTGCTACGCCAGCGGCTCGGCGATGTATGCCGCGCTCGGACAATCCGGCGGCGTTCCAGCCGGCACCGACGGCACGGGTCTGTGCACCGCAGCGCTCGCCAAATATATGCACGGCACTGACTTGAACTCGACTACGAGCGGCATGCAGAACGTCACATCGTACTTCATTGGCTTCGGCAACGATTTCGCAGACACTTCCGGCGCGCCCACCGCCGCGTTCGCCTACCTGCAAGATGCCGCTACAAAAGGTGGCGGGCAGGCCTTTACGGCGACCAGCCTGAGCGATCTGACCAGCGCGTTCAACCAGATTCTGTCAACCGTGGTTACCACCAACACGATGTTCTCGGCGCCGGCAGTGGCCGTGAACGCATTCAATCGCACTCAGACGCTCAACGACCTCTATGTGTCGGTATTCAGCCCGCAAAGCACCTATCATTGGCCGGGCAACGTGAAGAAGTACAAGGTTGTCAACAACGTGGTCGTCGACGCCAACGGCACACCCGCCGTGGATCCGGGGACTGGCTTTTTCCTGAGCACCGCGCAAAGCTATTGGAGCCCGGCGGTCGACGGCTTCGATGTGACTCTGGGCGGTGGCGCCGTCAACCTCCCGAACTACGCGACACGTAAGGTATACACCTATATCGGCGCCAACCCCGCCGGGACCGGCGTCGCGCTCAGCACGGTCCCAGCCTCCGCATTCACTACGAGCAATACAGCGCTGACGACCACGATCCTGAGTATCGGCGGGTCGAATGATCCTTCGCTGACTGACCTGATCAACTGGACGCGTGGCCAGGATATTCAAGACGACAATCAGAACGGCAGTACGACCGACACGCGGCATGACATGGGCGATCCGATCCATTCCGCACCAGCGCTCGCCATCTACGGCAAGAACGCGGACCTCACCAACAACATCGCTGCCTTCGTGCCGACCAATGATGGTTATCTGCATGCCGTGGACGCAAACACGGGAGTTGAGCTATGGACGTTCATTCCCCAGGAAATGCTCCCTCACCTGGTGGATCTGTTCAACGACGCGGCGACAACCGTCAAGCACTACGGCATCGACGGTGCGATCACGGTATTGTCCTATGACATCAACGGCGACGGCACGATCGACCCGGCGGCCGGCGATCGCGTGATCCTGTTCTTCGGCACTGGCCGCAATACGGATACCAGCACCTACTATGCGATGGATGTGACGAACAAGAGCGCTCCGGTGCTGCTCTGGAGCATCAATGGCAACCAACTGCCGGGCATCGGCCAGGCATGGTCGCAACCCCAGATAACGCGTGTGAATATCAGTGGCGCGACCCAGAATTCACAAAAGCTGGTACTGGTGATTGGCGGTGGATATGACTCCTCCGAAGACGGTTACACTTACGTCCCGTCGGATGTCGTCGGCAATCACATCTTCATGGTCGATGCGCTGAAGGGCACCTTGCTGTGGGATGCCGGCAATGGCGCCGTTGGAACCCATACCCCCAGTTTCAACCATACGCGTATGGATCACTCGATCCCGGCGGGAGTCGCCGTGATTGATTTCGATGGCGATGGCTACGCCGATCGTATGTATGTCGGTGACATGGCGGGTCAGCTTTGGCGATTTGATATTACGAATGGCCAGCCGGCCGCTTCATTAGTGACCGGCGGCGTAATCGCATCGCTCGGCACCAAGGACGATACGACGCCGATCCAGAGCCGCACCCGGCGCTTCTACAATATGCCGGATGTCGCCTCCGTGAACCAGCCGGGCGTCACCGGCTATCTCAACATTGCCATCGGCTCCGGGTACCGCGGGCACCCGCTGGATCTAGTGGTGCACGATCGTTTCTATTCCGTTAGGGATATCACCACGCCCTTTGGTACGGTGTCGCAAGCGGACTTCAACGACCCAACGAAAGTGCCGTTGATCCGCGATGCGCAGATCACTACGGGCACCGCGAGCCTGGTGGACGTCACCACGACCGTGACACCGACGATTCCGCCCGGATCCCGTGGCTGGCAGCTCGATATGAGTCATGACGGCGAGAAGGTACTGGCATCATCCACGACGTTCAACAATTCGATCATCTTTACTACTTATACGCCGAGCTCAACAGTGGTGACCGATCCCTGTGCGGGCGTTGGCGCCGGCACCAATCGCGTATATCAGGTCAATGTATTCAATGCGTCTCCGACGCAGGTTCCGAGCTCGGGCGTGGCGGCCACGACGGCAGACCGGGGCAAGGATCTCGCGCAAAGCGGCATAGCGCCGCAGGTGACGATGCTGTTCCTTCCCGACGCCACGAATGCTTCGAATCCCGCCAAGACCGACATCGTGCTCATGTCGGGTGCGGAAACCGTCGGTGTGCTCACCCTGAACGCGCGGCAGAAAACTTATTGGCGCGATGGTTCAGCGAATTGATCGGAGACAAGATGATGCAACTTGAAACAACTGGCTTGAACCGGCAGCGTGGCGTAACGCTGCTTGAACTGATGATCGTGGTGGCCGTGGTTGGAATAATCTCCGCGATCGCGACGGCCGGCTATCGCCAATATTTGATCCGCACCAATCGTACCGACGCCACGTCGCAGTTGCTGCGCATCCAAGTGGGCGAGGAGAAGTACTTCTTGCAAAATGGCGTGTACGTCACGGATAGTGCGACGATGGCGGCGCTCGTGACTGCCACTCCGCCAGGATTGGGCATTAGCACTCCCTCGCCCGGGGGCTTTTACACTTTGAGCGTGGCAGCGCGCCCCGGGGGCAGTGCTACAGCGAGTTATCAGGCGACGGCCACCGCCATCGGTTCGCAGTTGGCCGATAGCGTCACTTGCCGGACGTTTACGATCGACGATCAGGGTACGCGCACACCCGCGGATTCCACCCGCTGCTGGCGCTGATTGAGCCCGTACTGGGCACCCTACGTCACTCGGCACCTACCTCGCGCTGTACCCGCGCCCCTCGACGCACGCCACCATGGCCCGGTTGTAATCAGAGCCATTCTGCGCAACCTCGCCCGCCTGCTCCGATGCCCATCGTTGGCATTCGGCTTTGTCGCTCGCCTGTTGCTCAGTGCTCTGGCCATTCTTCGGGTACATGAAGATCTGTCCCGCTACCGGGCCGCCGGGGCCGGAATCCGGTGCGCCCACATCGCCGGCCGGAGCCGGCCCAGATCCGGACACGTCAGCCGAGCCGCTTGAATCCGCCACCGGTGGCGGGTCGGTCGCGACGTAGCCGTCATAGGTCGGATTCCAGGTGTAATAGACGTCATTGGCGTAGTAGTACGGAACTCCGCTGTACCAATAGGTTGCATAGGCCAGCGGCAGGATGGGCAGGAACCACGAAAAGCCGTAACCGTAATATGCCCGGGGCCAGAAGCCGCCGCGCCAGTAACCGCCACGCCAGCCGGCTCCGCGCCACCCGCCCCCGTGCCAGCCGCCGCCCCCGCGCCAACCGCCGCCGCCCCAGGAACCGCCGCGCCAGCCGGTTGAGTAGCCATGGCCGGCAAATCCGGCACCGTGGCCGGCGTAGGCTCCGCCGTGAAACCCGCCCGGGGCCCCGCCATGAAATCCTCCCGCACCGCCGCCTGAAAAGTGGCCAGGTCCTGCGAAATGAGCGCCAACGCCGGCACGGCCGCCGCTGAAGGAGTGACCGCCCCCGCCTCCCGACGCGTGGCCACCGCCACCGCCACTATGGCCGCCTCCTCCGCCGCCACCACCATGGCCGCCTCCTCCGCCACCGCCGCCATGCTGTGCGAATGCCGGCGCGCCGCCTGCCAGGATCAGTCCCAGCGCACTCACCGCCAACAGAACGCCTTTGCCCTTGATATTCATGTGCCTCTCCTTAACCTCACAGCCGCGCACGGCTGATTCACCAAGACGTACTCAATAAGACCCTGTCTGTATAACGCGGTTCAGGGCGATTGGTGCACATAACATTAGCTTAATTGCGCAGGGCTGCATTGAACATCACATAGGCTGTTCGACCCGGTGCGGGCTCAAAAAACCGCGTGTTGGTCTCATTCACGATCACAGAACCTACATATGTTCGATTGGCGAGATTATCAATGCGTGCGAATTCGCTGAATCGCCAGTGCTTGGACTGCTGTTCAAACCCCGCGCGCCAATTTGCCACCCAATAGCCTGCCGCCGCGTCCGTGTTGCGGTCGTCGGCATAAATTTTTCCGCGTCGCTGCGTCTCCAGCGTGGTTGAAAAACTCAAAGGGCTGTAATTCCACGTCAGCCCCAAGTACACCGTATTTTTCGCGACCGCAGGGAGGAAATTTCCTGCGGCCACGGGCAAATAGTTGGCGGGCGGCGGCCCGGCAGGATTGGTGAGCGGATTGCAGGGCGCCGCGACGCAGGTGAAATACGGCTGCGCCACCACCGCTTTGATGTACGTGTACGCGAATCGAGCGCTGAATCCGCCGGCCCACTTCGCGTCCGTCTCGAGCTCCAAACCGCGTCGAGTGGTCTCGCCGATATTTTGATTCACCGTGCGTCCGCCGGAATTTTGCAGCACGGCCAATTCATCGACTGTTTTTATGTAAAACACCGCGAGATTGGCGCGCACGCGGGCATTGCCCGCTTTGATGCCTGCTTCGTAATTGTCGCTGTGCGCCGGCTTCAGCCCGAGATTCAACCCGGGAAGACTGCCATCCACCGAGCGATAGGCCAGGTCGTTCAAGGTCGGGGTCTCGAATCCTTTGCCATAGGAGCCATAAACATTGACGGCGTCGGTTGCGCGAAACGTCACTCCCGCGACCGGATTGACTGCGGAGTATCGAACCTCGCTGCTCGCGGCATCGAGCACGGCCAGGTGTCCATGCGACGCGACATCGACAACACTGTTGCGCACGCCGGCGACAATCCGCCAGCGAGCTGCGGGGTCCCATTGCGCTTGCAGGTATTGATCGAAGTCGTAGACATGATTGGCCTCGTCGCGCCGCAACGCTCCTTGCACGCCCAATTCCGAGCCGATGAAATTCAGATACCCTTTGCGCGCTTCCGCCAGATCGTCGTAGTTCACGCCGGCGACCAGCAGCAAGGGCGTGCCGCCGAGGCTGCGCTGATCCGTCATATGCAGGTCGGCGCCGAAGTAGGCCCGATCCAAATCAATCACACCGCCGGGATAAAGCGGCGCCGCCAGCTGCGTCGCCCGGGGTATCGCTTGGAACTGCGTGGTGGCGCGATGCCCCGTGTAAACGCTGGCAATCAAATCATCGGCGGCGCTGAAGTGGTTTTCGTAAACCGCGCCGACTTGTTCTTGCGCCACTGACTTGCGTGTGTTGTACGCGACGGCGTTCACGCCGGCCTGAGTGGGATTCGCGGCGAGCTGCGCCCGGGTCAGGCCCAAAGGATCCTGGACGAATGGCGTTTGCACGGCATTGGCGACCACCGTCAGTTTCGACGTGTCGCTCAAATTTGCACGCGCCTTCGCATTGAAGAGATTGCGCTCCGCATCGCTGTGAACGCGATAGCCGTCGGTTTGAAAGTGCGATGCGTCGACCACGTAATTGACGAGGCCGCCATCTCCGCTCGTCTTCACGGCATAGCGCTGGGTATTGAACGTACCGTACTCGGCCGTGCCGCCGACCGAAAAGCCGGGCTTGGCGTCCTCGGTAAAAATCGCGATGACGCCGCCCGATGAGTTGCCATACAGCGCCGAGAAGGGGCCTCGCAGGACTTCGATATGATCCGCCGAGCCTAAATCAAATTGCGAAAATTGCCCTTGACCGTCAGGCATGGTTCCGGGAATCCCGTCGGAATACAGCCGCACCCCGCGAACGCCGAAACTCGAGCGGGCGCCGAACCCCCGCACCGATAGCTGCAAATCCTGCGCATAGTTTTGCCGGCTCTGCGCCGATACGCCAGGCACCGTCATCAGCGATTCCGACAGATTCACCTGTAGCTGCCCGCTGCGAATGGTTGGCGCGTCGATCCTGTCCACCGATACGGGCAGATCGCGGCTGTCTTCGGCAATACGCGTGGCGGTGATGACCACCGAGGGCAAATCCCCGGCGCCCTCGCCCAACGCCGGGAGCGGTGCGGCGATGAGGCACGGGAGCAAGGCAGCAAGCCCACGGGCAATTCGGCCGTGCTGTATCAAAAGAACCTTCCCGCTTGATTGTGCATTATGTCCGAAGGAGTATCGTATGCTGAAGTCGCTAAAGTACGGGCGTCATTTGCCGCTATTCAAGGACTTGAGTAAATCTTCGCACAATCACGCGTGCGGCGCGGCACGTATCGCACTGATTGTTGCCGCCGCCGAATGCGATTCACCGCACGCCGGTTTATGTGAAGCAATTCCGTATTGGCGCGCGTAGTGCTAGCATCCTGAGCGTCGTCCGTAAGGTTTAGCCCTTGCCAAAATTGAAGCATCGTTTGAAGCTGCGCTTCGCGGTCATCGCCGCCCTGGCGCTGGTCATCGCGCAACTCGGCGCGATGGCGCATGCCTATACGCACGTGCCGCAAACACGCGCCGCCGCCGCGCAGCTGCAGCAAACGAGTCCCAGCGTTCATGATTTTTGCAACGATTGCTTAAACTTCGCGCCGCTCCTGGCGGCTGCCGGCGCTCCGGCCGCGCTGCCCTTTGCCCTGCCGCAGGGCTGCTGTGTTGCGCCGCATGCGCAACTCGACTCTCCCCTCGATCTCGAGCTCCTCCTCGCCTTTCGTTCCCGAGCACCTCCCGCTACACGCTGAATCCCGGATGATTTTTCTGCCGCAGTTCGCTGCGGTTCAAGCGTATTTTCGCGTGGAGAGCTCGATTCATGTTCAATTTCAAATTCTTCGGGGCGCCCGTGGCGCTCGCGATGGGTCTCGTATTTTGTCTGCCGCGCCTGGCGCAAGCGGACGGGTCTGAAACCTCAACTGCCGAGGCGGGCGGCAACAACGGGCCGGTCATCGATGAAGTCGTCGTGATCGCGCAGCACTTGAATGAGGCACGCAACGGCATTCAAACGCAAACCGGCGCTTCGATCTACACGATCAATGAAGCGGCGATCGGTGCCCAGCCGGGCGGCGATAATCAACTGCTCAATCAAGTGATCATGCAAGCCCCCGAAGTCGCCCAGGATTCGTTCGGCCAATTTCACGTTCGCGGCG
This sequence comes from Steroidobacteraceae bacterium, assembly GCA_035643995.1. Lineage (GTDB taxonomy): Bacteria > Pseudomonadota > Gammaproteobacteria > Steroidobacterales > Steroidobacteraceae > Bog-1198. The sequence continues at coordinate 10,729 of DASQPK010000176.1, read as the reverse complement.
AACACAACGGCCTGCAATACCGCCTGAACGGCATCATCTTGCCGGAGGGCATCAGCGTGTTCGGTCAATCGCTCGATCCGCGCCTCATTTCCTCGATGACCCTCATTACCGGCGCGTTGCCGGCCGAATACGGCCTGCGCACCGCCGGCATCATCGATTTGAAAACCAAAAGCGGGGTGATCGACCCGGGCGGCTCAGTATCGATTTACGGCGGCAGCCACGGAACGGTCGAGCCGAGTTTCAATTACGGCGGCAGCGAGGGCAGATTCAACTATTTTGTTTCCGGGGACTTTCTGCGCAATGATCTCGGCATCGAGTCGCCGGACGGCCGCTCGAGTCCGGATCATGATCACACCACGCAGTATCACGAGTTTGCGTACCTCGAATACATTCTCGATGAGAGCAACCGCTTGAGCGCCGTTCTGTCGAGTTCGACGGGCACGTTTCAAATTCCAAATCGCGGCAACCAGGTGCCCGGCATTGCCAACGCTGACGGCACACCACTCACGGTCAACGGCCAGACCACGTACCCGAGCGATGCGCTCAATGAAAATCAGCGCGAACTGAACCACTTTGCGATCTTGAGCTGGCAGCATTCGCAAGGCGCGTTTGACGTCCAGACCTCCTTGACTGCACGCTACTCGAGCTTGACTTTCGTACCCGACGCACTCGGCGACCTTTTATTCAACGGTATCGCGCAAAATGCCTTCAAGCAGAACGTGGCCTACGCGCTGCAGTCCGATGCTTCGTACAAATTGGACGAGGCACACACGCTGCGTGCCGGTGTCTTTCTACAAAGCGATCATTCCAAGAGCACGACGAGTTCGGCCGTCATCGCGCTCGATGATGCCGGCAATCAGCTGAGCGACGTTCCGGTCAATATCGTCGATAACGGCGCAAAGACCGAATGGATCGAGAGCGTCTACCTTCAGGACGAGTGGAAGATCATTCCAGCCGTGACGGTGAATTATGGGTTGCGTTTCGACAAATTTACCGCGTTTGCTTCGGGCCACCAGGTAAGCCCCCGCGTCAACATCGTTTGGCAGGCGCTCGACGCCACCACCGTGCACGCCGGTTACTCTCGCTATCTCTCGCCGCCGCCGTTCGAGCTCGTAGGGACGGAGACTGTATCGAAGTTCGTCAATACCACCGCCGGCGCGCAAGTGCTGCAGGCAGACACGCCGCAAGCCGAGCAGGCCAATTACTACGACGTCGGCGTTCAGCAGAAAATTACCGATCAGATCACGGTTGGGCTCGATAGCTACTACAAGCAGTCGCACAATCTGATCGACGAGGGGCAGTTTGGCGCCCCCATCATTCTGACGCCTTTCAACTACGCTTACGGCAAGCAGTATGGCGTCGAATTAACCGGCAGCTTTACCGCCGAGGCCTTTACGGCGTACCTGAACCTTGCTTGGCAGAGCGCACGCGGCAAGAACATCGATTCGGCGCAATTCAATTTCAGCGCCGATGACCTGGCTTACATTGCCGAACACTACATCCACTTGGACCACGAACAGCGCGTTACCGCATCCGGGGGCGCGTCGTATCTCTGGGGTCATACGCGATTCAGCGCCGACTTCTTGGTCGGTTCCGGATTGCGCGCGGATTTGACCTTGCCGGACGGGAGCTCCATTCCGAACGGTGCGCACTTGCCGTACTACGAGCAGGTGAATCTGGGTGCGAGCCATGTTTTCCATTTGGGCGACGATGCCGGCACGCTGACCACACGGTTTGACGTCATCAACGTATTCGACAAGCGATACGAAATTCGCGACGGCACCGGTGTCGGCGTGGGAGCGCCCCAATTCGGACCGCGGCGCGGACTGTTCTTCGGGATTTCAAAATCCATCTAGGCAAACATGGGCAACACGGGCCCGGGCTTTGAGCTCGGGCCTAGACCGTCTCCAGCGCGGCGCTCAGATCCGCGATGAGATCATCCGCAGCCTCGATGCCGACCGAGATTCGAATCAACGCATCGGTTATCCCCAGCCGATCGCGCGTCTGCTTGGCGACGCCCGAATGCGTGGTGCTTGCCGGGTGCGACATCAGAGTTTCAGTGCCGCCGAGGCTCACCGCCAACTTGATGACTTGCAATGCATCCAGCAGCCGAAACGCCTCCGGCTCGCCGCCCTTGACGGCGAAGCCAAATGTCGAACCGGCGCTCTCGCACTGCCGCTTGAACAGAGCGCTGCGCGGGTCATCGGCGGCCAGAAATCCCAGATAGTTCACCGCTGCAATCTTCGGATGCTTGCGCAAAAAATTCGCCACCAAAGCGGCATTTTCCGCCGATTTGTTCATGCGCAGCGCCAGCGTCTCCATGGAACGCATGATCATCCACGCGGTGTTCGGATCAAGCTGAGTACCGAGCGCTCCGCGTAATTTCTTGACCGGTCCAACCGCATCGCGCGAACCGACGACTCCGCCGGCGACCAGGTCCGAATGACCTCCCACGTACTTGGTCAGCGAATACATGACGAGGTCGACGCCATGCAGCAACGGGCGCTGAAATACCGGCCCGAGAAAGGTGTTGTCCACCGCCACCGGCGGCCGGCCGCCGCTCTGCCGCGAGCCGATCATTTCCGATACTTCGCGCATCAACTTGAGGTCTACCAAGCTGTTGGTCGGATTCGCCGGTGTCTCGACGATGATCAGACAGACACGGCCCTTGGATTCGGCGGCTTTCTTCGTGGCTTGCGCGGCAGCCTCCAGCACGGCGCTGCGATCGTGTCCTAGATTGAATCCGACCGCACTTACCCCAAACCCGGGCAGTGTCTTTTCGATCAGGGTTTCAGTGCCGCCATACAAGGGCTGGCTCATCAGCACGACGTCGCCGGGGCGCACATGAGTCCAAATGACGGTTGAGATCGCCGACATGCCGCTGGAGAACACCGCCGCGGCCTCGCCTTCTTCCCACAGTGCCAGTCGATCTTCGAGAACTTCCAGATTCGGATTGTTGAATCGTGAGTAGACCAGGCCTGAGGACTGGCCTGCGAGGGGTTCGCGCCTGCCCGAGGTATAGTCGAAAAAATCCTTGCCGTCCTGAGCCGTTTTGAAAACAAAAGTCGATGTCAAGAAGATCGGCGGCTTCAGTGACCCTTCCGACAAGCTCGGGTCGAACCCATAGCCCATCATCTGGGTTTCGGGCTTGAGCACGTGTTTGCCGATTTTGCGTTTATGATACGTGTCGTAACTCACGCTGCCCCCAAAGAAGTTAAAATCGTGGCCCGCAATATAACACCGTGTTACTCCTAGTCATCGCCGCTGGGACGTTCTTGAGCACGCTCATGGGCGGTCTGCTCGCGCTGCGCCTGCGCGACCGGCTGCATCTCATCCTGGGGTTCAGCGCCGGGGCCGTCATCGGCGTTGCATTCTTTGATTTATTGCCGGAAGCGGTCGAATTCGGCGTGAAGTTTCACTCTCCAGCCACGATTCTGTCGTGGACTGCCCTCGGCTTTTTGTTTTACTTGGTGCTGGATCGGATTCTGTTATTTCACGGCGATGCCGCGCCTCGCGGTCGATTCGCCGCCGCCGTCCTGTGCCTGCACAGTTTACTGGACGGCATCGCCATCGGCCTCGCCTTTCAAGCGTCCCCTGAGGTCGGCATCGTCGTGGCCATTGCGGTGTTGACCCACGACTTCTCCGATGGCATAAACACCATGAACATCGTACTCAAGAGCCAGGGCAGCCGTTCCGCAGCGTTCCGCTGGCTGCTGCTCGACGCCGCGGCACCGGTGATCGGAGTGGCGTCGACTTTCTTCTTCACCCTCCCCGACACGGCATTCGGCACGGTGCTCGCTTCATTTGCGGGTTTTTTTCTCTACATCGGTGCGAGCGATCTCATCCCCGAGAGCTATCATGCGCATCCGAAATTTCTCACCACAGTCATGACGCTCGCCGGCGCTGCGGTTCTGTATCTGGCAATCGCACTAATTGGGTAGTTCGCGCGTCGCCGCACTTCCGGCCGAGGCGGCAACGATGCTGGCAATGGCCGTCCATTGAACCAAGGTCAAACTCTCGTGCAGAAGAACCAGGCCGGCGAGCGCACCCAGCGCTGGATTCAGGCTCATCAATACCCCAAAGGTGCGTGTGGGTATTCGCGGCAGGGCAAACATCTCCAGGGAATAGGGCAGCGCGCTCGAGAGCACCGCCACGCCGATGGCGATCGGTAGAATCGCCGGTGAGAACAGCTGCGCGCCGCTGTGCGCCAAGCCGATGGGCACGATGACGCAGGCGCCGATCACGGTTCCCAATGAGGTGATTTGGCCGCCATGAGCGGTGCCCGCGCGGCGCCCAAAGACGATATACAGCGCCCAACACGCTCCGGCGGCGAGCGCGTAGGCAACACCGAGGCCCGACAGCGGCGCCCCGCCCATCCCTAAAGGCAGCAATGCCGCCAAGCCCAGTGCCGCCAGCAAAATCCACAGGAAATCAATGGCACGCCGCGATGCAAACAATGCAACGCCCAAGGGACCTGTGAATTCCAGCGCCATCGTGATGCCCAGGGGGATGTAGCTCAATGCCAGGTAGAAAAGGAAATTCATCAAGCCCATGGCGACGCCGTAGACAATGACGATACCCAGCTGCATGTGCGTAAAACGGATGTGCCACGGGCGCCAAACAGCGAGAAGGATGATCGACGCGATCGCCAGGCGCAGGGCCGCGGTACCGCCGGGGCCGACGATCGGGAACAAATTCTTGGCGAGCGTTGCACCGAGCTGAAAGCACGCCATGGCCACCATCAACGCCGCGATGGGCACGGCGATCGGAGGAATTTTGGATTGGCCGGCGCTCATGCCGCCGCTTTCAGGCATGCGCCGGTATCACTTCTCAGCGGGCTCGACTGCCTCAAGCGGTTGCGCAACCTTCGCTTCGGGTCGCGTCATTTCCGGCGCTGCGCTGTCCTGCGGATTTTCCGGTAGACGCAGGTGCTTCATGACACGTTTGAGGTTTCGGCGTATCTCATTCAGATGCCCGATGCTCACCGCGGTTTTCAACGCCTCTTTCAGCGGCTGCAAAGGATAACCGCCATAGGCGCCGGCGGTCGGTATGTCGTTGGTGACGGAAGACCTGCCGGAAAGCGCGACGTTGTCGCCGACCGTAATGTGGGCGGTAACGACGCTATTGCCGCCGGTGACGAACTGCCGGCCGATCTTCGTCGATCCGCCCATCATGAAGCCCGCCGTGAAAAAGCCGTTCTCGCCAAGGTCGCAGTTGTGTGCAATATGGCAGATGTTGTCCAGCTTGGTTCCGGATCGAATATGAGTCGAGGTCAAAGTTGCGCGATCGATCGCGCAGTTGCTGCCGATTTCCACGCCGTTGCCGATTTTGACGTTGCCCAAATGCGCAATCTTTCGCGGCCGGCCGTCGGAATCCACCGCATAGCCAAAACCATCGCTGCCGATACTGGTGTGCGGATGAATCTCGCAATCTTCGCCGACTTCGCATGCCGCACCCACAAAAACATGCGGATGCAAGATGCTGCGCGCGCCGATCCTTGCCGCACTTTCGACGACACAGTGCGCACCGATCAGGCACCCATCGCCGATATCCGCTCCTGCGCCAATCACGCAGTAGGGTCCCAGGAACGTACCCTTGCCGATGGTGGCGTCGCAATGCACGACCGCCGTCGGATGAAGTTCGCCCCACTGCGTGAATCTCCAGGCCTTGCTGTCGAAGTACCTCAGGAGAATCGCCATGCCCATGGAAATGTTTTTCACCGAGAAACAGCAGCTCTCGGCGTCCTCGACGGCGCAAATACGATCGGCCATATTCACTTGCACGATGAGAATGGCGGGCTTGTGGCGTCGCGCCTCGCACAGTTGCGCAGCATCAGTGACATACACCAAGCTTTGCGGCAAAGCCTCTTCCGGAACGTGGCAATGCGTGGCCGCGATTTCCAGATTTCCCTGAAGAAATGTAAAGATGTCCGAGTGGTGATTCTTGATGGCCTGAGCGCTTAGCATGCTGCTTCTCTTAAGAATCTTGGGCGAATTGAGCTATCAATCGATGACCGACCGGGGAGACTACCATCGCAGCCAAGTCCGCGCGCGAACTTAAACCACGGATCGAGCGGATTTCGCGCGAAACTGTGCCGTCGGACACAGTTGGCCTGGCCCGAGCTTTGCTCGGCAAAGTGCTGGTTCGCGACATCGGCGGCAGCATCGCAGCCGGCCGAATCGTGGAGACCGAGGCCTATTTGCAACATGATCCCGCCTGCCACGCTTTTCGCGGGATGACGGCTCGCAATCGCTCTTTGTTCCTCGAATACGGCCATGCTTATGTCTACCTGTGTTACGGTACGTCGTACCTGTTGAACGTTTCCAGTGAAACGGGCGGGATCGGTTCTGGTGTACTACTGCGCGCACTCGAGCCTCTGTGCGGTACCGCGCATATGCAGCGCAATGTCCGCCATGTGAAGCCAAATGACTTGACGCGGGGCCCAGGCCGGTTGACGGCCGCGCTGCGCGTCGATCGGCGCCATGACGGCCTGAATCTATTTACCGACAAGCAACTTTGGATCGGCAACGATGGTCACAGCATCAAGTCCATCGGCGAAAGCGTGCGCATCGGCCTGACCAAGGCCGCTGACGAGCGATTGCGTTATTTTGTGGCCGGCAGCCGCTACTTGAGCGGCCCACGAAAGCTCAATCAACCTACGGAGAAGTGATGCGTGCATCCTTGATTGTCGGCGCACTGATTTCGGCGTCGCTGGGCAACCTTGGCCACGGCGCCTGTCCTTCCCAAGTGAGCGCCGAACTGCGGGTGAGCGGCTCCACGATCTGCGTGATCATGGACGATTCGGCCCTGCCGAAGCAGCAACAGGTGTTGCGCACCTGGATCGATCGCTCCGCCCGCATCGTCGCCGACTACTACGGTATGTTCCCGGCGCCCCTGGTCGTGATCAGGCTACAGGGGATGGATGGCAGCGGCGTGGGCGGCGGCCGCACCACCAATGATTCGGGCCTGATGATTCAAATGCGCGTTGGCCGCGAAGCAACCCCGGAAACGCTGGCGGCGGATTGGGTTCTGGTCCACGAAATGGTACATCTGGCGCTGCCTGAGGTTGGCCGAAATCACAACTGGCTGGCGGAGGGCTTGGCCACCTATGTCGAAGGCGTCGCGCGGGCTCAGTTCGGCAATCGCGACATTGCGGACGTGTGGGCCGAGGACCGTCATTCCATGCCGATGGGATTGCCTCGCGCCGGCGAAGGAGGCATGGATCAACGCATTGGTTGGGGACGCACTTACTGGGGCGGCGCGCTGTACTGCCTTCAGGTGGACGTGGCCATACGCGAACAGACCGCCAACCGAGTCGGCCTGCAAACCGCATTGCGCGCGATATTGAAACAGACCGGAGGATATGCGTTCGACCGTGATATCGCCGATGTGCTGCGAATCGGTGACGCGGCGACCGGCACGCATGTGATGTACGGGTTGTACCAGCAAGTCAGGGCGACACCGCAGACCCCCGATCTTGATGTGCTCTGGACTCGACTAGGGGTTCCGAACGATCCCAAAACTGAAGTCTTCAATGATCACGCCCCGCTCGCAGCGATTCGCGTCGCGATCACCGCGCGGCCGGCGACCGGCGAGCCTAAGGCACCTTGAGCAGGGCTCCTTCTAGTGTTCGGAAAAATTGGGCTCGCGCTTCTCGAAAAACGCCCGAACTCCCTCGACGCAATCCTGTGTCTCTAAAGTCATCTCCTGCGCGCTGCGCTCGGCGCGCAGCTGCTCTTGCAGCGAATTATCGAAGGTCGATGCATGCAAGGTGCGAATCTGTCCCAGCACTGCGCACGGACCTGTCGCGAGCCGATGCGCAATTGCCTGCGCGCGCACGACCAGTTCTGCAGCCGGTACGACCGCATAGGCCAGCCCCCAGTCGAGCGCGGTTTTCGCATCGATTCTTTCCGCGAGCATCAATGAGGACAACGAGCGTCCCGCACCGATGCGCCGCGCCAGGTGAAAGGTGATGCCCGCATCCGGCACCAGACCCAGACGCGCGAACGACGGCAGGAAATAGGCATTATCCGCAGCGATGATGATGTCGCTGGCCAGCGCAAGGCTCATGCCGGCGCCTACGGCCGCGCCATTGACCGCCGCGACGATCGGAAACCGAAATCCGCTCAGGCGAAGAATCAACGGATCCATGAAGCGGCGCATTTCAAAATGCGCCCGTTGCCGTGCTTCGGCGGTTTTCAAATCGATGGAATGAAGGTCGAGACCGCTGCAGAACACATCATTGCTGCCGGTGATCACCACCGCTTTCGCGCCGCCTTCGCCCTTCTGGATTTGATCGAGCGCCAGATGTATCGCGCGAATAACGGTGATGTCGATGGCATTGCTGCACGTCGAGCGTTGCAGCGCCAAGGTCGCGACTCCGTCGGATACCGTGAACGACAATGAACCCATTCGTTTGCCCTCCTCGCTTTCAAGCGCCAGCTAACCGATGCGATCGTAAAGCGTTGACTTATCTTAAGTTATGCGACCCTTCAATCAGGTGTTCGTGGTCAGATCATGCCCCCTACCAACCGTCACCGCAAGGAGACGGTGCTTCTAATAGCGTTTAATAGCGTTCGATCCGGCTACCGCCATGGCGCGCCGCCGCATCCCCCCGGCCGGCGCGCCGGTTTCATTCGCGTAGAGGGCTAATCGTTGGACGGCTAACGTTGCGCGCCGCGGTTTGATCCCGCAAGATCCGCGTTCCAAAACCCTTCCTTTCGGGAGTTCAGCGATGTCGACAGGTTGTGGGCGCATAGGCGCCCGATTCATCATGCGCGGTGCGCTGCTGCTGGTGGTTGCGGTCGCCGTGCCCGCATTGTCAGATCAAACACTGCCCAACGAGATGCCCGCCACATTCTCACCACGCGTCGATAGCTTCGACTACACCAAGCGTGAGGTCATGATTCCGATGCGCGACGGAATCAAGCTGCAGACCGTCATCCTCATTCCGCGCGGCGCACACCATGCGCCGATTCTGCTGAGCCGTACGCCCTATGGTGCGACTTCCCGAATCGCCAAGAATGCCAGCGCACATCTCAACGCACTGCTCGACAGCAACGACGTGGCAGATGAGGCAGTGCTCGACAGCGGCTACATCCGAGCGGTGCAGGACGTGCGCGGCAAGCACGGCTCGGAAGGCGATTACGTCATGACCAGGCCGTTGCAGGGTCCTTTAAATCCAACCAGCGTCGATCATTCCACCGATACCTACGACACCATCGATTGGCTGGTGAGGAACATTCCCGAAACCAACGGCAAGGTCGGCATTCTCGGCATTTCGTACGACGGATTTACCTCGCTGATGGCGCTGGTCAACCCGCACCCTGCCCTGCGCGCGGCTATCCCCATCAATGCCATGGTGGATGGATGGATGGGCGATGACTGGTTTCACAAGGGCGCCTTTCGGCAAGACAGCTTGACCTACATTCACGGTCAAGAAGCCACTCGCAGCAGCGATATCTCGTGGTGGACGGATCATTACGACGATTACGAAACCTGGCTTGCGGTGGGTTCGGCGGGCGAGATGGCGCGGCGCCACGGCCTCGAACAAGTGGGCTTCGCCACCAAGGTCATGAACCACCCGGCGTACGATGAGTTCTGGCAGGACCAGGCGCTGGACAAGATCCTCGCGAGGCAAAAGGTCGCCGTGCCCGTCATGCTGGTGCACAGCCTTTGGGATCAGGAAGACATTTACGGCAACATCGCCCTGTACAAGGCGCTCAAAGCGCAACAGGCCGACACCTCGAACATCTACCTGGTCATCGGGCCGTGGTTTCATCACCAGCAGCGGCTCGACGGCAGCGCCATCGGACAAATTCGCTTCGGCAGCGACACCGCGGAATACTTCCGCAAATACCTGGTGCGGCCATTTTTCGACCACTATTTGAAGGACGATGCACCGCCGCTGCACATCTCGCAAGTAACGGCCTTCGAGACCGGCACGAATCGATGGCAAGGGCTCGCGACATGGCCAAGCGGCTGCGACTCCGGCTGCACCATACACACCCAGAAACTCTATCTGCAGAGCGGCGGCAATCTGCGCCTGAGCGCAACGCTCGACTCGAATTCCGCTTCTCGGGCCGGCCCGGCCGATTTTGAATCTTACGTGGCGGATCCGGCCAAACCGGTGCCGTATATTCCGCGGCCCATCCACATCGGCGGCGAGGAAGGCGAGGCCAGCTGGCAAACGTGGCTCGTGAGCGATCAACGCCATGCAGCATCGCGCACCGATGTCTTGAGCTTTTCCTCACCGGTGCTGACTGAAGGCTTGAAGATCAGCGGCGAGCCCATCGCCAATCTCATCGCTTCGACCACGGGAAGCGATGGCGACTTCGTGGTCAAACTGATCGATGTGTATCCGGATGAGGTGGGACGCGAGCCGCAGTTGGGCGGCTATCAATTGATGGTGTCAGCCGACATCCTTCGCGGCCGCTACCGCGATTCGTTCAGCAATCCGAAGCCGATCCCCGCGGATCAACGGCAGGTCTTTCGTTTCGCGCTGCCTACCGCCAATCATGTGTTCCTGCCGGGACACCGCATCATGGTGCAAGTGCAATCGAGCTGGTTTCCGCTGTACGACCGGAACCCGCAGACCTACGTGGACAACATCTTCTTCGCCAAGCCCGGCGACTACAAGAAAGCGACCATTAAGATATTCGACGGCGGGTCTGCCGTGAGCTTCGTCGATTTGCCGGTGGTGCAAGCGGTCGATCATCACGGCCCTTGA
>DASQPK010000175.1:0-15778 GCA_035643995.1 Steroidobacteraceae bacterium | reverse complement strand
AATGCGATTCTGCTCTCCAAGCATATCGACGAATACCAGCCCTCGACCTATCTGACTTTTTCGATCCACTTGGACGGCAATAAAGAGCGTCACGATGAGTCGGTGTGCCAGGAGGGGGTCTTCGAGAAGGCGGTCGCCGCGATCAAGCTGGCGCGCGGCAAAGGCTTTCGCGTGACGGTGAATTGCACGCTGTTCAACGGCGAGGATCCGGACGATGTGGCCTCATTCTTCGATACCGCGATGGAGCTGGGCGTCGAGGGAATCACGGTGTCGCCGGGATACAGCTATCACCATGCACCGCGACAGGACGTGTTTCTGGGGCGCAACGCCAGCAAGCAGTTGTTCCGTAACATTTTCAGCCGCAGCCGACGCCCCGCGGGAAAGCCGGCGTGGTCGTTCAATCACTCGGCGTTGTTCCTGGACTTCCTGGCCGGCAATCAGACCTACCAGTGCACGCCGTGGAGCAATCCGACCTACAACGTGTTTGGCTGGCAGAAGCCCTGCTACCTGTTGTCCGACGAGGGCTATGCCCCCACCTACAAGGCCCTCATCGAGGATACCGAGTGGGAGAAATACGGCGTGGGCAAGAACCCGCGTTGCGACAATTGCATGGCGCACTGCGGGTTTGAGGGAACGGCGGTCAATGACGCGTTCAGCAATCCCATCAAGGCGCTGCTGACCTCGCTGCGAGGACCGCGCGTTGCGGGCCCGATGGCGCCCGAGTTGCCGTTCGAATACACCGATGGCGGTACGCGCTTCGCCGCGGTCACCGCGATTCCGCTCAGCGACATCAAGCGCGTGAGCCGAGGGACGTGAACGACTCTGCTGATCGGCGCATCTTTCAGGAAGACGTAGACGAATTCGGCACCCAGCTGGAAACCTGGCGCATGCGCATGGAAAGTGCCTTGGCGGCCCGGCTTCCTGAAGCCGATGTGGTGCCTGCCCGCTTGCACGAGGCGATGCGCTACAGCGTTTTGGGCGGCGGCAAGCGGATTCGCCCGGCTTTGGTATTCGCCACCGCTCGCGCGGTGGGGCTGTCCGAGGATGACGTGGAAGGCGCAGCCTGCGCCATTGAACTGGTCCACGTGTACTCGTTGGTACACGACGATTTGCCCGCCATGGACAATGACGATTTGCGCCGCGGCCGCCCCACCTGTCACAAGGCCTACGATGAGGCCACGGCTCTTCTGGTGGGCGATGCGCTGCAGCCGTTGGCGTTTCAGCTGCTGGCGCGGGATCCGAAGTTGCCCGCGTCCCCGGCGATACGGCTGCGCTTGATCGACATGCTGGCGCAAGCCAGCGGCACGTTGGGAATGGCCGGAGGGCAGGCGATCGATCTGGCGGTGCAGGGTCTTCGGCTCGACATCGGCCAGGTGGAAGACATGCACGCGCGCAAGACCGGCGCCGTCATTCGCGCCAGTGTACTGATGGCGGCCGAGTGCGCGCCGCCTCTGGATCCGAGTCTCTATGGCGCGCTGTCGCGGTTTGCGAATGCCGTCGGTCTCGCATTCCAGATCCAGGACGATCTGCTCGATGTCACGGGCGATGCGTCGATGCTGGGCAAGGCGACCGGCGCCGACTCTGAGCGTGCGAAGCCCACGCATCCTGCGGTGATCGGCATATCGGCATCGCAGCAGCGGGTGCGGCTGTTGCACAATCAAGCCATTCACGCGCTCGCGCCCTTCGGCGAGCGGGCGGAATCACTGCGTTCCCTTGCCCATTGGCTCCTGTCGCGGCAGTACTGACCGCGGACATTCGTGCGTGCCCTACTCGCAGCCGGTCTTCTAATCTGGCTCGCGAGTCTGGTTCCGGCCGAGAGCTCGTTCGCCGCGGCAACGAAGATCAAGCTTCGAGCGCTTCCACCTAGCGATACTCACCCGACGCCCGAGGCGATCGCCGGCGGCGCGCTCGACGATCAATTCCAGCCGTTCTCGAAGGCGCCGGGGCACGCTTACTGGCGCGATTATTGGCTTCGCATCAGCCCCCAAGATCCTGCTCCGACCGACGGCATTCCGGTCGTGATCCTGGATATGACGCGCGCACTGCATGCCGATCTCATCGCTTATCGCGATGGCAAGGTGGTCGCGTTGCCGTTGGTGGCGAAGCTCTCGGAATTTCTCGGCACGCGCGATCACGTCTATACGTTGCCGGAAGGCGTCTCCGCCGCGCAGCCCCTCTACGCCCACGTCACCTCCGGCAGCAGCCAGCCGCAGATCTTGAGCGTTTCGCTGGCCGCGCTGGAAGGCACGCTGGCGCAAGGCACGGAGCGTGCGCGCATGATCGCGCTCGCCTTTGGCGCGCTCGTCGCGATGTCGAGCGCGGCGCTGCTCATTTGGTTTGTGCTCAAAGACCGGCTGTTCATTTTGTATGCAACGATGTTCACTCTGCAGGCGCTGTATGTCGCCTATCTATCGGGGCAGGGTTTCGACTGGCCGCTGCTGTCCTATGCCGTCCCGATCGGCTCCTTCGCGTGGAATGTGCCGATCGGCTTGAGCGGCGCGGTCGCGTGTCTGTTTACCCGAGAGATCGCCGATCTGCGGCATTTCTCGCCGCGTGTCTACAAAATCTTCGGATGGTTTGCCGTGGCCTTCATCGTGATCACCGCGGCCAACGTCGCCAAGGTGTTCGGATTCGAGGGCGTGGTGAACGACATCGGCAACGTCATGTTCGTCATCGGCGCCGTCTTCACCGTGATCGTTTGCTTTCTCGCCTGGCGGCGCGGCAATCGAGCGGCGGGGTGGTTCCTGATCGCCTGGTGTTTACTCGAAGGTTTCACGATCGCCGCTGCGCTGCGATTTCTCGCGACATCGACCGTGGATTCCGACGCGCTGTACTACTACGGCCTGCCGTTGTCGATGGTGGCAGCCTCGATCTTGGTCGCACTGGGAGTCGCCGATCGTCTGCGCGCGCAACGCGTCGCACTCTCCGACGCCGAGCGCCGCGCGCGGATCGACCCGCTGACCGGTGTACTGAACCGGCGCTCCTTGATCGAGCGGCTCAACGCGGCCTGCACGCGCGCCAAGGCGCGCGGCATGCCGATCGCGCTGCTGTTCATCGATCTCGATCACTTCAAGGAGATCAACGACACCTTCGGGCATCAGGCGGGGGACGCGTGCTTGTGCGCCATCATCGCGCCCATTCACGCGGAGCTGCGCCAGTCGGATGTCATCGGCCGCTACGGCGGCGAAGAGTTTGTCGTGATTTTGAGCAGCGCCGATGCGGCAGCGGCGACCCCCATTGCGCAGCGCATTCTCGAGCGGGTGGCCGGCGTGCGCGTGACCGGCTTCGGCAACCCGATCAGCGTGACGTGCAGCATCGGTGTTGCCACCAGCGACACTCTGGGCGTCTGGGGAGAGCCTCTGCTCGCGCAGGCCGATGCGGCGGTGTACGTCGCAAAGCGCTCAGGCCGCAATCAGATTCATTTGGCGCCGGCGGTACTCGCCTAAAATAATTTGTCCGACGAGCGAGTTGTTCTACAGGGAGATTGTCCCGCAACAAAGTTGTGTCCTACAACGTTTGTCCTGCAGCAAGCTGTCCTACAGCGAGTTGTCCTGCAGCAAAGTTGTCCTGCAGCAAGTGTCCTACAACGAAACTGTGTCCCACGTCGCGCATTGGCGACTTTTATGCATTGCGCGCCTTACCGCCTAAGCTCATGATTCAACATATTCATTGCCTCAAGAGCCACGGGAGAATCACTGGTGCAACGCAGCGCGTTCAGTTACGCGCGCCTCATGCGCGAGTCCACGGATCGCGTCGCGCGCGCGTTGCGCAGCCACGATGCCAAAGAACACGTGGTCGCGCAGCGCGTCCTCGCGACGCCCGGATCCTGGAATGCATGGGAGCTCGAGCACTCAGGTCTGATGCGCCAGGTGGCCGACTTTGTCGTGCTGCGCAATCAAGCGGTGTCGCTCAGGCATGCGTCGCTGCGCCTGATTCACGGCAAGGCGCTTTTCGAGTATCTGAAAAAGCACAGCGTGCGCGGCGCCGCGCGCGCCACGATACTCGCGCATTTTCATCGCACCCTGGACTATGCACACGCAGTCGTCGCCGAACATACGGTCTACGTACGCAAGGCGTGCAGTTATTTATGCGCCAGTCATCTCGGCACCGATCTGGTCCAAGATCCCGCGTTTCTGGATCCGATGCAGCAGTACGAAACTCTGTTCACGGAGTATTTCGAACTGTACTGCTCAACGCTGATCCCCGCAGTGGATGCGAAACCCGAATCCGAATCCGAATCCGAACCTGCGTTGCTGCCGCTGCTCAAGGAGCAACTCGGTGAATGGCGATGGGTCATCTTGAACCCGAAGCAAGCCTTGCCGTACTTGCGGCGCGAGAGCGAGCTGCGCAGGCCATCCGGCGACACGCAGAAGCTGCGGCTGCTCAAGTTTCAAAAGCCGGGCGGCAAGTAAGCAGCGAGCGCTCGAGTCAACCTGTCCCCAAAGCCGCCTTGCGCTCTTTCGCGGACGGCGGCATCCACTGGTAAATCCACGTTTCAGTCAACGGGCGGCTGTCGATGCGCAGGTACAGGCGCACGTCGATGATGTCGTTGCTGTCCTCCGGAGGCCGGATATCAAACAGTGCGCGGTAGCCTTTGATCTCCTCGACGTAGTGCGCCGTGATGTGCTCGGTGGTGCCTTTCGAGGTGCTGATCACTGCTTCGACGTTGGCATCCTTCGCCAGCGCTCCGAGTTCACCGCCGGCAAAATCCACCGCGAAATGCCAGGCATAGTATTGGCGCTTTTGGCCTACCGTGCCGCCGATGCCGGTGCGCGTGGCAATGGTTTGCGCCAGCGGTGATGCGTAGGGCATGCGCGTGCCCCAGTGCAGGCGATAACTGAACAGCATCTCTTGTCCGGCTTTGGTCTTCTCAGCCGGATTCCAAAACGCCACGATATTGTCGAAGGTCTCGTCGACGGTCGGAATTTCAAACAATTGCACCGCGCCCTTGCCCCAGCCGTGACCGGATTTGGGTTCGACCCAAAGACTCGGCCGCCGATCGTAGTACACGCCGTCGTCCTGGTAGTGATCCCAGTTCCGATCCCGCTGCAGCAGGCCAAAACCGCGCGGGTTCTCATCGAAAAATGAATTCAGGTGATTTTGCGCAGGATTGGTCAGCGGCCGCCAAATCCATTCGCCGCCGCCGGTCCAGATCGACAGGCCGTCGGAGTCGTGTATTTCCGGCCGCCAGTCATTCACCCCGCGCCGATCGTTCTTGGCGTAGAAAAACATGCTGGTGAGGGGCGCGATGCCGAGCCGCTCGATGGGCTTGCGCGGATAGATCGCCGAGTCGATGTCCATCACCTGCGTGCCGCCCGGCGCGATCTGGAAACGCAGTGCACCGGCAACGCTGGGCGAGTCCATCAGCGCATACAGCGTGATCGAAGCCTGTCCCTTCGCCGGCCGCTCGAACCAAAACGACGTGAAGCGCGGAAATTCCTCAGGCCGGGGGAATGCGGTGTCCACGGCGAGAGCGCGCGCGGACAATCCGTATTGGCGGGTATCGCCGCCCACCGCGCGGAAGTATGCAGCGCCCAGGAATGCGGCGATGTCGGCCTTCCAGTCGGTCACGAACTGCACCCGAAATCCTGCAAATCCCGCATGATCGCGCATCACCGCGGGATCGATGCCGGCCTTGTCGAACTCGAACATCGCCGGGTCGTAGAGGATTTCGCGGGCCTGACCCTCGTTCACTTCGAACAAGTGCACCGCTTGGGCAAAGCCTCGGCCCACGTGGAAGAATTGCAGGCGAAACGGCAATCCCGCATCGCCCCAGAGCGACCGATCGTTGCGAAATCTCAACGACTGATACTGATCGTAGTTCAGGGCCCCCATGGCGGGCGGCAAGATGTCCTTGGACGCTTGATAAGGGTTGCCGGCGAGAAAGCGGGCCTGACCTTTGAGCCAGGCGTAATCAAAAGCCTTCGCCGGTCCCGTACCGCTCGCGGTGGGGGATGCCGCCGTGGGTGCCGCCGCGCCGGCGAGCGGTGCGTAGGACAGCTGACCGGTGGCCAGCACCAGCGCAGTCTTTAGTATTTCGCGTCGACGAACCATGAGTTTGTCATCCCTAGATCGAGAACGTGGGTTGGACAGAGTCGGGAAGCAGGGCGAGCTGATTGAGGAAGCGCGCCGTGCTGGCGACCTCGACGCGTTCGGTCGGCGTCAGCCAATGCAAGGCCTCGTCCAACGTTCTTGCATCCATCAGCTTCTGCTCCGCGGTAAAGACATGCGGGTCCGGTTGGCCGCGCGGATCGGCGGGGCGCGGCAGATTGCCGTCGATGTGCGCAAGCCGTGCCTCGCGATGCCGGGCCAGGTAGCGCAATCCGTCACCGGGCAATCCCTCGGCGGTGCGCACCAAGTCCTCGCGGCGGGCGACCAATGCCGGTGTTTCAACTTCCTCCGGCGTGCGCAGCAGCCCCAAGCGCGACAAGAATTTACCCAAAGCCTCGCTGCCGCTGAGCCGCGACAAAGGCACGGCGAGGAACAGGCCGAGGAGTGCGGGCGATACCCAGGCCAGCAACGGCGGCGAGATGAAGTAGACGATCACCGCGGTGACACAGCTCAATAGCATGTGCCGCCGATGAAAGCGCCAGGCGTCGATCCAGGTCGTGCCGCCGGAATCCCGGCGCTGCGGCATCCATCCGGAATCCCTTCCCAAGAACACTTCGAATACATGACGGCACTGAACCACCATGAGTATGGGCGCGTACAACGCCGACAGAATGGCCTCCAGCAGGAAGCTCGCGGTCACGCCGATGACGCCGCCGGCGCCGCGCCGAATGCGCTTCGTCAACAGCGCGCGAATGAGCCCGAGCATTTTGGGTATCAACAGCACCAGCATGCTGAACCAGAACAGCGCCATCATGAGTGTCACGTCGAACCGCGGCCACGTCGGAAACAGCTGAAAGTCGTGGCTGAAATATTCAGGACGTATCAGGCGCGACTGAATGGCAAGTGCAAAGCCGATGCCGATCATCAGCAGCCACAGGGGCGAGGACAAATAGCTCATAATGCCCACGCCCAGGTGCATGCGCGAAATGAACCTCAGGCCCGCCGCGCCGATGATTTTCGTGTGCTGCAGATTTCCCTGAGCCCAACGGCGGTCGCGAACAGCGATGTCGATGAGTGTCGGGGGAGATTCTTCCCAAGAGCCGCCGCAATCGGTGGCCATGCGAACCTTCCAGCCGCCGCGGCGCATGAGGGCCGCTTCGACAAAATCGTGGGATAGGACGAAACCACCGAAGGGCTTGCGGCCTTTGAGTTTGGGCAGGCCGCAGTATTGCGCGAATGCCGAGACGCGAATGATGGCGTTGTGTCCCCAGTAATTGCCGCTGTCGCCCGACCAGGCCGACAGGCCGCGGGTGATCACCGGGCCGTACACGCAGGCGGCGAATTGCTGCAAACGGGCAAAAAAAGTTTTCGCGCCGATGAGTTGCGGCGCGGTTTGCAAAATCCCCAACTTTGGATCGGCCCGCATGGCTTGCACCAGCCGCTTCAACGTCGGTGCATCGATCAAGCTGTCCGCGTCGAGCACGATCATGTGATCGTAGCGGCCGCCCCAGCGCGTGACGAAGTCCTCGATGTTGCCGGATTTGCGGGCGATATTGAGCCAACGGCGCCGATACCAAACCGGCATGATCGCGCTCAAGGATGCGCGCAATTTGGCGACGCTGATCGTCTCGTTGATCCATGCATCGGCGTTGGTGGAGTCGGAGAGAACGACGATCTCGAAACCGCGCTGTGCATCGATCTTGAGCAGGGCTTCGCCCATCGCCTGCAGCCCCGCCGCGGTGCGCGTCGGGTCCTCATTGTAGATCGGCATCACCAGCGCGGTGAGCGAGGCATCGGCCGGCGACTGATCCGAAGGAACCGGGTCGCGGCGCTTCGAGGCCCCTGCCAATACCGAGCCGGCCGCAAACGCAATCCAGCCCAGAGAGACCGCGAAGAAAAAAATCATCGTGCCCTGCAAGAACGTCATGCTGGCAAAGCGCACGACTTGCAGCATTTGATAGACCCCATAGATGGTCACGCCGGCGGTGACCGCTATCAGGATGAAGCGCGCGTACAGGACCGCGGCGGAAATCAGGTGCCGCTCGTGCCGCCAGGGCAGGTAGCCCAAATCCTGCGCCGGCATCCCCAACGGCGCCTCCGGCGGCATTCCGCCCGGCGAGTCAGCGCCGTCGAAGGCAGCGGCGGGCGTTAGCTGGAGGTCCATCGATACAGCCAGGTTTCAGTAACCGGTGTGTCGCCACGCATGACTCGCAGCCGCAGCTCAATCAAGTCGGCGTCCTTCGGATCGATTTCAAAGCTGGCGCGCAGGCCGTGCAACTCCCGGTTCGAGACCAGGCTGGAGTTGGAAATCGCGCCTGCCGAGGCGCCCAGATCAAGGCGCAACCCATCGAGCTTTTCGCCGGCGCCCACGATGTCCAGCAGAAACACGCGCCGCTTGCGGTCGATGCTGGCGCCGGAGCGCGTGGCAAGCACCTTGCCCAAGCCCTTGGGCAGCGGGGGTTCGTCGCTCCAGGTAATGTTGTAGGCGAATTGGGCCGGACGCCCCGGCACGAACGTCTGCGTCGGACGCCAGAAAGCGACAATGTTGTCATTGGTCTCCCGCCCCGAAGGAATTTCCACCAGCTCGACCGCGCCACTGCCCCAATCGCCCTTGGGAGTGATCCAAGCGCTGGGCCGCCTTTCATATTGTGCGTCAAAATCCTGAAAATCACCTTGCTGCCGCGATCTTTGCACCAGCCCAAACCCAAGCGGCACCTGCGTCGTGAAGGCGGAGACCTGCAGCTT
This sequence comes from Steroidobacteraceae bacterium, assembly GCA_035643995.1. Classification (GTDB taxonomy): domain Bacteria; phylum Pseudomonadota; class Gammaproteobacteria; order Steroidobacterales; family Steroidobacteraceae; genus Bog-1198. The sequence continues at coordinate 6,982 of DASQPK010000175.1, read as the reverse complement.
GAGCGGGTTCGCGAGCGGTCGAAATAGTTGTTCCCCGTTCTTGGTCGCGATCTGCAGGCCGTCCGAGTCGTGTACCTCCGGCCGGTAATCATCCAGACGCCCGCGGTTGGTTTCATCGAACAGAAACATCGAGGTCAACGGTGCGATGCCGACGACGCGCATTTCGGCGCGCGGAAACAGAGTGAGCTCGACGTCGGTTTGAGTTTCCGCACCCGGCTGCACGGTGAACTTATACGCACCGGTGGTGGATTGGCTCTCCAATAAAGCGTAGACGACGATGGAGTTCGCGCGTGCGCCCGGGCGCTCGATCCAAAAATGCGTGAACACCGGAAATTCTTCGCCGGTAGGGTCCCCGGTATTGATGGCCAGACCACGCGCCGATAGCCCATACAACAGATTCTTGGCGACGGCGCGAAAGTAGCTAGCGCCCTGGAAAACCAAAAACTCATCCCAGACCTTGTTCGAATTGATATGGCTGCGAATCCGAAAACCCGACAGCGGCAACGACACCTTGAGCTGGCCAGGTATGGGGCCCGATATCTGGAACATCGCGGGTGTTGCAACCACATCCGTGGCGACACCACCCTCCACCGTCGAGACCGTTACCGCCGCGGCATTGTAGCCCGCTCGCAGCAGCTCGAGGCGAAAGGGCAGATTTTCCGAGCGCCAAATACCGGCGTCGGGATTGAAATGGATGCTGCGATACTGCTCCGGACTCAATTTATCGAGCGCGGCCGGCAGGCTGTTGCGTTGCGGCGCATACGGCGCGCCGGCGCGGCGTTTGGCGTCTTCCAGCAAGGTGTCAAAAGAGAACGGATAGCTGAGCGACGGCTTTGCGGGAGGCTTTACCTCCGCTTTCGCGGGCGCAGCCGCAGGCGCACCCGGAGCCTGGAAGGCGATGACAACGAGCGCCAGTACCCCCATTGATTTGGCAATCGATACCGGCAAGGCGTACCCCAAAAATTAGCTAGTATAGTGCCTGCCCTATGTCGCTCGCAGATCATCCTGACCAGGAGCCGCAAAGCGCCGGGTCCGTGCTCATGGTGCGGCCGGCAAGATTCGCCTGCAATCCGCAGACCGCTGCCAGCAATGCTTTTCAGCACAGTCCTACGCCACTTGCCGGAAATGACCTGCAAGCCGCGGCACTGCGTGAGTTCGATGGACTTAGCGCAGCCTTGGATCGAGCCGGTGTGGAGGTGCTGATCGCGCCCGATAGCGACGAGCCCCCCAAGCCGGACGCGATATTTCCCAACAATTGGGTGAGTTTCCATCGTGACGGCACGGTGGCGCTCTATCCCATGTTGGCGCCCAACCGGCGCTGGGAGCGGCGGGACGAGGTCCTGGAACAGGTGGTCCGCAAGGGCGGGTTTCGCGTATCACGGACCATCGATTTGACTCATCGGGAAGCCGAAGAGAAATATCTCGAAGGCACCGGCAGCGTGGTGCTCGATCGGGTGCACCGGATGGCATACGCCTGTTCGTCGCCGCGTACCGACCTCGATGTCCTCGGCGAATTCGCGCAGCTGCTGGACTATGACTTGATGACTTTCGACGCGATCGACAGCGGCGGGCGCGCGATATATCACACCAATGTGTTGATGGCGATCGGCAGCGGCTTTGCGGTGGTCTGCGGGGACTCGATAGCGAACACCGCGCATCGCGCGGCCGTGTTCTTCAAGCTGCGCGCCACAGGGCACGACATTGTCGACATCACCCAGCAACAGATGGCGCAATTCGCTGCCAATATGCTGGAATTGGCCACACCAAAGGCCAAGCTCATTGCGCTGTCGACGACGGCCTTGGACAGCTTGAATCGCAGCCAGCGCGCCGTCCTGGAGTCTCACGCGGCCCTGGTGCCGGTGCCCATCCCGACGATTGAACGCGTCGGCGGCGGCGGGGTGCGCTGCATGCTGGCGGAAATCCACTTGCCGAAGCGGGCGGTGGCTGTACTTAAGTCATAATTGCCCCATGCTGGAACTCGGCGCCAAACTTCTCATTTCGTACCTGCTCGGCACCCTGCTCGGCAGCTTGATCTTGGGCCGGCTGCGCGGCGTGGATATCCGCAGCATGGGAAGCGGCAATGCCGGTGCGACCAATGCCATGCGCACACAAGGCAAGCTGTTCGGATTCCTGGTGCTGGTCATCGATATCGCGAAGGGCATGCTCGTGGTGTGGTGGCTGCCGTCGGCCGTGTTGCCGGGCATCGGCATCGATCCTGATGTATCGCGCGAATGGCTGATGCTGGCCTGCGGTTTCGCGGTGATCGTGGGACATGTCTATCCGGTGTGGTTCGATTTTCGCGGCGGCAAGGGGGCCGCGACCGTGGTCGGTGTGGTTGCCGCGGTGGATTTGCGCATGCTGCTGCCGCTGCTCTTGAGTTGGATCGCGGTGCTGTTGCTGTCGGGCTATGTGGGCCTCGCGACCATGCTGTCGACGGTGACGCTGGCGGTTGCGGTCATGGTGCTGCAGCCCAGTGACATCCCGCTCTGCTTCTTCTGCGCGGCGGTTGCGGTGTTCGTCATCTTCACCCATCGCGGCAACATCGCGCGCATGCGTGCCGGCAAAGAGAATCGGGTACGGCGGCTATGGCTGTTTCGGTCCCGGCCGGTATAGAACACCCGCCGCTGCTGCTGCTGCTGGCGGACGGCGAGGTGCACTCCGGCGAATGGCTGGCAACGGAGCTGCGCCAAACTCGTGCCGCCGTCTGGAAGGGCGTGCAGCGCCTGCGCGCGATGGGCGTCGACGTTCAGGCATTGGCGCGCCGCGGCTACCGGCTTGCCGGTCCCGTGGAATTGCTGGATGCGCGGCGCATCCGAGCCGAACTGAGCGGGGAGTGCAGCTCGCACCTGCACGCGCTGGAGTTGCTATTCGACGTTGATTCAACCAACACCCGCCTGCTTAAGGCTGCGCCGCCGCCGCCGGGCACCGCCGATGTGTGCGTCAGCGAGTTGCAGCACGCCGGCCGCGGGAGGCTGGGGCGCCGCTGGATTTCGCCCTTCGGCGGCGGCATCGCGATGTCGCTGGGCTGGACTTGCAGTGATGTGGTGCGCACCCTGCCTGCTTTGAGTTTAGGCGTCGGCGTGGCGGTGTCGCGAGCATTGGCGCGCGCCGGCGCCGAGGGGATTTCGCTGAAGTGGCCCAACGATATTTGGTTCCGTGACCGCAAGTTGGGCGGGGTATTGATCGAGTTGCGAGCCGAGGCGGGCGGCCCCGCCCATGTGGTGATCGGGGTGGGTCTCAATGTATCGCTGCCTGCGCAGGCGCGCCGGGAACTTGAGGCCGGCGGCGTGGCCGTGGCGGCCGTCACGGATGCCTGCAAAATGGTCCCATCGCGTAATTTGCTGGCCGGGGCCATCTTGGACGAACTTTTGAGTATGCTGGTGCAGTACGAGCGCCTGGGATTCTCTGCGTTTCGGGATGCATGGACCGCACTCGACGGTTTGAAGGACCGTCCGGTGCAGGTGCTGGTTGGGGGGGCGGCGATCTTCGGGATTGCCCGTGGCGTGGATTCAGATGGAGCGCTGTTGCTCGAAACGCAGGAACGCATGCAACGATTTGTCTCGGGCGAGGCCAGTTTGCGCTTGAGCGCAGGGTGACGTGTGACGCTATTGAAGACTCTTGCCGTGTCCCTGGTGCTCGCCAACGTGTGCTATTTCTTGTGGGCACGCGGCATCGCCAAGACGCCCCAAAGCGTCGTGGCGGCACCGACGACCGGAACGCTGAAGCTGGCATCGGAAAGCCCGGAAGCTTCCCGCAGCGATGCAATCGGCAGCACCGCGATCGGCAGCACCGCGGGCACGCCGGCCACCGGCGGCGGGAGTGCTCCGGCGGCAGCCGCCCCTGAGGATGCCGGACGGGCCGGCGGCAATTCCGGCCTTCTTACCAACGTGAAGCGCTGTATCAGTGTGGGGCCGTTCCGAGACGTGTCGGAGGCGGCGCACGCGGCATCGACATTGCGGGGCGGCGGCTACGATCCGCGCCAGCGCGTGGCGGACGGCGAGGTATGGGCGGGCGTTTGGGTGTATCTGCCGCTTCCGGCGGCGCGCCCGGTGGCCGAACAGACGCTCGCCAAGCTCAAAGCCGGTGGCATCGACGATGCGCTGGAAATGCCGGGTCCCAACGAGGGGGCGGTGATTTCCCTGGGTTTGTACAGCGACGCGAAACGGGCGCAGGTCCGAGTCGCCCAAGCGCAGTCGTTGGGATTCAATCCGGGTATCGCCGATCGCAAGCGCAACGGCAATGTCTATTGGATCGACATCGATTTGAAGCCCACCGACGGGTTGCTGAACCCCTCCGATCTGCAGAGTGAATCCGGCCGCATCGTTCGCCTCGAAGTCAAAGGATGCCCGTCGGCGGGCGGCCAGTCGTGAGGGTTCAAACTATGGTGCTGCGGGTGATGGCCGGCATTGGCGCCCTCATCGGCTACGGCTCTCTTCTCGCCTTTCTCTATCTCATCGGCGTTCAGAGCTACCGTTGGTTTCGCGACGGGGCATGGATGCATGTCGGCGTCGGTGATGGCATTCGAATCGGGCTGGAGTATTGCTGCGTCAAAGATGGCAGCGGCGGCAGGCTCGCACACTTTTTGCACTGGTGGGAGTCGCCGGCGACATGGCTGGGGATGCACAAGGTATTCGAAGTCATTCCGACATCACTGGCCTTGTTCGCCGTGAGCATCGTGGGCAACAGCCTGTTCATCTACTGCCGGGATCGACTGCACCCGAGCTAACCAATTCTCGCGGCAATTTCGCAAGCTGTGGCAGCGGCTGCCGCGCAAGCTCTGGCATCGCGTGATCTAAGTTGCCGCCGATTCGGCGCGTTGCTTGAGTTTCTGCGATTCGGTGGCGACGTACTCTTCGATCAAGCCGCCGTAAACCAAAGCAACCACCGGGCCCAGGAATCCCGATATCTCGAATGAAAGCTCAACGCGGCTGCCCAGCCTCGATCGTTCCACCGCATGTCCCGCTTGCATGCGCAGCCCCGGAGCGCTTGTGACCCAGGTAAAGTTCTGAGCTTCGAGCGCCGTGACCTTCCATACCGTGGGACGCAATTTGGGTTGGCGAACTCGAGCCACGCTGCCGACGCCAAACGGTCCTTGATCCAGCCGCTGAACGCTGGTCATGGTCGGCGTCCATTCAGGCCAGCGCTCGACATCGCATAGCACCGCGAACACCTTCTCGGGTGGCGCATCGATATTGACGGTTACGCTAAAGGCGTTTCGGCTCATGGCGCGAGAATACTGCAGTCATGGCCGGGGTAGGGACCGAATAGTGCGTCACGCTTGAAGTTGGGCTGTTGATCAGACGATGCTCGGTTTCATCATAACCGCGCCGCTCAAGCCTTGTATTTTTTCGCTCATTTCCTTCGGCAGTGCACGCATGAGAAGACCGAACGGTAAATCCAGGGGATAAGGCCTGCTGATTCTCTTGGACTCCTCGGCGCATGAAATAATCTTATGAGGCTGCCAACCCGATTGCTTGAAGAATTCGAACCAGTTGCTCACCCGAAATCGAAACGGCGCTGCCTCGAGTTTCTTCGCCCAACCCTTCGGCATCTTGCGCGCGCCCGCATTATCGAAATCCTGAATCCAGAAGGCAGCCGATGGCAGGGCGAGCAACTCTTTGGCGAGGATTGCGATCTCGTCATTCGAAAAGTACGAGATAAAGCCTTCGGTGATCACCAACATGCTCTTGGATGTTGCCGCATACTTGGCAAACAGCCCGTTTCGGGCCGGACCGTCCGAGAGATCCATGCCGATGCGCTCCACGCTGCAAACGGGCGTGTGCCCGGCCAGCTGGGCATTTTTCGTTTCGACCATGGCCGGCAGATCAATTTCGATCCAACGCAGCTTCGATGGGAGATCCATCCGGTACGGGCGAGTATCGAGACCCGCGCCGAGGTTCAGTACGGTGTCGACGCCGCTCCTGAGCGCTTCATCAATCAGCCGGTCAATGGCCGTGGTCCTGAGCACCACACCCCAGGCGATCATCGCCGTGCGCGAAAATGAGCGGGCGATCTTGCGGCCGCGATCGCCCGCAAGGATCGCGCCCAAAGGATCATGGAACGCGGCGTCCGCTCTTTCCCCCTCGGCCGCCCTGACAGCCGCCATCCACAGGGCCGTGTCGGCGACACTCTTTATCGCGGCTTGAGCGCTCATGACCTTAAAACCGCTTGGAGAATCCCACCGAAAGACCTCCCGGCAGCAGTTGCACCGACAGCGGCGTCGCGCGGGTCGTGCTCCAATACCCTACCGCCGTCCCCAACGCCCAACCGGCGATGACGTCTGTTTGCCAATGCGCCTGGCTTTTCAAGCGGGCGAAGGAGTCGTACAGCGGGAGTACCTCGAGCGCCCAAACCCAAGGGTGTTGCCGTCCGTAATTTGCGATGAATGGGGTCACGAAGCTCGCCTGGAGGGTGACCTCGCCGCTGGGGAAACTCTGATGGCCGCTCCCCTTGAACCACTGATTGGGATTGTTGCCCTGAGAAGGGCGGGCCCTGCTGAAAGCATATTTGAGCACCGTCGCGCCGATTCCAGAGACTGCCGATGAATCGATTGTCTGCCAAAAAGTATGCCCCAACTCGTTATCGTTTCCAAACCACAGGCTTCCCGCCAGCTCCAGGCCGATCACCGCGTCCTGGAGTCCGGTCTGATACTGGCGGCCCCAGATGCCATTTTGATCAAGCCGCAATTCATGATCGAATCCGGCGTGCGCAAATCCCGGGGTCAGCAGGAGTGAAAGCAAAAAGCACCGACCACACATCCGATTCAGCATCTTGCGTACGACTCCTTTGAAAGTGCGGCCAACTATAAGGGCCGGCACTTTGCATTGCAAAGTTCGGGGAGGGCGCCAATGCCCCGAGCGGGCGCTAATGCTCCATGGATGCGCCGGGCTTGCGAACCTTGAAGGGCGCACTTTCCTGCGCAGCCGGCGCGGTTCCACCGCCGCGTTCCGCAGGCGGCGGTTCTCCAGCCCAAGGATATGCG
>DASQPK010000174.1:0-20559 GCA_035643995.1 Steroidobacteraceae bacterium | reverse complement strand
GGCCGGCGTCAACGGTCAAATGATGACTCTGTACGATCGCGGCGGCCACATCCCGCTGCTGTGGACGCATCTGATTCCGGCGACGCTGGAGGGCCGCGCGACGCACAATGTACAGAATGCGATGTTCGCTGCAGCCATGGCATTCTCGCTCGGAATAAAACTCGATGCAATCCGTCAGGGACTGCGCACGTTCGATTCCACCTTCTTCCAGGCTCCTGGGCGCATGAATGTGTTCAATGAGCATCCTTTCAAGGTTCTGTTCGACTATGGGCACAATGCACATGCCGTCGGCATGATGGCCGACCTGGCGCAACGCCTGGACGTCACGGGACGACGCATCGTGGTGCTCGCCGGCCCAGGCGATCGGCGCGATGAGGATTTGGTGGCGATCGCCCTGGCCGTCGCCGGCCGCTTCGATCTTTACATTTGTCGTCGCGATGACAACCTGCGCAATCGGGCCTCGGATGAGGTTCCGCGTATTCAAGCCCGGGCGCTTCGTGCTGCCGGCATAGCCGACAGCGCCATTGTGATCATCCCGGACGAGCAGGAGGCGATCGATGCGGCACTTCGCATGGGAGAGTCGGGTGACCTGCTGCTGATTTTCGCCGACGCCTTGGTGCGCTCTTGGAAACAGATCACGAAGTTCAAGCCGCTGGGTACTGCCGCGGTCAAGGTTGTTGCTGCGCCCCTTTCGCGCCGCCCGCCCCTCTCCGATGCGAAAATCGATTCTAGAATCGAGGCAGCGGCTGCCACACCGGAATTCAATCTTGACGGTCTAATCCGCGACGAGCGTGGTGTCCGGTTGGCACCAGAGAGCGACGACTGAACGATCCGATCGAATTGCCCTTCGTAGACTCCAGGCGTCTCACGGGCAGTAATCTGTTCTTCGCCTCGACGGGTGCGGTGCTCGACGTCGTAGGTGTTGCCATCGATGAGGAGCTGCTCGCGGCTTGGCGCAGGCGAGTCGAGCGCGCGGGCGCACGGCTCGCCTGGGTCGATCGGCAGTCTGCCGTACGGGCGCATGCGGGCGGTGTGTTGTTGGCGATTTCCGCACCCGGCGATCAATTGCTATTGGCGACTGAGGTCAACGAGTGGGCGCTGTGCGCGGCGCTGGTGGAGCGCGATCCTAAACGCTGGGCGGGCCTCAATGAGGCTCTGATCGCAGCGGCATTGGACAGCGCCGACGACGGCACCAATCCGGCCGTGGAATTTGCACCCGTCGTTGAGGAATCGGCTGCGTTGGCGCGCTTTCGGCGGCTTGCAGCAGTGGAGGCTGTTCCCGGAATGCTGGCACTCCTCGGAGTTGCTGCAGCCAGAGCGCTGCCCCACTTCATCGATGACACGGAACTGACTTTGGGCGCGGGCGCGGGCAGCCGCAGTTTCGCGCTGCGCGAGCTACCGAGCGTCGCCGCGGTTTCGTGGAACGAGCTATCCGACATCCCGACCGCCATCGTCACCGGTTCCAACGGCAAGACGACGACCGTGCGGTTGATCGCAGCCTGTGCGCGTGCGCAAGGCTGGCGCGCCGGATACAACTGCACCGACGGTGTATTCATCGGCGCTGAGACCGTGGCGACGGGCGACTACTCTGGACCTGCCGGGGCCCGTTTGGTGATGCGCGATCGGCGCACGCAGGCTGCGATCCTGGAAGCCGCGCGCGGCGGCATCTTGAGACGGGGTCTTGCCGTGGCGCGCGCCGATGCCGCCGTGGTCACCAATATCAGCTCAGACCATTTCGGCGAGTACGGCATCGACGACTTGGCGGGACTGGCGGATGTGAAGCTGAGCGTGGCTGCGGCCGTCGCGGCCGACGGCCGGCTGATCTTGAATGCCGACGACCCCCTGCTGCGCATGAAATCGAGCGAGCTTGCCCAGCGATATGGCCGCCGTCCCGCTCTTGCATGGTTTGCCTTGGACGCCGACCAATCGCACCTGCGCCAGTTTCGATTGCAAGGCGCGTCGACCTGCGGCGTGCGTCACGGGCGTCTGTGCTTGCATCATTCTGGGTCGGAGTACGATCTCGGCGCGGTTTTGAGCATGCCCCTGTCGATCGGCGGTATCGCAATCTACAACGTCGCCAATCTCGCGGCCGCGGCGCTTGCGGCGATCACGCTGGGAATCCCGGCAGCGCTGATTGCAGCCGTTTTCGCGCGGTTCGGTGAAAGAATGAGTGACAATCCAGGCCGCATGATGCGCTTCGAATTCAACGGCGTGCACGTGCTCATTGATTATGCCCACAACCCGGACGGCCTGCGCGGCTTTCTATCGGTGGCCAATCAATTGCGCGGCAGCACCAGCCGGCTTGGATTGCTCTTGGGTCACGCCGGCAACCGCAAGGATACCGATATCGCAGAACTGGCCCGCGTGGCTGCCGGCTTCATGCCGGAGCTTGTGGTCGTCAAGGAAGATGAAGCGCATTTGCGTGGTCGCGCACCGGGGGAAATACCCCGGATCATCCGCGATGAGTTGCTGCGCCTGGGACTGGCTGAATCCGCGCTGCCGGTCCGCGACACCGAACTCGAAGCGGCTCGATTCGCGCTTCGGTGGGCGCAGCCCGGTGATGTACTCGCGTTGCCTCTGCATTCGCCGAGCGCACGCGCAGCAGTCGTTGCCATACTGGAAAATAAAATTGGATAGGGGCGTGTAAACTATGCCTCACCCAGAGGGAGACCCGATGATCCGACATGCAGCGGCGATGACACTTTCCATCATTCTGGCGACGGCCATGCCGGCGGCATCGGTGCCGGCGGCGGCCGAGACCGACGCGAAGCAGGCGGATCCCGTCAAAGTTCTCGTGGCACGCCTCGACCTGGAGCGCTATAAGGCGACCATTAAGGGCCTGACGCAATTCGGCGATCGCCGCCAGGGAACGGATCGCAACCGCGCCGCTGTGGATTGGATCGAGGCGCAACTCAAGCGCTACGGTTGCTCCAACATTTCCCGCGTCAAATACACGTATTCTGCCGGCGAAACGCGGCGTCCGAGCGGGCCGCCCATCGCACAGGACGCCGACGCGGCAAGCGGCGGCGGACGCTACCGCGGCTCGCGAGGCCATACGGGCGTCAACGTCGATCCCATGCTGCAGCCCGATGCGAAACTGCGCGCGCTCAATACACAGCCCACCGAGCCCGGCGCGCGCGAAGAAGTGTATTGCACGAAAATCGGCGCCACGCACCCGGACGAAATGTACATCGTCGGCGCCCATATGGATGGTCACGGATGGGGTGAGGCGGCCAACGATGACGGCTCGGGAACGGCATTGGTCATGGAATTGGCGCGCATCCTGTCGGCGCCGGATGTGAAGACCGACCGGTCCATTCGGTTCGCGCTTTGGAACAATGAGGAAACCGGACTTAACGGCGCTCGTGCGTACGTTGACCAACGCGCGGCCCTTCAGGGCAAGGAAGAACCGGCCGGATCGGGGCGCTATCCTGAGCCCAAGTGGCTGGGCATGATCCAGCACGACATGATGCTCTTCGATCACGGCATGCCGCACGCCGATGGCAGCATGGCAAAGGACCAGCGGCCGGAAGCAGACGTCAACATCGAGTTTCAGTCACTCGCTAAAACGGCGGAAGGCGCGCAGAAACTGGCCTGGGCTTTTTATGCGGCGAACGAAGCCTATGCAACGGACTATCCCGCGGCGGTGGGGCCGCACATGACAAATACCGATAGCACGCCATTCATGGATCTCGTGCCCGCAATCAGCATGCGTGAGAACGAGCGGGGACGAGAGATCGGCGCCGGATGGGATCCGCAATGGCATCAACCGACTGATGTATACGCGACTTACAGCGATGCCGACTTTCGTCTCGGCTTGAATGCTGCACAAACGACCCTGGGAGCCATCGGCAGGCTGACGGACGCAACTCTGGCGCGCTGAACTAGTTCGCCGGCTCGAGACGCAACACCCGTCCGTCCGCCTCGTCGGTGCAGACGTAGAGATAGCCGTCCGGCGCCGCTCGCACGTCGCGGATGCGCCGGTGCAGATCGTTCAGCAATTCCTCTTGGTTCACGACGATTCCGCGCTCGTCGAGATGCACGCGGCGCAGATGCCTGAACGCCAAGGCCCCCACGAACAGATCGCCCTTCCAGGCAGGAAACTTCTCGCCTCGATACATCGCGAGCCCCGATGGCGCGATGGACGGCGTCCAGTAAATCACCGGCTGCTCAAGCCCTGGACGCTGTGTATAGGGAGAGACATAGGCACCTGAATAGTCCATACCGTAGGTGATCACGGGCCAGCCATAGTTCTTGCGCGCCACGATGATGTTCAGTTCGTCACCGCCGCGCGGACCGTGCTCAGTTTCGTAAAGCAGTCCGCTTTGCGCGTCGAAAATCAAGCCCTGCTCGTTGCGATGCCCCCAGGTGTAGATTTCCGGGCGGACACCCGCCTGTCCGATGAACGGATTGTCCCGCGGCACGCTGCCGTCTTCGTTGAGTCGGACGATCTTGCCCAGATCGGAAGTCAGGTCCTGCGCTTTCTCGCGGTATTCGAATCCCTCACCAATCGTCAGCGCAAACGTGCCGTCGGGGAGAAATGCCATGCGCCCGCCGTAGTGGTTGTCCGTATCCTTCAAAGGCGCCGCCTTGAAAATCACATGCAGATCTTGCAGCATGCTGCCGTCGAAACGCGCACGCGCCACTTCAGTGCCGTTGGCCGCAGCCGTTCCCGCGGCATAGGTCAGATAGACGATATTGTTTTGCGCGAAATTCGGATGCAGAACGATGTCGAACAGCCCCGCCTGGCTGCCGGTATGCACCGCCGGGATACCGCCGATCGGCTGAGGCTGCAATTGGCCGCCTTTGATCATGCGCAACCGCCCCTGACGCTCGGTCACCAGCATCGAACCATCCGGCAAGAACGCCATCGACCAGGGATGATCGAGCCCCTTGGCGATCTCGGTAACCTTGTATCCGGCCTTGACCACTTTGGCGGGCTGGGGTGGGGGCGGCGGAGCGCGCCCTACCCTTGGGTCCGCCTCGGCCGACGCCGCGGCGCAGATCATGGCCGCTACCGCGGTAGCCAGAATTGACGATGCAATGCGCGTGTGAGATGAAGGCATCTTGGGTTCAGGACGCAGACACATGACAAAACAGGGATGGGCTCGAATGCTACGCCGGATTGTCGCATTTGTCGTCGCGGTCGCTGTGATGGTGGTGTTGGGCTCGGCCGCTCATTCGCTTTTGGTTCAGCACGCATGGTCCATCGCCGCGGGTCACGCCGGCGCAGCGTCCCCCGCTGCAATCCCCTTGGCCGATCGTATCTCCTGGGCCGCGCACGATCTGGCCGGCATGATCGGGCCTTACGCCGCGTTTACCTCGATCGCTCTGCTCATCTCATTCTTGACCGCTGGCCTGGTCGTCCGTTTCAGCGGTCGTCGCATTGTGGTCTTCGGCCTCGCCGGTGCGATGGCGCTGTTCACTTTGTTCACGGTGTTGAAGATGGCTTTGGGGACTGTCGGCATATTTGGTGCGCGCGGAGCGATCGGCCTCGCGGCGCAAATGGCGGTCGGTCTGGTTGCGGGGGTGCTGTTCGCGAAGCTCACCGGGCACACTCGGCGCACCGGCCAGTCATGAGGATCCGGCTCGCCTACGGCTCCTTACGGGCTTCAGCGTCGATTGCCCTTGCAATCTTCACGGCGGTTTCGGCAATGTCCGTTATTCGCGTTGCCACCAGCCCGCTGAACTTGTCGTAGTGAGCCGCCGCCATTCCCCCCGCGATGCTCGCGGCGGCCTGAATAAGCTGTTCCCGGTCCATACTGATCCTCCTTCGATGGTAAGGTTGATGCCGCCTCAACGTCACCGCATGCTACTCGATGCGGGACCCGCTGCCCATGGGCCGCGCAACCGGCGCATGCGCTCGTCCGTCGACGGATGCGTCGACAGGAACCCCGCTTTGGAGGCGCCGGGATGGCTTTCGGTCAACTTCTGCAGCGCATCCGCGAGCAGGCCGGGCGACAAGCCATTGTGCAGCAGCAGCGCAGCTCCATAGTCATCGGCCTGCCGTTCGAGTTGTTGCGAGTACTTTGCCTCCACCACGGCCGCCGGTGCCGCCGCCAGCAGGCTACTGATGTCGCCAATATAGAAGGTCCAAAACGCGCCCACGGCGGAACTGCGCAGCAGCAGCTGCAAGCCGTGACGTCCGTGCACGTGACCCAATTCGTGCGCCAATACCGCCAAAATCAGCTGATCGTCACCCATTGCGGTAACCAAATCATCCAACACGATAATCGTGCCATCGGGCAAGGTGAACGCATTTGCCCCAAGTTGCGGCGAACGCCGAAACAATAACGCAGATTTCGGAGTGCCGCCTTCCTGCAGGCGCAGCGACTGGAATTTGGCGCTCAACGCCTGCTGACGCTCCTGGTCAATCTTGCTCGGCGCCAGAATCGCGCCGTCCAATATCTTCAGCGTCTGTACGGACAAAGTCTTACCGATAACGGGAGGCAGGTGCTTCGCGCCCTCGCCGGCCGCCCACGGCAGGCCCCATCGGTACGCGGCGATTGCGATCGCCACGCAGGCAACGCACGAAAACAAAACGAATCGCAGATTGCGCTGCAGGCGATCGACGCGTCCATCGCGATGTGCCGTAGACCTCAAGAGCGCATCGAGACCGTCCAGGTCTCGCACTTCGCAGAATGCACCATCCTTGAAGCGCAGGCTGCGCGGCGCCAACCCAAGCCGCTCGTCCACCTTGACGTCGGCGAACGGCACGCGAAAATCGATGCCCTCACCCGCGATAACGAGATCCTCGCCGGCCACCGACAAACTGACGGCGCGAACGCGCGTCGAGCGTCCGTCGAAATAGCTGGCCTGAAGCACCCTCGGACTGCCTGAAGGCCTACAGCGAAATATCGAAATCGAATACGGTCGCCGTTTCTTCGCCGACCGCACCGAGGGACTCCGGCTCCGCCGCCTCGAACTCCTGCAGATCACTGGCCGGCACCAGCCGCATGGACTCGATCTCATATCTCACCAGGCGTACAGACGCCCAAGGCATGAAAAGACCCAGAGTCAGCGCGACCAACACGAAGTTGCTCACCGAAATCCAAATCAGGATCAACGGCGACAGATTGCATTCGATGCGATGTTCGCCGAGACGCGTGTTGTTCCAGATCAGGTTGGTGATGAGAGCGCGAAATGTCGGCCCGATAGAGACGGCCATCAATATGAACGCGCCATAGAGAATGAGCACGGTCCTGATCAGCAAGGTCGGGTCGACCCGCCCGCCCTGTCTCTGGATTTGGAACATCGTGCTGAACGCACCGCCGACTCCGGCAACACCCATGAGCACAATGAACGCCACAATTGCCGCCAGCAGCAGCAGGTAAACGCGATAGAACTGGCCGGCCCGGGCATGAAAGGAAAACTGCGTGCGTCCGAAATAGCTGTTGTCATGCTGATACGCCTTCAACCGCTGATGCGCGAAGGGAGCCATCACGTAAAGAGTGATCAACGTCAGAAATCCGTTGAGCAGGAAAACGCGATAGGACCCCGCCACGCCGCCGCGAAAGTGAAAACGCGTGCCGCGCCAACTTGTATTGTAGAGGCGGAACCGGAATGAATTGCGCAGCAGCCAGGGCATGACTAGCGCCACAATGAGCAGAATGACGAGTGTCATCGAGGACTGCAGGCGAACTGAGAAGTTGTAGCAAACCAGCATGACCAGCGCGATCACCCGGCCGATCAAGATTTTGATCGGGCTGCCGTGAAAATCGAAGCTCGACCCTGCCAGCTGGGTGTGCCGATAAAAGTATTGCAGCCTTCTGACCTTGGCCCACGCCGAATAGATACCGAGCGTGACAATCGTCAACAGCAGATTGACGATCCAGATGCCGAAATATTCGCCTCCCTTACCGGTAAAACTCAAGGCTTCCGGCGCGCGAGCCGAAGAGATCCGTGTTGGCGATTCGCCGCCCGAGATATTTTCCATAGGTTCAATTCCTTTTGAAATTGAGTTGACGCCGCTTATGCTCTGTGTTTTGTGGGTACGCCTTGCGCTATACTACACGAGCGCGGAACGACAAAATCCGGTGATATCACAACGACGTGCGCCAGTTGGCATTTCTCGCTATGTTTTGCTTGAACAACGTCGCACTGCGCGCCCGAACGATTCGCTACGGTAGAGCCCCTACCGCACGGAAGAAGTGACGATGCCAAGGCTCGGCGCATTTATCTTGGCGAGTGCCTGTGTTGTGCTTGCCCAGCCGCTGCGCTCGGCCGAGGTTCTGCTCTCCTGCGTCTGGCAATCACACGGAACGGGCCACGAGAAACGGGCCTTTGAAATCATCATTGACCAGCAGGCGCAAAGAGCAGATCTGGGGGGCAATGAGTTGCTTCCCGCCACCATCTCCGACACTCAGATTTCGTTCTCAGTCAATCGCAGCGGCTCGATCTTCCAATACGCCATTGACCGGACATCCGGATTCGGCACGATACGCATCAAGGACCAAGTCCTGTACAGCGGTACATGCAAGATTGGCGATCCCCCGCACCGGACGTTCTAGACCACGAGACGGGTTCATCCTATCGAAGCGGGCTGGTCAAAAATGAGTATGAAGTTCTCGGCTAAATCTCGTGGGCCGCTGTTCAGCCGGATTGACTGGACGCGGCCCAGATATTGAGTTCGCCATCGCGCGCCAGTGCATCAATCCGGTCGAGTTCCTCCGGGTGAAACGCAAGGTTTCGCAGCGCACCCAGGCACTCCTCGATCTGGAGCCAACTGCTGGCGCCCACGAGCGCGCTGGTGATCGCCGGTTTTCTCAGCACCCACGCGATCGCCATCTGCGCGAGGCTCTGTCCTCGCTCTTTCGCGATTCCGTTGAGCGCACGCACAGCGGCAAGGTTCTTTTCGCCGAGCATTGACTTGCGGAACGACTCATCTCGAATTGCGCGCGAGGAGTCTGGGATTCCGTTCAGGTATTTTGTGGTCAGTAGGCCCTGCGCCAATGGCGAGAACGCGATGCAGCCGATGCCTTCCTGCTCGAGCACGTCCAGCAATCCCTGTTCCACCCAACGATTGAGCAATGAATAGGACGGCTGATGAATCACAAATGGAACTTTCAGCTCGCGCAGAATCGCAGCCGCTTCGCGCGTCTTCTCCGGCCCATAGGACGATATGCCGACGTACAAGGCCCGGCCACTGCGGACCGCGGTATCCAGGGCGCCCATCGTTTCTTCAAGCGGTGTGTCGGGGTCGAAGCGATGTGAATAGAAGATGTCAACGTAGTCAAGGTGCATGCGCTTGAGACTTTGATCGAGACTGGCAAGCAGGTATTTGCGAGATCCCCACTCGCCATAGGGGCCGGGCCACATGAAGTAGCCCGCTTTTGTTGAAACAACCACCTCATCGCGGTACTCGGCAAGATCGGTCGCCAAAATACGGCCGAAATTTTCCTCGGCAGAACCCGGCGGTGGACCGTAATTGTTGGCGAGATCGAAATGCGTGATGCCGCGATCAAATGACTTAAGAACCATTTCGCGGACGTTCTCGAACGGCTTGGTATCCCCGAAGTTCTGCCAAAGCCCGAGCGAAATGCGCGGTAATTGCAGCCCACTGCGGCCGCAGCGAGCGTAGGGGAGCGATTGGTATCGACCATCGGCGGCGGCATACATCGTCAAACTCTTGGGCATCCAAAAAAACCCTGAACAGAGGCTCCAACTCTAAGTATCGCATTTGCCGCGGTTACAATGCGATGTTGACGTGAAGGGGAAGGATTAGGGCCCATTCCGAGCCCTCTTCGGTAGGTAGGAAAGGCAGGGCCGCCTAGGTAATTTGGGTAATCTTGGCGGCTATGCGACCGCGTGATGATTGACGCCAGCCCGTGAACCGCACGCGAATCATCCAAAAAATCAGGAAGGCCAGCACCAGAAGCTGGGGCAGGAAAAAGAGTGATGTCACATGCACGGGAGCGGGCAGGATCCGCGGCAATGCGTTGGTGAAGAACGAACCGACGGCCAACGTCAGCCCCAGGCACATACGCCACAGATGCCGCGCAATTCGCGGCGCGCCAGTGATTCCGCCCGCCAGGACGATCTTGGCATCGCCGATCGCCGCGAGTGCGAGCACGGACGTAAAAACATAAATCGCGATGAGGACAGGACCCTCGAACGGGACAGCGCTTTTGAACAAGGGGGCCATTCCGGTCACCAACTGAAAGGCCAAAATCGCAAAGGGCGCAGCCAGACAGAGGGCGACGACCAAGGCGATCTTTTCGAAAAGGCCGCTCGTTCCCTCTCTTCGGCGGACGGTCATCCAGGCGGTCGTCACAAGGTAGTAGACTAAGGCGCCGATAAACAGATTGACGGTCTGGCCGGGCACGGCAACGGCCAGATAGCCGGCGAACGTCGCCATCACCAACATGGAAACAGTAAAGACGATTCCGGCCTTGCGGTGGAGATACCCGCCCTTGCGGGCAAACGCAGCTACCAGCCCCGAGGCGAGGGCTATCGTGCCCGCGCCGATATGAAAAACGTAGGCCAGTATGCTCATGTGTCCATCCCTACCCTCAAAACACGGCTCGCCCATTAAAGTTTCAGGCTTTCTGGGAATATGGGAGGGCTAAGTGGGCTGGCGTACAGCTCCTTCAATCGTGGAGTGGGATGCGATAGATGTTCCGGCGAGTTTCCCCCTTCACGAACGCATAAACGGATGGATCGGAACCCATCGATAAGTTCAACTCCGGATGCGGTATCAGCGCTGCATCGGGAACCGACGTCGCCGACTCGGATGGCAGGCCGTCGGCGCCGATAGGCAATGAGGCGGTGCGGCCATGCCGCTGCGAATTCTCCCCGGTGCCCACTTCGACGTACAGTGCATTGCCGTCTCGCGACCAGTGCGAAGGCCACCAGCCTTTGCGTATCAAGCTTGGCGCGCCGCCGCCGACCGGCGCCAGAAACGCGCCGGCAATTCCGCCCTCGATCGGCAAATCAACGCTCACCCATCTGCCGTCCGGCGCCACGGCATGGAATTCCACGATCGGAGCCTCTAGTACGCGAACGTTTGAACCACCGTCCGACTTCATGCGATGCAAGAAGTTGGCATGCTCGCCAAGGCTCCTGAAGAAGATATCCCCTGCCCTGCCGAATGCCACTTCATCGCCGCCGCGAATCAACAGACTCGGCGGCGCATGTCGATCCAGCGGAGCGGTCCAGATCTGAGATGCGCCGTCGCGAGTCGTCGTAAAAACCACCTGCTGCTCGTCGAGCGAAATGTCGTAGCCGCTGACGGCAAATCCGGCGAGCAACGACTGCTTGCGGCCCGACGCGATGTCCAGGCGCCATAACTCCGAGGGCTCGGCGGAGCTTCGCGCGGCCAGGAAATAAACCCGATTCGCATCAGGCGAGAGCCATGGCGACGAGGCATAGCTCTCGGTCGTCAAGACGCGCTCGCTGCCGGCGGCGTGCAGCCAGATCGTGCTCTGTTCCCGGCCGAGCGAGGTCAGCAAAGAACGGCCATCGGGAGCGCAGGCGACCGTTTCCTCATCGGTGGGGCCGAACGTGATCTGCTGAACCTGTCCGTCAGGATAGCGTTGACGCCACAGGTGCCAATGACCCCCGATCTGAACGGAGAAATACATCCAGTCTCCGCTCGGGGACCAGGCCGCAGATATGCACGCACCGGAAGGCCCGACGGGACTGCCCGGCGAGCTGCCGTCGAACGGCACGAGACGACAACGTTGAAAATTGGCGGTGCGGTCCATTTCCACTACCAGCACGGATTTGCGATCGGGAGACAAATAGGAGTAGTGCGCCATTGCGCGCTCGTGACTGGGTAGATAGATCTCGCGGTGTTGGGAGCGATCGTCCAGAGAAGACACAATGCCCAGATGCAGACCGGTCTTGAATTCAGAGTACATCACCGCGTGTGGGCCGATGAAACTCAGTGCGGATGCATTCGGCAGTAGCCTTGCCGCATTGCCCCCGGTGATTGGAACGGTCCAGGTGTCCCAGGAGCCGCCCGGTTCGCGATCGATCGCCGAGTAAGCGACATGCGTGCCATCGGGCGTGAACGTCGGTGCAAAGATCAGTCCAGAAGTATGGGTCAACTGGAGAGGTTCGCCGTCGGGCAACAACTTCAACCAGATCTGACCCGAGCTCAAAAACGGTTCGCCACCCTTGATGAAAGCCAGCATGTGACCGTCCGGAGACAGGGCGGGCGCGGTGGAGGAATCGGCCATGTCGGTCAGCGATTCGTAATCGGCGGACGAAGTGACGGCGGGCGAGTGTGAAGTCCAAAGGAACCTTGCGGCGCCAATCGCCAAGATGGCTGCGCAGGGTACCGCGAGCGTGATCCATAGCCGTTGCTGCCGCTTGCGAGTGGGCGCCGGCATCACGCCAGGAATGGCCGCAACGGGTTCCGTCGGCACCGGCAGCCGTACCGAGGGGTCCGCGTCGGCGTGAGGTTCATGACCGGAATTCGGAATCACGCTCACGGATGCTACGAACTTGAACCCACGCCCGGGCACCGTCAGGATAAACCGCCGCTCCCCCGCCGCCTCACCGAGCACCTTGCGCAGGGTAAAAATGCATTGGTTGAGATTGTTCTCTTCGACCACAGCCAGGGGCCAGACCGCATTCATCAAGGAGGTCTTCTCTACGAGTTCGCCGGACCGCTCGACGAGGTATCGGAGCGTTTCAAAGGCCCGGAAGGGCAGCGCGATGGGGTCGCCCGTTGGAGAAGAGAGCACCTGAAGAACGGTATCAAGACGAAAGCCCTCGAACTCGTAACTTGGCGTGCTGGTTTGGTCCATTGCCGAAGATCCGGTGGTATTCGATGTGGTCGGCGCAAACGTACGAATATCGAATTCTGGTTTCCAATATACCCTTAAGAGCGCCGATCCCCGCGTTCATGACAATTAATGTGATTTAAAGTCTTTTCATAGGGCTCGAATGAAGCTCCTTAAGTCAATGCGACCGGCGGGTTGCGGGTCGAAAGCATTAGAACTTAACTTAAGGAGCTAAAACATGAAGCAGTTTGATATAAAGGCGGCTGGGCTGGCCGTCGCATGGAGCCTTCTCGGATTGACCGCCGGTCAGGCATACGCCGGATGTAGCGACGGCGTGGCGCCGGCCAAAGAGCACTCCTCGGCGCGCTTCGTGCCCGCCGTCTACCATCCCGGGTCCGCTTCCACGGCTTTCATGACCGTGGCGGACGAATGGTCCGAAAGCAACGCTATCGTCGGACTTTGGGAATTCGAGGTGCACTTGGATGGCGCACAAAACGGCCTGCCTGACAAAGCGTTGTTCGATTGGGGTCTCGCCACCTGGCACGACGACGGAACAGAGATCCAATTTTCCGCCGGACGTGCTCCGAGCGCCGGAGATGTCTGCATGGGCGTGTGGCGGCAGGTTGGGAAGCATCAATTCAAGCTCCATCACATTGCGTTGGGCCTGACGCCCCCAGTGGCGACCGGTACTTTCGTCGGGCCTGCGATCATCCGCGCAACGGTGACCGTGGATGGCGATGCAGACAGCTATACAGGACCCTACTCGGTCACCATTTACCCGGGTTCGCCCGACAATGGAACCGAGTTCAATGAGAAGGGTACTCCGCTGGTGACATTCACCGGAACGATAACTGCCAAGCGGGTTACCGCCCACTGACCTTAGCGCCCTCCGTACTTCATCGGGAGTACGGAGGGCACCTCTAACTATTCGCGCCGCGATTGTGTCCGATTAAGCGGCGGCGCGGGCCGGTTCTGGCGCTGGCTTGCCTGCGTAGGGCCTAAAGGTCAATGCGATCAAGAAGGCGCCAATGCCCATACCCCACGCACCGATGTAGAGCCATCCGTAACTGGCGAACGTGTCGTAGATCAAACCTCCAGCCAGCGGGCCGGTCGCCATGCCCAGACTACCAGCCATTGCCGTTCCGCCGATGATCGTCCCCATCATCCGCAGCGGGAAATTTTCGCGCGCGAGTACTGCATAAAGCGGCATTACACCGGCGTAGATAAAGCCAAACAGGACCGCCACGGCGTAAAACGCGCTTAATTGGCGCACGAAGAAATAGGCCAGCGCGCCGAACGCCTGCAGCAGCAGGCCTGAGACCAGAACGCGCTTTGCTCCAAACCGGTCGCCGAGAAAACCGAACGCGACGCGACCGCCCAGGCCTGCCAGCCCTTCCACGCTGTAGATCGAAACAGCCGCAATCAGCGGGATCCCGCAACTTATTGCGTAGCTTACCGTATGGAAAATTGGACCGGAGTGCGTGGCACAACAAAAAAAATTCGTCAGCAGCAGCGTGATGAATTGCGGCGATCTGATTGCCTGACCTAATGTGATCCCTGATTGCGGCTCTTCGCGTGCGGCAAGGACGACATTTTCGGATTCCAACGCCGGCGGGCGACGCACCAGCAACGCTACCGGAATCATGACGACCGCGGTGAGTGCGGCGAGGATTTGGAGGGATGTTCTCCAATCGTGGTCGGAAATCAGCCGCGCCGCCAATGGAGACATGGTCATTGGTGCCATTCCCATGCCGGCGGAAACGAGAGACACAGCCAGGCTGCGATGTGTGTCGAACCAGCCTGTCACGCAAGCCATCATGGGCGCAAAGATGGCCGCTGTCGCACCGCCGACCACCAAGCCGAAGATCAGCTGAAACTCAATGAGCGATGTCGCCCGGCTCGCCAGCGCCAGCGCCGTGGCCAAGATACTGGATCCGATCAGCACTATTAGGCGCGGACCGAAGCGGTCCGACAGGTTTCCCCAGATGATGCTTCCCAATGCCATGGCGAGAAAGCCGAAGGTCATGGCGCTCGATACACCGGTGATGGACCAGCCGGTATCCCGTGAGATGGGCCGAAGAAAAACAGGCAGTGAAAACATGGCGCCTATTGCGACACAGCCCAAGAGGCCGCCGGCCGCAACTATCACCCAGCGATAGCGAGATCTGCTCATTTCGTGCTTCCCATCCAACCGTTCCAGCTGATAGTAACGACGCGTGAGAACTGCAATATTCGACACCGACGGGCATATCTTGCTGACATGCAAGTGGGATGGTGCGCGTCAGTTGCTCGAATTAAGTTAACGGATAGAGACGCCCAATTCGAGGAGCGGCAGGTTTCCGGCGGAGAAGATTCCTCGATCTAATCGAGATAAAGATCCCAACTAATTGAATATTAACGAAAAATAATAATGACTCCTGGCGGGCTGCGCCGCCTCAGCATCTCGATAGTGGTTCTCGGCATCACGTTTTTGCGAGCGCTACGGTGGCCCGTTCTTCTACCAGCTCGTTCAGACTCGCACCGCGTGCCCGCCGCAACGGCCAACTCCGACACATGATTTTCACCAGCAGCTGCCTGCGTCAACGCGCAGCACGTTCCCGCCGGTATCGGGTATCTTCCCGATAAGGTAATCAATTCTAACCTTGTAGAGTAGGCGAAAACCAGTGGGAGCCCGGAAGCTCCTTCATATAAACGTAGCGCCTTAGGAGCCGCCCCATGTCCAGCAAGCGATCCGCCGACCAACTGCAAAGCACCCCTGCGCAGTCAACCCAGTTACTGCAGGAGCTTGTGGCGCACCTGCGGCAAAATCGCACTCAATTGCGCGAGGAATGGGCTAACCGCATCGCGGAAGCCCGATTGCTGACGGCCATGACCAAGGACGAACTATTCGCCGAAGCGACTTCCGTGTACGACAACTACGTCGAAGCGCTCGCGACCGGGACGTTCGAGGCGTTGCAATCGTATGCGCGCAATCTTTCCGAGCGCATCATTCCCCGAGGCGTGGAAACACACGAAGTCGTGGGAATCGTGCTGCTGCTGCGCGACGTATTGGCGCGGTCGCTGTTCGCCAAGTATCAAGGCGACTTCACGATGCTCAATCGCATCTTGGACGCTTATGAGCCGGCGGCCAATCGCATTGCCAACACCGTGGCAGTCGGATTCGTGCAGGAACGCGAACGCGTCATTCGTCAGCAGCAGGAAGCAATCCGCGAACTTTCCACACCCGTGTTGCAGGTCCGCGAGCGACTGCTTATTTTACCCATTATCGGCGTCATCGACGCGCAGCGGGCGCGCCAGCTGACGGAGCAATTGCTGCGCGGCATCCGTACAAATCGCGCCAAAGTTGTGGTTATCGACATCACCGGCGTGGCGGCCATGGATGCGACCGTCGCCAATCACCTGGTACAAACCGTGGAAGCGTCGCGGCTGCTGGGTGCCACTGTTATCGTGACGGGCCTGTCTCCCGAGATTGCCCAGACCATCGTCACCATCGGTGTCGATCTCGGCAAAATGAATACGGTCGGCGATTTGCAAGGCGGCATTGAACAAGCCGAGCGCTTGCTGGGCTACAAGGTTGTTCCGGTGGCGGATACCGCCTCGTCATAGGGCAGACCATGGAAGTCCCAATCCTCAAGCAGGGCCGGTTTCTCATAGCCACCATCCAGGCTGCCCTCTCGGATGCGGACCTCGTGCAGTTGCGCCGGGCGTTGATCGACAAAGTCATTCATTTCCGCTCGAATGGCGTGATTGTCGACGTCACTGCGCTGGACGTGATGGATTCTTTCGCGACGCGAACGTTGCGCGACATTACCAATGTGATACGTCTGCGCGGCGCAGAGACTGTCATTGTGGGTATCCAGCCCGAAGTGGCATTTACCATGGTGCAGCTTGGCTTGACGATGGAAGGTGTGGCCACCGCGCTCGATTTGGAGGAGGGTCTTGCGCACTTGCAACAACGAGCGGCCCGTAGTACCTGAGCGAGCAAATGCCGGTGCTACAAGACATTCTAGTGGGCATCCGCTCCGACGTAGACATCGTGTTGGCGCGGCAGCAAGGAAGGGCAATGGCGGCCAGTATCGGTTTCTCCGCGACCGACGCCACCTTGATCGCCACGGCAATCTCGGAGTTGGCCAGAAATATTGTCACGTATGCACGGCACGGCGAGGTGATGATGCGCGGCGAAGAAACCACGCATACGAAGGGTATCGTGATCATCGCTCGCGACAGCGGACCGGGTATTCGAAATATTCACGACGTGCTGCGCGACGGTTATTCAACATCCGGCGGATTGGGTCTGGGACTGCCGGGCGTGAGGAGACTGATGGACGAGTTCGTCATCGAATCGGAATTGCAGCAAGGCACGACCGTCACCGTCAAGAAGTGGCTCAAGTGAAAGCGGCCGACCTGGAATGGAGCACTGCCGCCGCCACAATGCCCGGAGAAACGGAATCGGGCGATCGATATTGGACCGGTGTCGTTTCGAATGGAATGGTTTTTGCCGTAATAGACGGCTTGGGACACGGACCGGCGGCGGCCGCGGCGGCCGGCATCGCAATCGCAACACTGGACCGGCATATCGGCGATCCGGTCAAGGAGCTGCTGCATCATTGCCACGAGGCACTGCGCGGATCGCGCGGTGTGACGATGAGTATCGCGGCATTCAATACCGAGGATGCCATCCTCACGTGGATCGGCGTCGGCAATGTCGAGTGCGCTTTACTGCACCGGGATGCAGCGCGGCCATGCGACAAATTATTGCTGCGAAACGGCGTGGTCGGCGTTCGCTCGCCCGGTCTTCGAGCGGAAGAACTACCGGTCAGGCCCGGGGATATTTTGACGATGGCCACCGACGGAGTGGCTGCCGAGCGTGCCCTGAGCGTCTCCATGCAGGGTCGACTCGAGACCATGGCCGATGGGATTCTGGCAAACGGCAGCAAAGGCACTGATGATGCCTTGGTTCTGGTCGCGCGCTATCGGGGTGCCCAGCCATGAAAGAGGCCGCCACCGCCTATCCAACCTCACTGCGCGACTATTTGGGTGGTGCGGGTGAGTCTGCGCTGCAGCAAGCGTATCAAATCGGGCGCCGGGCGCTGGAGGCCGGCATGGGGTTGGTCGCCATCGCGGATATTCACCATTCTTGTTTACGGGAGCTGTTGGCGCATGATGTCGGGATAGACGAGCGTCATCGCATCCTAACGGCAGCCGCGCAATTTTTTGCCGAATGCATCTCGCCTTATGAGATGACATACGGCGGATTTCGCGAAGCCAATACGGCGCTGCGCCACTTTAACGAGGTGCTGGAACAGGAGGCAAAGCGTATCGCGAACGCGCTTCACGACGAGGCCGGCCAATTGTTGGTTGCGGTGTACATCGCATTGCAAGACCTATGCCACGAGGTGCCGGCAGTTCAACCGCATATTCTCAAGGTGACGCAACTGCTCGACCAAATCGAAGTTCAGCTGCGTCGATTGTCGCACGAGTTGATGCCGGCGTTACTGAGCGACCTGGGCCTGGTTCCCGCCCTACGGTACCTCTTCGAGGGCCTCGCACAGCGCTCCCAATTGCAGATAAGCATCGAGGCGGTGCCGGAGCAACGATTACCAAGACGGGTCGAAGCGACCCTGTACCACGTTGCCAAGGAAGCGTTGCACAATGTGGTCAAGCACGCTCAGGCAACTGCGGTCTGGATTCGATTTCAACGAAAAGCCGATTCGATTTGTTGTTGCATACGCGACAATGGCACGGGCTTCGACCCAGCCTCGATTGCGGTTCGCCAAGGCGAACAAGGCTTCGGTTTGATCGGCATGCGCGAGCGCTTGAGCGTCGTCGGCGGGTCCATGCAGATCAACTCGGACGGCTGCGGCACGGAGTTGGCGATAACAATCCCAGTGGAGAACTAAAGATGCCGATTCGAGTAATTCTCGCGGACGATCATCTCCTCGTCAGACAGGGATTGAGGCTCGTGCTGGAGAAGGAGCATATCGAGGTCTTGGGCGAAGCCTCCGACGGACTCGAGGCGATTCGCATGATTCAGGAGCTATTGCCGGAAATTGCCGTCCTCGATCTGGATATGCCGGGACTCGATGGGTTGAGCGTATTGCGCGAAGCGGCGCGAGTAAGTCCTCAGACTCGCACGATCATTCTGACGCGTCATATGGAAGAACCTTATGCGGTTGAGGCATTGCGCATCGGCGCGCGCGCTTATGTACTCAAAACACAGGCGAGCACGGATTTGGTGGCAGCAATACGGCATGTGGATCGCGGTGAGGTGTACTTGAGTCCCAAGATCTCCAACGCGGTGGTCCGTGCGTTCCTTACCAACCCCGACGCGCCCAATGGAAAACTGAGCCTGCGTGAACGACAAGTCTTGCAACTGGTCGGCGAAGGGCATTCGACCAAAAAGATCGCGGCGTTGCTGGGTATCAGCACTAAGACGGCGGACACGCATCGCACCAAGGTAATGGAAAAACTCGATATTCATCAGACCGCCGGACTGGTCCGCTATGCGATCCGAAATGGTCTGATCGAGCCATAATTGGGCCTTCTACAACACTGATTATCGCCTTCCCTCATGGCACCCAGTCTTTTCCACGGGGTCCATCGATAATTCACCCGATTGTGTTCGTCGCTGCCCGGCCTATGCTGCACGCATGATCAATCACCCAAGAAGAGGCGAAACGAGTCTATGAAACTGCCCGTGCTGAAGGCACTTGTCATGTTGGAAAAATGGGAAAACTCTTGGTTTTTGAACGGAGGGTTTCATGAGTCGATCGACGGTCAGCTGATAGATGTGAAAGCCTTGCGGGTGAATCTGCAAGACTTTGACGGCACATTGCGCATGGTCGTGAAGCAGCCACCCGATGTGTTGTTGCTGGAATCCACAATGACTCCGCACTTTGTGTCGAGGATGGCCATCCAAGTGCGCAACAAATTGCCGAACTTGCCGATTTTGTTGCTGCCCGACATTCACGGTGCTGTGGAGCCGCTGGAAGGTCCGCCGGAGGTAGGGGGAAAGCAATCGCGTCTCAGCGCCGCGGCCGGCAACAACCCGGTTGCGTCCGACACCATAGCGCGAACGCTGCGTTACGCTCATGGTCATCTTGGATTACAGCGCACATTGCTGCAAATGGCGTTGAGGGACGATCTGACCGGATTGCATAACCGCCGCGGATTCATGGCGCTTGCGACCCAACATCTTAGATGGGCACGCGAGGCGAGGCAGTACATGCTGATGTTCTACGCCGATTTGGACGGCCTGAAATGGATCAACGACCACTACGGTCACGATGAGGGTGATCGGGCGATATCGCGCGCCGCGACGTGCATCGAGCGGACTTTTCGTAAATTCGATGTGACGGGGCGTTTGAGCGGCGATGAATTTGTGGCGTTGATCCGGGAGGAACCCGGACGTAGCGCCGAAGCGATCTGTCAGCGTTTGCACTTGAATCTGGCCGATTGCAGCGGCGCGGAAAACCGCTACAAATTGTCCTTGAGCGTCGGCGTGGCGCATTTCGATCCCGACAAGCCTGCGACTCTGCAAGACCTGATGCGCCAGGCCGATACCGCGTTGTATGAGCGTAAACGCAAGAACCGGGCCTGCGTATCGAACGATCTTACGGCAGCCAATTCGGAAGCGTCGGCGCGCGCCGGCGGCGCCAAGCGACCGGCTTTCAGTGAATCAACTGCGGCGGCGTCAAATGATCGCCGGCTGTCGATGGCGCAGCTCGAACTTAACCCATCCGGTAATTCCGTATTGTAACGCCCGGATCTCTGATTGAGTCGGCGATGCCAAGAGGGTGAATGCGATGCAGACTGGGCGAGCGGAGCC
>DASQPK010000173.1:0-8388 GCA_035643995.1 Steroidobacteraceae bacterium | reverse complement strand
CGATGACCGGCGCGTGAACCTCGCGCGCGAACAATTCCACATCGCCCAACACGTCGATCCCGCGGGCGCGCGCGGCTTTCGCGATCGGCTCATCGAGGGAGACGCCCGGCGACATCAGTACTTGCGATGCGCCCTCGAGCAGCGACAGATCAAAACCGCCGAGGCGCAAGTCGACCGCCGCCGCGAGTTCGCCCAACTCCTTCAGTCCCGGCGGCGCGCCACGCGAATCCGTGGCGCTCACGCGGTCGCCGCGCTTGGTCAGGTAACGCACGCATGAGGCGCCCGTCTTGCCCAACCCCACAACGACACTGTTCATCATCGGATCTTCAAGGTTGCAAGGCCCGCCAACACCAGCACGAAGCTGATGATCCAGAAACGCACGATGACTTTCGGTTCGGGCCACCCTTTGAGCTCAAAATGGTGATGGATGGGGGCCATGCGAAATATTCGCTTGCCGGTCAATCTGAACGAAGCGACTTGCAGCACGACCGAGACGGTCTCGAGCACGAATACGCCGCCCATCACGAACAGCACCAATTCCTGGCGCACGATGACGGCGATCGTGCCGAGCGAGGCGCCGATGGCCAGGGCGCCCACGTCTCCCATGAAAACCTGCGCCGGGTAGGAGTTGAACCACAGGAAGCCGAGCCCTGCGCCCACCAGCGTCGTGCTGAAAATCAGCACCTCGCCCACCCCGTTGATATACGGAATTTGCAAATACGTGGCGAACTTGACGTTGCCGGTGACATAGGCAAAGACGCCCAGCGCCGCCGCGACCATGACGGCGGGCATGATCGCCAAGCCGTCAAGGCCATCGGTTAGATTCACCGCATTGCTGCTGCCGACGATGACGCAGTAGGCGAATGCCACGAACGCGATCGCTGACATCGGGATCGCCACGGTCTTGAAGAACGGCACATAAAGCGACGTCTCGGACGGCGTCTGGTGCATGCTGTACAGCGTCAATGCAATGGTCAGCGCCGCGATCGACTGCGCCAGATATTTGTAGCGCGGCGCCAGGCCTTTGGAATTTCCGACCACGAGTTTCAAATAGTCGTCGTAAAATCCAATCAAGCCGAAGGCCAGTGTGGTCCCGAGCAATACCCACACGAATCGGCTGGACAGGTCGGCCCACAACAGCGTGCCGATACCCATGGCAACCAAGATCAATCCGCCGCCCATCGTGGGCGTGCCGGTTTTCAGCAAGTGGGATTTCGGCCCGTCGGTGCGCACCACCTGGCCGATCTGATAGTGGTTCAAGAGCGAAATCATCCGCGGCCCGATGAGCAGCGCCATGAGCAACGTCGTCACCGCGGCAAGAATTCCGCGCAGCGTCAGGTATTGGAATACGTGAAAGCCGCTGTAGAAACGCGCCAAATATTCGGTCAGCAGTAGCAGCATGTCAGCTCGCTCTCATCATGGGACCGGAGCCTGTGCCGGATCCGACGCCGACGCCGGTGAGCGCCTGCACGACGCGTTCCAAGCGATTGATCCGCGAGCCCTTGATCAATACCGTCACGCCGGCAGAGAGCTCTGCTTGCAGCCGGCGAGTCAGTGAATCGGCGTCCGCAAACCATTCCCCACCCGAGCCGAAGGTCTCCACCGCACGGGTGCTCAAAGGACCGAGCGCAAAGAGCCGCTTGATGCCGCAATCGCGCGCGTAACTGCCAATGTGGGCATGGCTGTCTTGGCTGGATTCGCCGAGCTCGGCCATGTCGCCCAAGACCAGCCAGGTCACGCCCGCGAGAGATCGCAATACGTCGAGTCCCGCGCGTACCGAACTGGGATTGGCATTGTAGGAATCGTCGATGATCCAGCTGCCGCGCGCGCCGGGTTTGAGTTGCAGGCGGCCGGAGACGGCGCGAAAGTCCGCCAGCCCCGAGGCGATATCCTCCAGGGATGCGCCGGCGGCCGCCGCCGCGGCCGCCGCTGCCAGAGCATTGCCGACATTGTGTGCGCCGCCCGCCTTGAGCATGATGGCGCGCTCGCCCAACGGGCAGAGCAGCGTGAAGCGCGTCGCGAACTCGCCCTTCTCGATGGCCTGGATGATGTTTCGCGCGGCGAAGTCGGCGTGCGCGCGCACGCCGAAAGTCACGACGCGGGTCGCGCCGGAGACACCGCGCCAATAGCCGGCGTAAGCATCATCGGCGTTGATGATGGCGGTGCCGTCGGGCTTCAGGCAGGAGACTGTTTCGCCCTCGCCTTTCGCCACACCGTCCAGATCGCCGAAACCTTCCAAGTGCTCGGCGCCGGCATTGGTAATCAATCCCACGGCGGGCTGCGCAAGATGCATCAGCTCGGCGACATCGCCGACGCGATTGGCGCCCATCTCGATCACGGCGCTGCGATGCGCTGGCTCCAACCGCATCAGCGTAACCGGGACGCCGATGTGGTTGTTGAGATTGCCGCGAGTCGCCATGCAAAGACCCATGCGCGATAAAATGGCGGCGGTCATTTCCTTGGCAGTGGTCTTGCCGTTGCTGCCCGCAACGGCCACAACCGGCAATGTAAAATCTGCGCGCCAACTTCGGCCCAACTCCTGCAGCGCGCGCAGCGTGTCCGCCACCACCACTTGAGGCAAGGCGCCCGGTGTTTCGCGTTCAACGAGAGCGCCGATCGCGCCCTGCGCTGCTGCCGCTTGGACAAATGCCGTTCCGTCGAAATTCGGGCCGCGCAGCGCCACGAACAACGCGCCGGGCTTCAATGTACGGCTGTCAGTGGATACGCAGCCGAAGGGGTGGTCCTCCCCCTTGAGCACGCCGCCGACCACCCGTGCAACATCGCGTAACGTTCGCTTCATGCCGCAGCCCCCAAGTAGCGCAGCGCTTCGCTTCGATCGCTGAACGAGCGCCGCGTCTCACCGTAGATCTGGTAATCCTCATGGCCCTTGCCGGCGATCAACACCACATCCGCTGCCTGCGCTTCCTTCAGCGCCGTGGCGATGGCTTCACCGCGATCGTGAATGACTCGCACCGCATGTGATTTGATGCCGTTGACAATCGCGGCCGTGATGGCCTGCGGATCCTCGGAACGCGGATTGTCGTCGGTGACGATGATCTGATCGGCCAATTCGTCGGCGATCGCGCCCATGACGGGGCGCTTGCCGGAATCGCGGTCCCCGCCGCAACCGAAGACGCACCACAGCGCTCCTTCGCAATGCTCGCGTGCCGCGTTCAAGGCCTTGGACAGCGCATCGGGCGTATGAGCGTAGTCGACGACGACGGTCGGTTTGTTGCGAGCATCGGCCTTGACCACTTCCATCCGGCCCGGCGCCGGCTTGCACTCGGCCAGCGCGTTCGCCGCGTCGGACAGCGAAACACCGAGTGACAGCAGGCACGCGATCACAATGAGAGAATTCTCGGCGTTGAATCGGCCCATGAGCTGCGTCTTGACCTCAAGCCTGCCGAAGCTGCCGTCCAGCTCAATCGAAATACCTCGCGGGTCCAACCGCACCTGCGTCGCGTGCAGCGCGCGATCGGCCAGCCAGCCTGATTCGCCGGCGCCCACCCAAACCGCGATCAACGAAGCACTGCCGGCGTAGTCCCTCGCCAGCGCGCGGCCGAACTCGTCGCCGACGTTGAGCACGATATGCTTGAGGTCGGCCACCTGAAACAGCTTGGCCTTCGCCGCACCGTATTTTTGCATGGTGCCGTGATAGTCCAAGTGATCCCGGGTCAGATTCGTGAAAGCCGCTACCTGGAAGCGCACGCCGTCGATGCGGCCCTGATCGAGAGCGTGTGAGGAAACCTCCAGCGCCACTTCGCGCACACCGGATGCGCGCAATTGCGCGAGCGTGCGATGCAGCGTGACGGCATCCGGGGTCGTGTGCGTGGGCTCCGCAAGCGTTGCCGGGCGTCCCCAACCAATGGTGCCCATGTAGGCGGCCGCGTTTCCCAATCGTTCCAGACATTGCGCCAGCAGGTAAGCGCAGGTGGTCTTGCCATTGGTGCCCGTGATCCCTGCGATGCGCAGATGCGAGGACGGCCAGTTGAAGAAGCGGTCAGCGATGCGCCCCACCAAATTTTTCAAATTCGGAATCGCGGCCGCGAACACGCTCGGCGGCAGCGCCGGAGGCATGGCATCGCCGTCCGGTTCCCACAGCACCACGCGCGCGCCGCGCGCCGCGGCGTCCGCGGCGAATATGAGCCCATGCGCATTCCGGCCGGGCAGCGCAAAGAACAGACTGCCTTCGCGCACCTGGCGGCTGTCGAGCGTCAGATCGGAGACGCGCGCTTCGTTCGCGGGAATCTTCGCGATGCCATCGAGCAACCACATGAGTGCGGCGCTCATGGGTTGTCGTTCGCCTGGACCAGAGCCGCCGCCGGAACGTTTTGCAGATCATCGGGCGGAATGTCCATCAAGCGCAGCGTGCCGGACATGATGCTGGCGAATACCGGCGCCGCGACCGTGCCGCCCTGGGCCAGCGTGCCGCCCTCCTGCACATCCCGGCTCGGCTCGTCGATCACCACCACCGTGGCCAGCTTGGGGTGCGACGCCGGCACCAAGCCGGCAAATACCGCCATGATCCGGTCGGTGGAATAGCCGCCCGCGATTGATTTGAACGCGGTGCCTGTCTTGCCGGATACCCGATAACCGATCAGCGAAGCGCGCGTCGCCGTGCCGCCCTTATCTGCGACTTGCCCCATCAACTCCACCAGCTCACGTGCGATCTTGGGATCCATGACGCGCTCGCCGGCCACGGGACCGGAAGTCTTTTCGAACGATATCGGCCGCTTGATGCCCCCCGCACCGATGGTGGCGTAGGCATGCGCCAGCTGCAGCGGCGTCACCGACAAGCCATAGCCGTGCGACATCGTGGCGATGCCGATGGGACGCCAGTGCGCGTAGTTGCTCAACATACCGGCCGACTCGCCGGGATAATTGCTGCCGGTCACCTGGCCCAAGCCCAACCCGGTCAAGGTGCTCCAGATTTGTTCGGGCTGAAGCGAGAGGGCGATCTTTGCCATGCCGACGTTGCTGGATTTCGCCAGGATCGTCGCCAAATCGATCACACCTAAATTGTGTTCGTCCTCCTCCACCTTGTTGCCGACTTTGAAGAATCCGGGCGACGTGTCCACCACGCTGTCGGGATGGTACTGTCCGGAAGCCAGCGCCGCGGCCATGATGAAAGGCTTGATGCTCGAGCCGGGCTCGAAAATATCCGTGGCGGCGCGGTTGCGATACAGGCCCGCCTTCAATTGCTCGCGGTCGTTGGGGTTGTACGAGGGCTGATTCACCATTGCCAGCACTTCGCCCGTGTCGACATCGATCACGATCACGGAGCCGGCGTGCGCACGGTATTCCTGCATCGCGGCCTTCAGCTCGCGGTAGGCGAGGTACTGAATTCGCAGATCGATGCTGGTGATCAAGTCGCGCCCCGGCCGCGGCGCGCGAATGCTTTCAACATTCTCGACATAGCGGCCCAGAGAATCTTGAATGACGCGCTTCGCGCCGTCCTGGCCGTTCAACAACTGATCGAAGCCGAGCTCCAAGCCCTCTTGGCCCTTGTCATCGACGGTGGTGAATCCGAGCACATGCCCGGATACTTCGCCCGCCGGATAGTAGCGGCGGTACTCACGCATCAAGTACACGCCCGGAATGTCCAACGCCTTGATGCGCGCAGCATGTTCCGGCGGCATGTGGCGCACCAGATAGAGAAATTCGCGATCGAGATTGCTGGTGATGCGCCGCGCCAGGGTCTGTTGGTCTTCCTTGAGCGCTCTGCTGAGCTTCGGCAGCTGATCGATATTGTCATTGATCTCTTGCGGGTTGACCCAGACGCTATCCACCGGCGTGCTGACCGCCAGCGGCTCACCGTTGCGATCCGTGATCTGGCCGCGATGCGCCGCGATCTTGACGACGCGCATCGAACGGTCATCGCCCTGCTTGGCGAGAAATCCATGATCCATCAGCTGCAGTTCGACAGCGCGCGCGGCCAGCCCGATGGCGCCAAGCACGACGAGGCTCAAGATGACCCAGGAGCGCCAGCGATAAGATTTCGCCGAGGGTTCGTTTTCACCGGAGCGCCATTTCACGGTCGCACGATCCTCACGTCGCGAGTCTGCGGCAGGCTCATTTGCAACTTCGCGCTTGCCACCCGCTCAACGAAGGCATGCGAGGACCAGTAGCTTTGCTCGAGCTGCAAGCGCCCCCACTCCATTTCGAGCGAGTCGCGTTCGGCGTTGAGCTTCTCCAGCCGCACGAACATGTCGCGCGCCTTGTGCCGCGCGTAGATCACTTGCACGGCGGAACCCAGGACCGCCAACCACAGCAAGGGCAGAACAAGCGGCAGCCAATGGCGGTGTTTCATGCGGCGATTCCTTCATCGAGGCGGACGGCGACGCGCAGGCGAGCGCTGCGCGAGCGGGGATTCCTGCTGCTCTCATTGGCGTCGGGTTCGATCGACTTGCCGACCAATGCGAGCTTCGGGCGGGCGTGCACCGGGATATCGGGCAGGCCGGCGTACATGGGATCAGCCAGCGAGTGGCGGCGCATGAATTGCTTCACCATGCGGTCTTCGAGCGAATGGAAACTGATCACGGCAAGCCTTCCGGCCGGTGCCAATCGCTGCAAGGCGGCATCGAGTGCCGCCTCGAGTTCCTCGAGCTCGCCGTTGACGTGAATGCGCAGTGCTTGGAACACACGAGTCGCCGGATGCTTGTGCCGTTCTTTGCTGCGGGCGACTCGGGAAATCATTTCGGCAAGCTCGAGCGTGCGTTCGAAGGGTTTGGTTTGACGGTCCGCGACGATGGCGCGCGCGATGCGCGGCGCCATGCGCTCCTCGCCGTACTGGCGAAATATACGGATGAGTTCCTCGAGCGGCGCACCGTTGACGACATCCGCGGCACTGATGCCCTCGCCCGCCGTCATGCGCATGTCAAGAGGGCCGTCCTGCATGAAGCTGAATCCGCGCGATGCATCATCGATCTGCGGCGATGAGACGCCGAGATCGAAAAGAATGCCGTCGAATTTCAGCCCGGGCTGAACCTGGTCGGCGCAAGCGGCCAGCGAGGAGAATGGCGCGAGAAAAATCGAGACACGTTGATCAGAAGAGAACCGGGCCCTGGCCTCAACGACAGCCTTAGGATCTCGATCCAGGCACAGCAACCGGCCGTTCGCGATGAGCTTCTCCAAAATCGCCCCTGCATGTCCGCCCCGCCCAAAAGTGGCGTCCATGTAACTGCCACTCGCCTGTATGTTCAACGCCGCCAGCACCTGAGGTAACAGGACGGCCGTGTGAACCCCTCCAAACTCTTCCACCGGACCGGCCGGCTAGAACGACAGCGTGTCGAGTTCGGCCGGCAAATCGGTGCTGCTTTCCGGACTTGCCAACCATTCGTCGCGTCGCTCGTTCCAGCGAGCCTCGTCCCACAACTCGAATCTCAAACCTTGTCCCACCAACATGGCGTCGCGGGTCAATTGACCGAACTCACGCAAGTTGGCCGGCAACAACAGCCGCCCGTGCGAATCCAATTCCAGATCCGTGGCGTGACCGATCATCAAGCGCTGCAAGCGCCTCACCTGGGGATTCAAGGTGGGCAATTTGTTGAGTTTTCGCTCGATGTCTTCCCAATCCGGCAGGGGGTAAATCAACAAGCACTGATCCTTATCGACGGTCACGACCAGATTGCCTCCGCAGCGCTCCTGCAACCGTTCTCGGTAGCGGGTGGGCATCACCAGCCTGCCTTTCACGTCGAGCGTAAGTTTGTTGGCACCCCGAAACATACTTTGACGGGCCCGAAAACCCATTTTCTCCCACAATTTCCCACCGGGCACCACTATAGGGAGCGTTTGCGCGCACTGTCAACGCCTTATGGTAAAAAAAACCCGTGCCGACAGTGACTTAGGTCACATTTTGAGAGAGTTTGGCGCGCTGCGATTGCAGGGGTGAGAGGAATCAATCTCTTAGGAGATTTTCGTAAAATTTATCGGAGGTGCTGAATGTCGCTATCTTCGTCTAAAATCTGCGATCATGCCGTTATCGTGCAATTTTGCTCGGCGGGACCGCCTCCGCCCCGGGAAAAGTGGCCCCGGGAAAAGTGGCGCGTGAGCGCCCTCATGGTCTTATTGGGCCGCGCTCCGGGGCGGGGCCTCTTAGGCCCCGGGAAAAGTGGCGCGTGAGCGCCTAAAAAAGGAGTCGGCCGTTAAGCCGGGTTCTGTCTTGGACAGTCATTCCTCTGGCATACGCGTCACCGCGCAGCTCAAGCGACCTACCCGGAAGCCCATGTGGGCCACATGTAGCGGTGTTTAAGCCGCTCGCTTCCCTATTTGGTCTTGCTCCAGGTGGGGTTTGCCGTGCCGTTGGTGTTGCCACCCGCGCGGTGCGCTCTTACCGCACCATTTCACCCTTACCGGCGCCGCTTGCGCGGCACTTAGGCGGTATCTTTC
>DASQPK010000172.1:0-24651 GCA_035643995.1 Steroidobacteraceae bacterium | reverse complement strand
TAAATCTCGTAGCGCTGATAGGTACGCCTGTCCTGCTGATCGGTGTACCAAAACACAAACGACACCGCCATGGCGATGACCAGCAGTACAAAAGCCCCGACGGCGACGTAGTTCGCGTCTCTATCCATGACCTTCCTTGTCCGCCGCTTCCTTGTCCGCCGCTTCTTTTTCGGCGGCGCGCGCGCGCGGGCCATGGAAATATTCCTGAATCCAGGGATGGGTATTCTCGAGCATCCCCGGCAGCGTATCGCTGATCATGTGCCCGTCCACGATGACGCCGACGCGGCTGCAGGTCTGGAACAACGTATCGAGATCGTGGGTGATCATGACAACCGTGAGCCGCAGCTCCGAATGAAGATACAACAGTAGCTCATCGAAGGCCGTGGCGGAAATCGGATCGAGGCCCGCCGTCGGCTCATCGAGAAACAAGAGTTTGGGCTCCAGGGCCAGGGCGCGGGCCAGGGCGGCGCGCTTGATCATTCCCCCGGACAACTGCGACGGAAACTTGGCCCCGTCGTCGGGCGCCAGTCCCACCATGAGTAAATTCAAATCCGCCAGTTCATCCAGGGTTTTCTCCGACAATGCATAGTGTTCCCTGAGCGGCAGCTGTACGTTCTGGGCCACGGTCAGGGAGCTGATCAGCGCGCCATTTTGGAAGGTCACGCCATAGCTCTGCACCAGGCTACTGCGGTCCGCGGCCGCCAGGCTCTGCACATCCCGGCCATACAGCTCCACGCTGCCGCTGTTGGGGTGCTGCAGCCCGAGGATCGAGCGCAGCAACACCGACTTGCCGGTCCCGGATCCGCCCACCACGCCGAATATTTCGCTCTGTTGCACATCCATGTCCAGTCCGTCGTGCACCACTTGCGTGCCGAAGCGATTGCGCAGGCCGCGCACCCGAATCACCGGATTGAATTGCGGGTCCAGCATCAGAAGTGAATCTGCACGAACAGCACGGCAAACAGCGCATCGGCCAGGATCACCATGAAAATGGATTGCACCACGGCCACCGTGGTCAGGCGGCCCAGCTCGCGGGCCGAATCGCGCACCTGCATGCCGCGATACGTGCCGACCATGGCGATGAGCATGGCGAACACCGGCGCCTTGACCAAACCTGCCCAGAAAGTCGTGGACGAGAGCGACTCGCGCATGCGCGCCGTGAACTGCGGCAACGGAATGTGCAGATTGATGAGCGACAAAAGGCCGCCGCCGGCCAGGCCCATGGCATCGGCAATCACCGTCAGCAGCGGTAGAACAATGATGAGCGCCAACACCCTTGGGACGACCAGCAACTCGACGGGACTCATCCCCATGGCGCGCAGCGCGTCGGTTTCCTCATTGAGCTGCATGACCCCGATCTCGGCCGCAAAGGCGCTGCCGGAACGGCCGGCGACGATGATGGCCGTCAACAGCACGCCCATCTCGCGCAACACCGCGATGGTCACCAGATCCACGACGAAAATATCGGCGCCGAAGCGCGACAGTTGCTGCGCGCCGAGATAGGCAACGATCACACTGATCAAGAATGCAATCAGCGATACGATGGGGATGGCGGTGATGCCGGTTTCATAGATATGCCGGGCAAGCGATGAGACCCGCAGCGCGCGCGGCCGGGAGAAGGCCTCGCCGATGACCTTCGAAATGCGGCCGAGGAAGACGATCACACCACGCCCATGCCAGGCCTGCAGCACGGCCCAGCGGCCCACTTTGCCGACCAGCCGCTCCAGCGTCGGGGGCGGTGACTCAACGCTGTATGCCGCATGCCGGTCGACATGCAGCTTTTGCAGCAGCTCCAAGAAGTGCGGCGGATTGCCGGCATGGCGAACATCCAATGGCTGCTGACCGCAGGTGTCGGCCAGCCGCCGCAGCAGTGCCCATGCCGGACTGATTCCCGGCGCCAGCGCCAGCGTCCAATCGCACACCAAAGTGCCGTCCAGCGCGGGCAAATTTTGAAGCTGCGCTTCGATGCTCGGCAGCGCCGCCAACGACCAATCGCCGCTTAAGCGCAGCCGCCAGCCATCGCCTTGCCGTTCGAGCGCCAACGGGGCCGTCATGGTTGCACCCATAGCGATATGCTAGCAGGCAATGGGGCACAACGATCCGCTGTTACAGATCCTGATTCTGCTCACCGCATCGGTGTGCGTCGTGGCCGCCGTGCGCAAATTGGCGCTGCCCGCCATCCTGGGTTATCTCGCGGTCGGCATGCTCTTGGGGCCGCATGCGCTCGCGCTCGCGGCGGACAACGAGACCACGCAACTCTTGGCGGACTTCGGCGTGGTGTTCTTGGTCTTCACCCTGGGATTGGAATTCTCGCTGCCGCGTTTGGTGGCCATGCGCTGGGAAGTGCTGGGCGTCGGCGGCGCACAGGTGCTCATCACGACGGGTATCATCGCCGCCGGCGCAGTCCTGTTTCTCGATGTCGCGCCGGCCGTCGCGGTGGTTGTCGGCGGCGCCGTGGCCATGTCCTCGACCGCCATCATCATCGCGCAGCTCACGGAGCAGTCCGAGAACAACCGCACCCACGGCCGGCTTGCCGTCGCCATTTGCCTGTTTCAAGACCTGAGCTTTCCGCTGCTCCTGGCCCTGGTATCGGCGTTGAGCAGCGGCGGCCGCGCCGCCAATGCCGCGCATATTTTAGGCGCGATCGGCATCGCCGCGGCGGCGTTGCTGCTGGTACTGTCCGCCGGCCGGTGGTTGCTGAGGCCGCTGTTTCTCATGATCGCCTCGGTGCGCTCCGCGGAGCTGTTTTCGCTGGCGGTGTTGCTCGCCGTGCTGGCCTCGGCCTGGGCAACTCATGCGGCGGGATTATCCCTCGCGCTCGGCGCGTTTCTCGCCGGCATGATGCTGGCGGAAACCGAATTTCGGCACCAGGTCGAAGCAACGATTCGCTCGTACCGCGAAGTGCTGCTGGGCTTGTTCTTCATCACCGTCGGCATGCTCCTCGATGTGGGATTACTGCTGCGGGATTTGCCCGTCGTGACGGCAATTCTTCTCGGTATGTTGCTGCTGAAGGCTGCCATCGTCGCCGTGGTCGCGAAGCCGGCCACGAGGAGCTGGTTCAAATCCCTGCGCACGGGACTGATCGTCGCGCAGGGCGGTGAATTCGGCTTCGCGCTGCTGATTCTGCTGCTGCGGCGCGAACTGCTCGACCCACGCGTCGTACAGCCGCTATTGGCGGCCACCGTGTTGAGCATGGTGCTTTCGCCTCTGATCATTCGTCACAATCGGCGCATCACACGCATCATCTTGCGCGAATCCGGCAACCCGC
Organism: Steroidobacteraceae bacterium; assembly: GCA_035643995.1. GTDB lineage: Bacteria > Pseudomonadota > Gammaproteobacteria > Steroidobacterales > Steroidobacteraceae > Bog-1198. The sequence goes on along the minus strand of DASQPK010000172.1, from coordinate 21,383 downwards.
TGACCGAGGCGATGCGTCAGGAGCGCATCACGCTGGCTGCCGCGGATCGGGAGCATGTGGTGATCTGCGGCTTCGGCCGCGTTGGGCAGAACATCGCGCGCGTGCTCGAGCAAACCGGCTTCGAGTACATCGCACTCGATGTGGATCCGTACCGCATTCGCACGGGCCGGCAAGTCGGGGATCCGGTGGTGTACGGCGACGCCGGTCAAGGCAAGGTGCTTGAAAATGTCGGTGTTGCACACGCCAGCGTCGTCGTGATCACGTTTGCCAATCCGGACGTGGCGTTGCGCATCTTAAGATCGGTGCGCGAGCTGCGCCCCGACGTGCCCATCCTGGTGCGCACTCAGGACGACACCAAGTTGGTGGAATTGCAGGCGGCCGGCGCAACCGAGGTGGTGCCGGAAACGTTCGAGGCCAGCCTCATGCTGCTCTCTCACCTGCTGTTGCTGGTGAAGTTGCCGGTGGGGCAGGTGATTCGCACGGTGAATGACATCCGCAGTCATCGCTATCAAATGCTGCGTCAATACTTTCGCGAGGCGGACGCCGAACATCTGGATCAGACCCACGCTTTTCGAGAGGAACTGCACAGCGTCATTCTGCCGCCCCATGCCTGGGCGGTCGGGCGCAGCATCGCGGACCTGGCGGCGCGAGGCTCGCAGGCAACGGTCAACGCAGTGCGCCGCGACGGCATCGTGGGGCGCGAGCCGGGGGCCGATACCGTATTCAAAGAGGGCGACGTGGTGGTGGTTTATGGTACCCCGGAGGCCGTGGAACACGCCGAAACCCTGCTCCTGATGGGTTGAAACCCCATCCGGCCGCCGTCGGGCGGCCGCCGTAACGCGATCGCACGCTCCCCCCAAATACCCCTTTACAAAAGCCGGGTCTGCATCGCATAGTACCCCTCAGCTGTTTAAGGGCAAACCCGCCGAAAGGTGGGGACGCAAAACCACCGGTCTAAGGGGCTTCCTGAAGGGAAGTCCGACGATAGCGGGGTCGCCAGTGAATCTCAAAGCGCCTAGGCGCATGCAGAACCGCCAGGTTTTGTGCCCCCGACAGCAAGCGTTTCTTCAACGTTTGGCGAGTCTTCCGGGGGGAAGCACATGGTCAATAAAGTCATCGATCCGCGAGGCGCGGATTCATCCGGCATTTTTCGGCGGCCACGGCTTGTTCTGCGCTTAAAGCGTTTCGAGGACATTCCGAGCGTTCTTTCCAAGACGAAGAGTTATCCCACGCCCATCCGAATGGTCGGCGCCGACTATTCGCAAACCCGCTGTGTCGGCGGGGACGGCGGGACGACGGTTGAAACCTCCGGGCTCGACAGGATCTCGGAATTTGGGGAAACCAGCGTGCGGGCACAAGCGGGCGTGCGCGTGAGCACCCTGGTCAAGGCGCTCGCCGAACGTGGGCAGGAACTGCCGCTGACGCCGGAAATGGGCCGGATCTCCTTGGGTGCCATGGCGGTGACCACGCTGCCGCAGGCCTCGTACGGCGACGGCATGGCGCAATTGTCCTCATGCATCAGCGAAATGAAATTGATCACGCCGCAAGGCAAGCAAATGATCGTGACGGATCGCGAGCGTGATTTGATGCGCGTGCTGCGCTCGAGCTTCGGCTTACTGGGGGTGGTGCACGAGGTCGTGGTTCGCGTGCGGCCGCTGACCCCGGTCAGGATCGACTATCAGGTAATGACGCTGAAGGAATTCAGCTCCCGGTATGCAGACCTGATCAATGCTCCGGGCGCGCTGCGGCTGCATATCTCGCCTTTCCACGATCGGATCACCCTCGAGCGCCGGACGCTGGATGAATCCGCGGAGATCACTCGCTCCGGAATCTGGCAAATCAAGCAGTCCGTGATGCGCAATGTGCTGCCCGCCTTCGGCTCGACGGTGGGCAGCGTATTGGCCGCGCCCGGATTGCGCGCCGCAGTTCTGTCGGGAATGCATCGCGCTTTGGGCGGCGGCACCCGGGATGTGATGATGTATTCGCACGAATGGATGCGCGACATGCCGAAGGAAGCGTGGAAGGCGCGCCATACCTACAGCCTGTGGGCGTTCCCGCAAACCGACTACCCGAAACTGCTCGGCGCCTATTTCGAGTTCTGCAAGTCCTACTATAAGCAGCATCGATACCGCGGCAACGTCGTGAGCGGCGCTGCGCGGCTGCACCAGGATCGCGGCTCGCTGTTCAGCGCAAGCTATTCGGGACCGATGTTCACCCTGGAGCCCTCATCCAGCGGCGAGCAGGGTTGGGACGACTTTCTGATCGACTTCAACGATTTCGCCTCGTCGCACGGCGGCACGCCCACCTTCAATCAATCGCGTGCCCTGCAGCCGGAACATGTGGCGAAGGCCTTCGGCGAGCGCGTCAAGCTGTTTCGCGCGCTGCGCCAACGCACCGATCCTGTGAATCGATTGCGCAACAGTTATTTCGCCTACCTCTTGGGCTAGGAGCGTTGGTCTCGGCTCACAGGCCCGATACGATCTTGGCCTTGATGGATTCGAATTCCGAATCGCTGATGAGCTTGGCGTCGAGCATTTCGCGCGCCTGGCGCAAACGGCGCGCCGGTTCCGATTCCGCGCCGGCGGCATCGGTGCCGCTGTACCCCCCAGCCTGGCCGCCGCTGATCTGCACCCCGCCGGACTTCGCGCGCAGTTCCTCGAGCTCGCGCACCCGGCGCTTCTCGCGCCATACCTGATCATGCTGCTGGCAGATGCGATACATGGCCTGCGCTTGATTCTTGTTCAAGCCCTCAAAGCTTAAGGTCCGATTCACCTCGGCGCCGATGTTCAGATCGGCACTGCTCTGCGCGACCAGGGTCAGGTCAGCGGCGATGATCCCGGCGCTGATGCGCGCTTCCTTCAGGTCCTGCCAACGAATATCGGCCGAATCGTAGCCGCCGATAAGGCGCCGCTGAAGAGAAATGAAGCGCCCGCTGGTGGCGGCAATGCAGACGCGGCGGTGAGTGAGTGCATAGATGCGGCGCTGGGCCGCCCAGGCTTCCAGCGTCTCTCCGCTCGTCAGCAAGCCCTGCAGAGTGGCGAGAGCGGCACCCAGGCCCGAATCTTCAGCGCCGGCGGCAGGATCAGCCATAGGTTTCAAGCCTTCTCTTGTAAATGCGCCTCGAGGAACCAGAGGTACTTGTCGATATCCCGGGAAATCCCCGTAAAGAGGTCCGCCGTATCCGCATCGCCGAGCTCATCGGTATCGGCGATGGCCGCGCGCACCACCTTGCCGTACACCGACAGCTGCGTCGACAGATAGAACAGATGATCCTTGCCCGCGGTGATGCTCAAAGGGTAGTTCTTCAATTTGCTGCGCTTGGCCGCAACGGCGACCGTGCCTTCGGCGGTGCCCCCTAAGCTGGTGACGCGCTCCGCGATCTCGTCGATTTGCTCCAGCACCGCATCGGAGATCTTGTCGAACAGTTCGTGCAAGGCGATGAAGTTGGGGCCCTTCACATTCCAATGGGCCTGCTTGACCTGGCTCTGCAGATCGATGGCATATGCCAAGCGATCGTTCAAGATGACAATGATATTGCGGCGGACTTTTTCCGATAGATCGATCTTCGTCTTGTACATGGGCGCCCCTTCGAGATAACAGAATACCTTCGGCTATTTTGCACTGCTTTGGCGGCGAATCCCAAGAAAGAAAGTAATGTCGGGGCCGGTGTTGACCGCAGCGTCTTCTGCAAATCCGAATTCGAGGCGCCAACGATCGCCCAAGCGCCGCACCGCACCGATGGTCAGATCCAGGCTCGGCCCCAACAATCGGATGTCGCTGTCTGCGACGCGGCCGCTCTGACCGTCCAGCTGCGCGCGCAGGGACCACAGGGACCCGATGGTACGCGTGGCCGCGAACCGGGCAAAAACCGAAGTCTTGTGCGCGTGGCCGGCAAATATCTCATCGCCGAATGGCTGCGCCAACCCCAGTTCCGCCGCCAGCTGCCATTTGGGCCAACGCAGGGCGCCATGCGCCCACACGGCGCCATCCCACGCACCATCCCCGGTCAGCTTGGACACGGAACCGGTGGGTGCCGCAAGGCCACCCCAGAATGACACCGTGCGGTGCGCATCATCGATGGCGTACCAGCCGATGTCGCCGGACATGTCGCCGACACCGGTTTGGGACTGTGTGATATCGACATGGCCCGGCCCGGAATAGGAGTACACGATTTCATTCTTGGGATAGAAAGGCCTGTTACCCGGATTGAGGCCGAACCACCGGTGCCAGCGATCGATGGCGGAGTCCAGGAAGCCGCCGCTGTCGTGAATGATCGGCACGGTGAATCGATATCGCCAGGATTGCCACAGCGTGTTTTCGTAGGTCAGGCGCAGGACGTCGCTCTCGCCGTCCACGAACACGCTCTCGTGGGGCCTGCTCTCGACGTTCAGGGTATTGGTGAGCGACAGCGTCGCCGACAGGCTCTGGCCGTCGGTCGATCGGCTATCGCTTGGCAGCGGCAAATAAAAGCCGCGTATCAGGGGATTTTCGTCGCGCACCGGAAAAAATTCGTCCGCGCACGCCATGCCGGGGACCATCAGTAATCCTGCCAGGCCGACGAGCGGGGCAGCGGCGCGGCGCGTGCCAACCCCGCTGCTCCGCACTAAATCTCGGAGCGGCGCATGCGTAGCTGGATGGCGCCCACGATCAACACGATGCCCACTGCGGCACCTATCCATGTTTCCGCACTGGTAAAAAATCCACTCGGATTAATGAGATCCCAAGCTCTGATCGCAAGGCTGCCATTATCCACACCCGCGCTGCCCTGCGTCCACACATGCTTGGCATTATTGAATGCCAGCATGGGCAGTCCCATCAAGCGCCTGGTCAGCGTATGGCCGATCACGTGCGAGCCGAAAAACACGCGCTCGAAGATATACGCCACCAGCGGCGGCAGAACCGACCACAACATGACCGCGCGCTTGGCCCAGGCCGACACCAGCATCAGCCAGCCGGCAATCGGCAGGTACCAGATGGCGGTCGTGACGATGCTATACGCCCACAAGAGTTGAATGTCCCACCAGGCGTGCGGCTGCCACAGCGCGCTGCCGAGCGAGGCCCTGGCGCGAATCGAGAGGATGAATGCACCCATCAGGGCGGTCACGTCGGCGGCGGCAAAATACACCAGCGGGATCAAGATCATGCCGACCAGCAACTTGATCAATACCGTCTTGGCATCGGATATCGGCAGAGACTTCCAAAATAAAATACTGCGATCCCTGCGATCCGCATACAGGCAATCGAGCAGGTACCAGGTTGCGTACACCGACATCACCACATAGAACATCACCCCGACGACCACTTGGAAGGCGCCGGCGGCCTCGTGCATTTCCGCCGGCGACGTCAGCTTTGGAATGCTCACTTGGCCGAACAAGGCGGCCAGGATCAGCAATGCGCCGAAAACGGCGGGTATGACCCAGATTGCCCGGTTTTCCCAGAACTCCCGGCGGATCAGCCACGTGCTGGTATTCATGCTGCACCTCCGGAAAGTTTGGCGACGAACAAATCGGAGACGCTGGGGGTATGCAGTTCGCCGAATGCCGCCAATTTACCGGCGTCGACATTTTCGAAATACAGCACCACTTTTCCGAGAATGTGTCGCTCGTAGTAGGGTTTCTCGGCGCGCGCTGCATCGAGGCGATCGGCCGTCACCGCCACCGCCGTGAAGCGCGTCGCGACATCCTCGAGCGAGGTGTCCAGGACGATGCGGCCCTTATCGATGAATATGATGTCGGTCAGCAGATTCTCGACCTCTTCAACCTGATGCGTGGTGATCAGGATGGTGCGCGTCTCATCCATATAGTCGTTGACCAGCGCGTCATAGAAGGCGCGGCGCGCGAGAATATCGAGTCCCAGCGTCGGTTCGTCCAGCACCAATAACTTCGCGTCGATCGCCATGGTCAGCGCCAGATGGACTTGAGTTTTCATTCCCTTGGACAATTCCCGCATCCGGCGCTTGCCGGTAATTTGCGTCTTCGCCAGGAAAGCCACGGCGCGGTCCCGGCGGAATCGCGGGTGCACGCCTGCCACGAAATCAATCGCCTGGTCGACGCGCAGCCAGGACGGCAGCACCGCGACATCGGCGATGAAGCAGCATTCGTTCATGAGTGCGGTGCGGTCGCGAAACGGCTCGCGGCCCAATACGGTCAGCTGACCTTCGTAGTTCGTCAGGCCCAAAATGGCACGCAACGCGCTGGTTTTACCGGCGCCGTTGGGACCGATCAGTCCGACGATGCGGCCGGCCTCGATGTTGAGGTTGGCGCGGTCCAGCGCGACGTGGGCGCCGTATTTTTTCGTCAGATCCCTTGCTTCGATGAGCGGAGCCATTCTCATTCTTCCTTAGTGTCGCTGCCGCGGGGCGGCGGCGCCGGGTGCGTGAGCGCCGGTGTTTGAGCAAACAATTCTTGTGAGGAAAACCCGAGTCGATTGATGACGGCGAGAATCTGCGGCCAGTCCTCATTGAGGAAGCGCTCGCGCTCTCCCGCCAGGAGTAGCCGCCGGGCTCCGTCGCTGACATACATGCCCCGACCGCGGCGTTTTTCGACCAGGTTCTCATCGACCAGCTGCTGGTAGCCTTTCAACACGGTGAGCGGATTGAGCCGGTAATCAGCAGCAACCGCCCTCACGGAGGGCAAGGGATCACCCTCCTTCAGCGCGCCCTCTAGGATCAGGGCGACCATTCGATCGCGCAATTGGCGATAGATAGGTTGGTTGTCGTTCCAGTTCGGGTCCATTTCTCGCTCGATGTGCTTAACCCCAGTGTGGGGGACCTGTAGCACGGTAATCTACCAGAGCGCTTAGGCGCGAATGCTCAGGCCACGTCGTTCGATGAGGGCGCCGCAGTGCTGACCAACGACATCACTGCCGTGGGCGCTTGGAGCTGTGCATTGAACAAGTAGGCAATGCCGCCCATGATTACGCTGTTGACCATCAACGCGAGAGCAAGGGCTGCGAGTTTTGTTGAGATTGAGGTGTTCATGATCGTCTCCTGTCCAAAAGTTTTCAGTTCAGTCCGTCATCGAGGTGTTTCGGTGACTTGGTGATATAGTAATATACAACACCACCACATGCAAGCACTTAGACGATTATTTTCTAGGCTCTAACTCATTGTTTTTAAAAGTATTCTCAAAATCGCCGAAAAATAATTGATCTCAGGCGTTTGGTTTTGCCCCCGGCGGCGCCCCCAAGTATGCTGCCGAGGATGGATTTGTCTGACGATGACGCTGGGTTGATGCTGCGTTACAAAGAGGGGGACGCGACAGCGTTTTGCGCGCTGTACGCGGAGTACAAGGGCCCCTTGTATCGTTACTTACTGCGCCATGTGCGCAATGCCGGCGCCGCGGCGGATCTGTTTCAAGAAGTGTGGTCGCGCTTGGTGGCGACGCGGGCTCGCTATGAACCGCGCGCAAAATTCGCAACGTTCTTGTTTCACATTGCGCACAACTGCGCCGTTGATTTCTTCAGGCGCGATGTGAATCTGCGCGGTGAAGTTCCCGCGCACGAGCATCACGAGCCGCTGCTCGAGCCCGAAGTCCCCGAATACCAACGGCCCGACAGAGTGGCGGAATTCATCGAGCAGCAATCGGCGTTACTCGCCGCCGTCGCAGCACTGCCGCAGGAGCAGCGAGAGGCGTTTTTATTGCGCGAGGAAACGGGCTTGACCGTTGAGGAGATTGCGCGCGTCACGGATGTGCCGGTAGAAACAGCGAAGAGCCGTCTGCGATACGCGATTCGTAAATTGAAAAAATCCTTGAGTCCGATGCAAGAACCCGAAGTGCTGCCGTTGCGAACCTATGCCTGAGAAGCGCGTGCCTGACGAGTTCGATGAATATTTGCGCGGCGACAGCGCCTTGTCCCGCCAGTACCGACGAGAATCGGCCCCGGCGCCGCCGCACGCGCTCGATCGGTTGGTGCTTGGGCAAGCCTTCAGGTCGGCCAAATCGAAGGCACCGCTGCAGTCGCAAAGCTTGGCGCCGCTTGCCTTCGCCGCCAGCGTTCTATTGTCGCTCGCGCTGGTCCTCGCCATTGTTTTCGGGCCCCAAGCTGCAAGAAGGGCCGATGACAAGCCGCGCGTGCTTCAAGTCAGTGTGTACAAAACCGATCCGCCGCGGGCGGCTCCGGCGTCGCTGCGCGAGCGCAATCCCGCGGCGTGGCTCGAAGACATCGCCGCGCTGCGGCGCGCCGGCCGCGACCGCGAAGCGGATAGTGAAATGCGCCGCTTTCGCAGCGCCTATCCTGGCTATCTCATTTCCGTCAGCGAGTGAACCAGCTTTGACCACCCATCGCCTTGCGGACGGCGCCTTGCGGGCGCCGGCGTTATTTTTACTGCTCGTCATCACCGCGGGCAATCCCACGCTCGCAGCCTCCGTGCTCATGATCTCGGTGGACGGATTGAAGCCCGAATACGTTCTCGAAGCGGACGCGCATGGCCTTAAAATTCCATTTCTGCGCGGCCTGCTGCGCGAAGGTGCGTATGCCCGCGGCGTCACCGGCGTTTGGCCGACGGTGACCTATCCCAGCCACACCACGCTGTTGACCGGCTTGTCGCCGGCTGAACACGGCATCTACAACAATCTCGAATTCGATCCCAAGAACACTTTCGGGAATGCCTGGTTCTGGTATGCGCAGCAAATTCGCGTGCCGACGCTGTGGCAGGCTGCGCATGAGGCCGGGTTATCCACCGCGAGCATCGGCTGGCCCGTCAGCGTTGGCGCCACGGCGGTGGATTTTCTCATCCCGGAATATTGGCGAGTGGCGCGCTTGACGGATGTCGACCCGTCAGACGCCTGGCTGATGGCCGCGGTCTCGCATCCCGAAGGGCTGCTGCAAAAGATGCAGGAGCGTCTTGGCCCCTACATGCGGGGCAATGATCCGAGTCCGCCCGGCGATGAAATAAAGACTCGCTTTGCATTGGATATCCTGCGCACTCATAAGCCCAGGTTCATGACCGTTCATTTGAGTTCTCTCGATGAAGAGCAGCACGTCCACAGGCCCTTCAGTGCCGAAGCCAATCAGGATCTGGAAGTGATCGACGGCCAGCTTGCGCAATTGTTTGCCGCATCGCGCGCAAATGATCCCGATGCCATCGACTTGGTGGTATCGGATCATGGTTTCGCGCCGATCACTCACCGGGTGAACTTGCTGCCGGCGTTTTCGCGCGCGGATCTCATCCAGAGCAACGGCTCGTGGAAAGCGCAGCCCTGGGGAGCGGGCGGAATGGCGGCCATCATGCTGAACGATCCCCGCGACCAACATGTCTCAGGACAGGTGCGCGAATTGCTGCAAACCTTGAAGTCCGATCCACACAACGGGATCTCGGAAATTCTGGAGCGCGACGCCCTCAAGCAGCGCGGCGCATTCCCCGGCGCCTCATTCCTCGTCGTCATGAAGCTCGGTTACTACGTGATCGGCGACGCGACCAGTGCCTTGGTGAGCGAGGTTACGGGCACTCCCGGCAGCCATGGGTTTTCACCGGAATATCCCGAGATGCGCGCCGCGTTTTTCATCGCCGGGACCGGCATTGCGCGGCATCGCGATCTGGGCGTCATCGACATGCGTCAGGTCGCGCCCACCGTGGCGCGGCTGCTGAACGTGCACTTGCCTTCGGCAACTCAAGCGCCGCTGCCCATCCATCAATGACGGCCCACGGCGATTTCAGCTACCATTCGTGGTTTTCGCGCGGGAGTTCCTCATGAAGAAGCCAGTCACCATCACCATCACGGGCGCGGCCGGCAACATCGGATATGCGCTGGCATTTCGCGTCGCATCGGGCCAGATGCTGGGGGTGGACCAACCGGTCAACCTCAATCTGCTGGAGATACCGGCGGCCAGTGCGGCGGTGCAGGGTGTGGTGATGGAATTGAACGACTGCGCCTTTGCGACCTTGAATAGGATCACCGCCACGTCCGACGCCAATGAGGGATTCAAGGACTGCAATTTTGCGATGCTGGTGGGGGCCAGGCCGCGCGGTCCCGGCATGGAACGCAAGGATCTGTTGCTGGAGAACGCCAAAATTTTCTCCGCGCAGGGCAAGGCGCTTGACGCCGTGGCCAGCCGCGATGTACGCGTGCTGGTCGTGGGCAATCCGGCCAACACCAACTCCCTCATTGCTCAACACAATGCGCCTTCACTGCCGCGCAACCGATTTACCGCGATGACCCGGCTCGATCACAACCGCGGGCTCGCGCAACTCAAAGAAAAAAGCGGCGCGGCCTTGGAGCAGGTGAAGAAGGTCATCATCTGGGGCAACCATTCGGCCACTCAGTACCCTGATCTGCATCACGCGACCGTCGGCGGCAAACCGGCGCTGTCGCTGGTGGACTCAAGCTGGTTCAAGGACAGCTTCATTCCCACGGTGCAGCAGCGCGGCGCCGCCATCATCAAGGCGCGCGGCACTTCATCCGCCGCTTCCGCGGCGGCGGCGGCACTGGATCACGTGCACGATTGGATGCTCGGCACGCCGCCGGGCGATTGGGTGAGCATGGGCGTGTCATCCGACGGCAGCTACGGAATTCCCGAAGGTGTCATTTATTCGTATCCGGTTACCTGCAAGAACGGCGACTACAGCATCGTGCAGGGATTGGAGATCAACGATTTCAGCCGCGAAAAAATGCAGGCGACCCAGCGCGAGTTGCTGGAAGAGCGCGACGGTGTCAAAGACTTGATCTAGAAAAAGAGGGGCGGTCCCATGCATGACGTGCTGCTCTGCGCCGGCATCATTGTTGGCTGGCTGGTGTTGTTCGTGGGTGCTGTTTGCATTCTCGCCTACCGGCGAGCCGGTCTCGTGGTGAGCACCGCTGTGCTGCTGCTGTTGCTCGCCGTCTATTGGGCGCTCGGATCGGCGCCCGGCTGGTGGAAAATTCTGATCTCCGTGCCGTTCGCAATCCTGTTTCTATTGAATATCCGGCCTCTGCGCATTCGCCTCCTGACGCGGCCGTTCATGAAGAAATACCGCAAGCTGCTGCCGGCGATGTCGGCGACGGAGCGCGAGGCACTGGATGCGGGCACGGTGTGGTGGGATGGCGAGTTGTTCACCGGCGGTCCGAACTGGCAGAAGCTCATGTCGGCGAAAACGCCGGTGCTGAACGACGCCGAACAGGCGTTCATCGACGGACCCTGCGAGGAGCTGTGTGCGATGCTCGATGACTGGGACATCACGCATCGGCGCGCCGATCTGCCGCCCGCGGTTTGGTCCTTCATCAAATCCCGGGGCTTTTTTGCGATGATTATTCCGCGCCGCTACGGCGGCTTGGAATTCTCGGCATACGCCCATTCCTGCGTGCTGATCAAAATCGCTTCACGCTCGGCCACCGCGTCCTCGACCATCGCGGTGCCGAACTCCTTGGGGCCGGCGGAATTATTGCTTCACTACGGCACCGAGGCGCAGAAGAATCACTACTTGCCGCGGCTCGCACGCGGCGACGACGTCCCTTGTTTTGCGCTCACCGGGCCGCGCGCCGGTTCCGACGCGGCCTCCATTCCTGACGCCGGAATCATCTGCAAGGGCCGGTGGCAAGGCGCAGAAATCGTCGGCATCCGGCTCAATTTTTCGAAGCGCTACATCACGCTGGCGCCCATCGCCACCGTGATCGGATTGGCTTTCCGCCTCTTCGATCCCGAGCACCTCATGGGCGACAAGGAAGATTTGGGGATCACCTGTGCGCTGATTCCGCGCGACACGCCCGGCGTGGCGATCGGACGGCGGCACTTTCCTTTGAATATCGCGTTCCAAAACGGGCCCATTCAAGGTCGCGATGTCTTCGTGCCGGTGGAGGCCATTATCGGCGGCTTTGCAACCGCCGGGCAGGGCTGGCGCATGCTGGTCGAACAGCTGTCGGTGGGCCGCTGCATTTCACTGCCCTCCAGTGCCGCCGGCGGCGCGCAGGCTGCGGTGTACGCATCGGGCGCCTATGCGCGCATCCGCCGCCAGTTCAACACGCCGATCGGCAGCTTCGAGGGCATCGAACAGGTTTTGGCGCGAATGGCGGCGCGTACCTACATCATCGACGCCGCACGTTCCGTCACCGCCGGCGCCATCGACGGCGGGGAAAAGCCCTCCGTGCCTTCGGCCATGCTCAAGTATCACGCCACCGAAATCGGCCGCATGATCGCCAATGACGCCATGGATATTCATGGGGGCAAGGGAATATGCCTCGGACCCAAGAACTATCTGGGACGCGGCTACCAAATTGTTCCGGTCGCAATCACCGTCGAGGGCGCCAATATCCTGACGCGCAATCTGATCATCTTCGGCCAGGGCGCCGTGCGCTGCCATCCCTTCGTCCTGAAGGAAATGAACGCGGCGAAGAACCCCAATCGCGAGGTCGGGGTGCGCGAGTTCGATGACGCCGTCTTCGGCCACGTGGGATTTGCGATTTCCAATGCCGTGCGCTCTCTGGTCCTCGGCTTGACGTCGGCACGATTCACGAAAGTGCCGGACACCGGCGCAACTGTGCGCTACTTTCAGCACGTCAACCGCTACAGCGCGTCATTCGCCCTGGCAACCGACGTGGCCATGCTCGCGCTCGGCGGATATCTGAAGAAGAAAGAGACCCTGTCCGCGCGCTTGGGCGACGTGCTGTCGTCGATGTACTTGGCCTCGATGGTCCTCAAGCATCACGAGAATCAAGGCCGCGAGCCGGCCGACCTTCCCCTGGTCGAATGGGCCTGCCGCAGCCTCTTGTACCAGGCGCAGGAGCAGCTGCATCTTTTCCTGCGCAATTTTCCGAATCGTCCCCTGGCGCTGTTCATGCGGATGGTTATCTTCCCGCGCGGACTCAGCTATTCGCAGCCCAGCGATCGCCTCGGCCATGCCATCGGCGATCTGATCATGAATCCAACGGCAACCCGCGAGCGCTTGAGCGCCTACATTTATAAGACCCAGCAGACGCACAATCCGTTGGGCCAGCTGCAGGAAGCGTTGATTCTGTCCACCATGGCCGAACCGCTGGAGAAGCGCATTCGGGTCGACGGCGTCAAGACCGGCCGCGTCACCGCGCTGGATCTGCCGGGTCAAATCACTCAAGCCCTGGGCTTGAGCATCATCAGCGAGGCCGAAGCCGAGGTGCTGCGCACCTACGATGCCAAGGTCATGGATCTCATCAATGTCGACGACTTCGCGCCGCACGAATTGGGCGCGGGCGCCGGCGCCGAGTCATGAGCTCGATCGAATCCTGCTCGCCCGCCACTTCGGCACTCCCCGAGCCGGCGCCGATGAACCCGGTGCAGCCGGATCCTGCGAACATGGAACCGGCGCCGCTCGAGGCAGCGCCGGCGCCGCCCGCGCGCTGCAAGAATTGCAACGCGGCGCTCCTCGGGCGGTTCTGCGTGAACTGCAGCCAGGCCGCCGACGTGCACGTGCCGAGCACGGTGGAGCTTTTACATGAAATGCTCGAGGGGCTGACGCACTCGGATTCTCGGCTGTGGCGCACACTTAAGCTGCTGTGGTTCAAGCCGGGAATGCTTACCCAGGAGTTCGTCGCCGGCCGGCGCGTTGCCTACCTGCCGCCGTTTCGTCTGTACTTGATCTTGAGCATCATCTTTTTCCTGATCGCATCGTTCGTGCATCCCAGCGGCCAACTGGTTCAATTTGACGACGCGTCGGCACCGGCTGCTGCATCGAGCGGCTCGCGGGTGACCGGCTGCCAGGATGCGAATTTCATCATGTTCACGCACGATCCGAAATGGGACCAGCGGTTCCAGCACGCGTGCCAGGAGGCGGTGCGTGACAATGGCAAGGCTCTACTGCCAGTCGTGGTCCATACGGCGCCGAAAGCCATGTTCATTTTTCTGCCGCTGATCGCCTTCCTGCACATGCTGCTGTATTGGCGCCCGCGCCACCGCTACGCGGAACACTTGCTGTTCTTCATTCACCTGCATGCTTTCTATTTTTCGGTGGCAATCATCATGATTTGCGCCATCATCGCCGCGCCCTCGTGGCCGAAACTGTCGGGAGTGTCGGACACCCTCGAAACCGTCCTGGGCTGGTATGCGGCCATTTACACTCTTTTTGCAATGCGGCGGGTGTTCCGGCGCGGCTGGTTCGGCACCTTGTTCAAAGCGGTGGTACTTTTCTTCGTCTACAGCATCCTGTTCGCCCTCACCTTTTTCGGCGTGGTCGTGTATGCCGCCCTGCAGTTGTAGACTGAGCTTTTCACCAAGGAGAACCGCATGAATCGTCTAGTCCTCGTATTCGGAATCAGTTTGCTGGCAGCGTTTGCGGTGGCGGCGGATCGCACCGCCGCGCCCGCCGGTGCCGAGGTGTACATCATTGCACCGCACGATGGGGCCAAAGTGCACAGTCCCGTTACCGTGGTCTTTGGATTGAAAGGGATGGGAATTGCGCCCGCGGGAATCAAATTCGACAACACCGGGCATCATCATCTGTTGGTCGACACCGATTTTAGCGAACTGAAACTCGATGCGCCGATGCCGGCAACGGACAAAATATTGCATTTCGGCAAAGGTCAAACCGAAACGTCGCTGACATTGCCCCCCGGCAAGCACACCCTGCAACTCGTGTTCGCGGACTCCTTGCATCAGTCCTTCGATCCGCCGCTGCATTCGAAGAAAATCACCGTCACCGTGGAATGATCCGATGCGGCCCTGCGTCGTCCGCGCGATTCTGCACATCGACATGGACGCGTTCTACGCATCGGTGGAAGAGCAGGACCGTCCGGAATTGAAGGGCAAGCCGCTCATCGTCGGCGGCACCGGCGGCCGCGGCGTCGTGGCCGCCGCCAGCTACGCGGTACGGCGTTTCGGCGTGCACTCGGCCATGCCGATGCGTGAAGCGTTGCGCCGCTGCCCCGAAGCCATTGTCGTGCGCCCGCGGATGGCCCGTTACCAGGAGATATCGCAACAAGTATTCGCGATTTTTCATGCATTCACGCCGCTGGTGGAAGGGCTGTCTCTGGATGAGGCGTTTCTCGACGTGACGGCCAGTCAGCAATTGCTCGGGGAACCGGTGGTGATCGGCGCGGAAATTCGCCGGCGGATTGCCGAGCAGACCGGACTCACCGCGTCGGTGGGAATTGCGCCGAATAAACTGCTGGCGAAGATCGCGTCGGATTTGAACAAACCGGACGGAATGTGCCGCATCGATGCCGGCAATCTTCGAGAAATCTTGGATCCCCTGCCGATTCACAAACTCTTCGGCGTTGGCCGGAAGACATTGCCGAGGGTTCTCGAGGCCGGTATTCGGACCTTTGGCGATGCGCGCGTCGCCACGGATGAGGTGTTGTGGCGTGCCTTCGGCAAGCACGGCGAGGCCATGCGCGATCGCGCCGGCGGCCTCGATGATCGGCCGGTGGAACCGGATCGCGAAGAGAAGTCGATCAGCGCGGAGGAGACCTATGACACCGACATCCGCGCGGCGAGCGAGCTTCAGGCGCAGCTAGTGCATTTGGCGGATCGCACCGCATCGCGCTTGAGGGCACAGAAGCTCCTTGCCGGCCGGGTGAGCGTCAAAATTCGGCGCGGCGACTTCACGACCTATACCCGCCAGCGCGCGTTGGAGCCTCCGACTCAAGATACCGCCATCGTGTCGGCGGCTGCGCAAGCTCTGCTTCGGGCCTGGCTGGCCTCTCAACCCCGTGCCGCGGTGCGTCTGCTGGGCGTGGGCGTCAGCGATTTGCAGTCGCTGAGGCAGTCGGACCTGTTTTCAGACCCGCTGCCCGATCCAGGATCCCGGCTCGATTCGGCCGTGGACGGCATCCGCGACCGATTCGGGGAGGGCCTTTTGACCCGGGCCAGCCGCCTACCCCGAGGCAAGGAGCCGGTCTAGGCTCCAACGACGGAAACTAGTGGCACGTTGGTATTATCCTAGTCCTTGCCATGTACACCAGTTTCTTTGGGCTCAGCGAAAAGCCCTTCGCCATCACACCGGACCCCCGCTATCTTTATTTGAGTGAGCGGCATGCCGAGGCATTGGCGCATTTGCTGTACGGCATCAATGAGTCCGGCGGCTTCATCCAGTTAACCGGGGAAGTAGGGACGGGCAAAACCACGGTGGTGCGCACACTGCTCTCGCGCGTGCCGCATCATGCCGATGTCGCCGTGATTTTGAATCCGCGCGTCACACCGGTGGAATTTCTTCTGACGATTTGCGAAGAGCTGGGTTTGGGAGTCGCCGAGGACGATCGCGACAGCGTCAAGCAGATGGTCGACGCGCTGAATCGACGGCTGCTGAGCGGCCACGCGGAAGGCAGACGCATCATCGTGCTGGTGGATGAGGCACAGAATCTCTCCATCGACGTGCTGGAGCAGGTCCGCCTGTTGACCAATCTCGAGACGCCAACTCAGAAGCTGCTGCAAATCATATTGATCGGCCAGCCTGAACTTCGGGAATTGCTGGACCGGACCGACCTGCGGCAACTGGCTCAACGAATTACCGGGCGATACCATTTGAAGCCCCTGTCGCGCGAGGAAACCAAGGGTTATGTGCGGCATCGGCTGCGCGTTGCCGGCGCAACGGAGGACATATTCACGCCTGCGGCGTTGGTGGAATTACATCGGCTGTCGCAGGGAATTCCGCGAGTCATCAATGTCGCCTGCGATCGTGCTCTGTTGGGGGCTTACACGCAGGAAGTCAAGAAAATCAACGCCGGTTTGGTGCGCCGTGCCGCAGGGGAAGTCTATGGCCGACGATTCCTGCCCACCTGGCTGGGCTGGGTCGTGGGCTCCTTTGGGCTGGTGGCGCTCGGCGGCACTCTGTTTCTCGGCTGGCAATTCTGGCTCCAGTCGAGTCCCATTTTTAGCGCAGCCCGAGCGCCAAAAAGCGCGGCCGCAGCACATCCCGCGACGGCGCCTGCGACGCCTGCGGCGCAGCCGGTGGTCCCGCCGCCGCTGGCGACAGTCCCTGCGCCCAAATTGGCCTCAGTCAAAGCGCTTCTCGAGGCCAATGAGGCCAACACCACCGACGCGGCTGCTTTCCGCCGCCTCCTGTCGTTGTGGGGAACCGCGCTGTCGGACGACCGCGATCCGTGCGGTCAGGCCGCTAAAGCGGGCCTCTCGTGTTTGGAGCAGCGCGGCTCGTGGACGCAGGTCAGGACCCTGAATCGGCCCGCCATCCTGACGCTGACCGATGATCGGGGTCAGCGGCATCGCGTGGTCCTGTCGAGTTTGGACGACAGGACCGCGACGCTGAACTTGGGCGAGCATAACGAGAAGGTATCCATCGATGATCTTTCGCGGGATTGGTTCGGGGAATTTACCGTCGTCTGGAAGCCGAAGACTTCCCGCGCCCGATCGCTGTCGTTGGGAATGCAGGGCGATGAGGTTCGCTGGCTTCGCCGCAGCCTGAATGCCTTGGGAGGCGCTGCTGCGGATCCGGAACACGCCGACGTGTACGATCAAGAATTGGCGATTGCAGTGCAGAATTTCCAGCGCGAGCATCGGCTAAACGTCGATGGAATTGCCGGAGTGCAAACCCAAGTCGTGCTCGACACCGCGTTGGCCGATCCCAGTTCACCTTTGTTGCTGTCCAACGCGCTTCGCGGCGGTTAGGAATTTCCATGTCCTTCATTCTCGACGCATTGAAGAAATCTGAAATCGAACGGCAGCGCCAATCCCAACCGGGATTGATGGATACGCCGACCTCACAACGGCGCGGCGGCCTGCCCCTCTGGGCGGTATTGCTCGGCGCGCTGCTGGCCATCAACGTCGTCGTACTCGCCGTGATGTTGCTGCGAAGCGGCGCCCCGGCGCCGACATCCACCCCCAAAAAGCACACGGAACACACGGAACCCGCGGCGGTTGCCGAGGACAAGGCACCGGCGGTAGCGGATCACTTCAGTCCCTTGGGACAGACGCCTGTGTACGCGCCTGAGATTCCCGTGAGCGGCGCTGATGGTGGTTCGACAGGGACCAGCGCTGCGTCTCAGGTCGCGCCCCTGGCCGCGCCGCTCGGCGCCCCGCATTCCATTGCACAGCGTTCTGCTCCGCGACCCGCACTGCGCCGGCCCGACCCGCTGCTGAATGATGAGGATGCCAAAGCCGACAACGAGGAAGTGCTGCCGTCGATCAACCAAGTCAACCTAGGGGGGGCGCAAGCCCTGCCCGAACTGCACCTCGACGTGCATGTGTATGCGACCAAGGCGGGCGATCGTTTCGTGTACATCAACATGCGCAAGTATCATGAAGGCAACTCCCTGCCGGAAGGCCCTGTCGTCGAGCACATCCGGCGCGACGGCGTGGTACTGAACTATCAGGGATTGCGTTTCATCTTGCCGCGGCAATCATGAATCGCGATTCTCAGCCAGGCGCCGCAACGCCTCGCCCGTCATCCGGTAGTTGACCCAGGCCGCATCCGCCTGCGCGCCCAAGCGTTCGTAGAAATCGCGAGAGGGCCGGTTCCAGTCGAGAACTTGCCATTGAAAGCGGCCGCAATCGCGCTCCAGCGCCAGCGCGGCCAGATGGCTCAGGAGTGATTTGCCGATGGCGCGGCCGCGATACGCAGGGCGCACAAAGAGATCCTCCAGGTACAACCCGGGTTTCCCGAGAAAAGTCGAAAAATTATGAAAGAACAGGGCAAAGCCGGCCGGCTCACCGTCGAAACGGGCGATGACCGCCTCGGCTCCGGGCTTCGATCCGAACAGCGCCTTGTCTATCGACGCCTCGGTGGCGACGCTCTCGTGCCGCAGCTTCTCGTAGTCGGCGAGTTCATTGATCAGGGAAAGAATCAGCGGCACATCCGAGGATTTGGCCGGTGAGATGTCAAGACCGGAAG
Organism: Steroidobacteraceae bacterium; assembly: GCA_035643995.1. Classification (GTDB taxonomy): domain Bacteria; phylum Pseudomonadota; class Gammaproteobacteria; order Steroidobacterales; family Steroidobacteraceae; genus Bog-1198. The sequence goes on along the minus strand of DASQPK010000172.1, from coordinate 2,656 downwards.
GTTGCGTCATAGAAGCTTCAGCCCCTGTGGGCGCCTTGGGCCCGATCATGCGATGATAATCCCATGCGCAAGATTCTAACGCTGACCATGAGCGGATTGGTGACCGTGCTGCCGTTGGCCTTGACGGTATATGTGATCTGGTGGCTGGTGAATACGGTCGAGAATTGGCTGCGGCGTGCATTGATTGCATTGGGCATCGTCAGCCCCGAGCATTACTGGCCGGGCTTGGGTTTGTTCGCAGGTTTCCTGTTACTGCTGTTCGTCGGCGGTGTGGTGAACGCCTACGCGGGCAAAATCCTGCTCAAGTACTGGAATGATTTTTTGGGGCGGATTCCGTTTGTGAAGACCCTGTACGGCGGATTTCGCGATGTCGTGAGCTTGTTGCCTTCGGGCAGCGGCGAGAAGCGCGACCTGCAGCGGGTGGTGCTGGCGCGCTTTGCCGACGTGCACGCCATCGGCTTCGTCACCCGCGAAGATGTGCCGACCGTACTGTTGGCGCACGGCGGCCAGAATTGGGTGACCGTTTATTTTCCGATGAGTTATGCCTTTGGCGGCTATACCATTTATCTGCCGCGGGACCGTGTTCAACCGCTGGACATTTCCGTCGAGGATGCCATGCGCCTGGCGATCACCGCGGGGTTGACGGCTGCCGGCCATCGCAGCCACCTTTAAAGGCGGGTTTGACTCGTGGTCAAACACGGTTTGAGATTTCTGATGCTGGGATTTGCGCTGCTGCACGCCGCCGCAGCGTTGCCAAGCACCGCACCATCGGTGAATCCCAAATCGGAAGCCTACAAATTCCAAGTCTGGCGCAGCGATGCCGTGCGAGCGCTGGCGGCTCGGCCTGACGCGAATTCCCAGGCGACGGCGGCAGCATTGGGCTTTACCAATAGCTACGCCGTTCCGTCGGCGGCGCCCGCGGCGCTGCAGCTCATCGCCCGCGCCGGCGAGTTGGCGCCGCAGAATGCGGCCATCGGCTGGCTGCATCTGCAGTTGTGCGCCGCCGCGCCCGCCTGCGATAGCCGCGAGGTCGCAATCGTTCTGCGCTGGGTTGACCCGGATAACGGCGCGGCCTGGCTGTCTCAATTGTCGAGCGCGCACAAGGACAAGGACACGATTGAAGTCGATCGGGTGCTGGCCGACATGGCGCGCGGTACGCGCTTCGATCTGTACTACAACCAGCTCATGGTGCTGATGTTCGATGCGCTGAGCGGTGTGCGGCGTGAGTTGCCCGGCGGCGTGGTTGCATCCGATACCGCGAAATTGACCGCGCTCGCCGGCGTCGCCAACGCCGAGATCATTCCGCCTCTCTCGCCCTTGATCGACTCCTGCCGGGAATCAACCAATTTGAGCGAGCGGCGCGAAGATTGCTTGAAGCTGGCAAAAATCATGCAGAGAGGCGACACCGTAATCGTGCAGATGGTGGGCTTCAGCATCGAGAAGCGCTTGCTGCCGCCGGACAGCCGGGAGGCCAAAAGCCTCGCCGAGCGCAGGCGCCTGCTGGAATGGCGCTCGAGCGCAGCCGGCAAATTGGATTCCGCCATCCTGCCCTGGACGCAAAATGCGCGGGCGCGAACACGGCTTGCGCAAATGCGCTTGAGGCCGCGCGAAGAGGATGTTTGCATTGCCCTGCTTCGGGCACACAAAATGGCGCTCGAGCCGGCGGAGAATCACCGATGATCGATCTGTACTACTGGCCCACCCCGAACGGCCACAAGATCGCCATGTTCTTGGAAGAGATGGCGATGCCGTACACCATCGTGCCGGTAAACATCGGCAAGGGCGAGCAGTTCAAGCCGGAATTCCTCGCCATCTCGCCGAACAATCGCATGCCGGCGATCGTCGATCACTCGCCGCTGGAGCGCGGAGCGCCGATCACGGTATTCGAATCCGGTGCAATTTTGCTGTACCTGGCGGAGAAGAGCGAGAAATTCATTCCGAACGAATCGCGCGGCCGGGCCGAGGTGCTGCAGTGGCTGTTCTGGCAGGTGGGCGGACTGGGACCGATGCTCGGACAAAATCATCATTTCAAGCGCTATGCGCCCGAGCAGATTCCCTACGCCATCGAGCGCTACGTGAAGGAGACCAATCGCCTCTATGGCGTGTTGAACAAGCGCCTTGCCGACCGGGAATTTGTGGCAGGCCCCTATTCCATCGCCGACATGGCGTGCTATCCGTGGATCGTGCCCCACGAGGCGCAGGGCCAAAAGCTCGAGGACTTTCCGCACCTCAAACGCTGGTTCGAGGCCATCAAGGAGCGCCCCGCCACGGTGCGCGCATATGAAAAAGGCGCGGCCATCAGCAGCAACACCACCCTGACCGAAGAGGCCAAGAAAATCCTGTTCGGTCAAACGGCACAGACGGACACACGGAGCCGCTGACAGGCTCCCACCCTTAGGGCGATTTCACGTCGTGCGACTTGAACCATGCCAGCACATAGGCCGTCTTGTCGATGAGCAGGCTCGGGCGAGCGGAAATATCGTGCGAGGCGTTGGGCACCCGTACGAGCGCGGTGTCGACTTTGCGAAGTTTCAGCGCTTGATAGAATTGTTCAGCCTCGCTCGAGGGCGTGCGGTAGTCCGCCTCGCCCGTCATCAACATGGTCGGCGTCTTCACGTTGCCGACATAGGCGAGCGGCGATCGCTTCCAATAGGCC
>DASQPK010000171.1:0-3189 GCA_035643995.1 Steroidobacteraceae bacterium | reverse complement strand
AATTATCTGGCGGTGTGCCTGGGCGTCATGACGGGCGGCGGCACCATCGATGCGCCCATCGGACGCAATCGCAGCGATCGGCTGCGGATGGCGGTGCGAGAGAGCGGGCGGCCGGCGGTGACGCATTATCGTGTGCTCGAGCGCTTTCGCGCGCACACCTACCTGTCGGTGCAGCTCGAGACGGGCCGGACTCACCAGATCCGGCTGCATTTGTCGCATCAAAAGTATCCCGTCGTCGGCGATCCGGTCTACGGCGGTCGATTTGCGCAGCCGCGCGGCGCGGCGCCGGCGCTGGTCGATACGCTGCGCGCTTTTAAGCGTCAGGCTTTGCATGCGGCGAACTTGGGGCTGGATCATCCGCGAACCGGCAAACGACTGGCCTTGAGCAGTCCCGTGCCGGAGGATTTCAGGCTACTGCTCCAAGCGCTGCGCGACGATGCCCGCAGTGCCACCGCCAATGCGGAGCCTGCGGGGTGAGCTCCTTGTGGTTCGAGCCCAAATGGCCGGCGCCGCGCGGCGTGCGCGTGGTGTCGACTTTGCGCGGGAGTCCTAGCGGAGGCGGTGCCAGCAAGGCGCCATATGCCTGCTTCAATCTAGGGCGTAACGTCGGCGATGACCCGCTTGCCGTGGCCGAGAACCGGCGGATTCTGGTGCGCGAGGCGGGGCTGCCGGCAGAACCCCCCTGGTTGGCACAGGTGCACGGGGTCGCTGTCGTGGATCTCGATCAGGCCGGTCCTCACGCTGCCGCGGATGCGGCGCTCACCCGCCGCTCAGGCAACGTGTGTGCCATTCTCACGGCCGATTGCCTGCCCATCGTTTTCGCAACGGACACAGGCGACACGGTGGCCGCCGCGCACGCCGGTTGGCGTGGGCTGGCAGCCGGTGTGATCGGTGCCACGGTGCGTGCCATGGCGGCCCAGCCTGAGCGCCTGATCGCGTGGCTGGGACCGGCGATTGGCCCGTCGCATTTCGAAGTCGGCGGGGAGGTGCGCCAGGCGTTTTTGAGCGGCGATTCAGGGGCCGGCGATGCCTTCAAGGCGAACGCCGGAGGCAAGTTCATGGCGGATCTGGGGATGCTGGCGCGTAGGCAACTTAAAGGTCTCGGCATAAACCGCATCTACGGGGGCGGCGAATGCACCTATGCGCGCGCGGACAGGTACTTTTCGCATCGACGCGATGGGGTCACGGGCCGGCAAGCCACGCTCGTTTGGCGAGAAGAGTGAGAGAAAAACGGTTGAATTGAGGCCTTTTCATCCCCATTTCGTGAGCATTCCGAGCGTTTTCTCAAAGGAAATCCTATGCGAATGGACAAGCTGACGACCAAATTCCAGCAGGCACTGGCCGATGCCCAGTCCCTGGCGGTGGGTCGCGACAATCAGTACATCGAGCCGGTGCACCTCATGGCGGCGCTGCTCGACCAACAAGGTGGCACGGCTCGACCCTTGCTGGAGAAGGCCGGCGTTCAAGTGCCCAAGCTGCGCTCGGATCTGGCCGGCGCGCTGGACCGGATTGCCAAAGTCGAGGGAGCCGGCGGTGAAGTGCTGCTCGGCAACGATCTCAATAAGCTGTTGAATGTGACGGACAAGCTGGCGCAGCAGCGCGGCGATCAATTCATTTCCAGCGAGCTGTTCGTGTTGGCGGCTTGCGATGATCGGGGCGAACTCGGCCGTCTCTTGAAGGCGAACGGCGCAACACGCTCGGGCCTGGAAAAGGCCATCGACGAAGTGCGCGGCGGCGCCAAGGTGGAAGATGCAGGCGCTGAGGAGAATCGTCAGGCGCTTGAAAAGTACAGCATCGATCTCACCGAGCGCGCGACCCAGGGCAAGCTCGATCCGGTGATCGGGCGCGATGATGAGATTCGCCGCACCATTCAAGTCTTACAGCGACGCACCAAGAACAATCCGGTGCTGATCGGTGAGCCAGGCGTGGGTAAGACCGCAATCGTCGAGGGTTTGGCGCAGCGCATTGTCAACAATGAGGTGCCGGAAGGGTTGCGCAACAAGCGCATTCTGTCGCTCGACTTGGGCGCGCTCATCGCCGGCGCCAAATTCCGCGGGGAATTCGAGGAGCGGCTGAAAGCCGTCCTCAACGACCTGGCGAAACAAGAAGGCCAGGTCATTCTGTTCATCGACGAATTGCACACCATGGTGGGTGCCGGCAAAGCCGAGGGCGCGATGGACGCGGGCAATATGCTCAAGCCCGCGTTGGCGCGCGGCGAGCTGCATTGCGTGGGCGCGACCACGCTCGATGAATATCGCAAGTACATCGAGAAGGATGCGGCACTCGAGCGCCGCTTCCAGAAGGTTTTGGTGGATGAGCCGTCGGTGGAGGACACCATCGCCATCCTGCGCGGTCTCAAAGAGCGTTACGAAGTGCATCACGGGGTCGAAATCACGGATCCTGCCATCGTGGCGGCCGCGACTCTGTCGCATCGCTACATCGCCGACCGGCAGTTGCCCGACAAGGCGATCGATCTGATCGATGAGGCGGGATCGCTCATCCGCATGGAAATCGATTCAAAGCCCGAGGCGCTCGACAAGCTGGACCGGCGCATCATTCAACTCAAGATCGAGCGTGAGGCGCTGAAGAAGGAGACCGACGAGGCCTCCCGCAAGCGCCTCAACATGCTCAATGACACACTGAAGGGCTTGGAGAAGGAATACTCCGACCTGGAGGAAATATGGAAGGCGGAGAAGGCCACGGTCCAGGGGGCTGCGCATATCAAGGAGGAATTGGAGCGAGCGCGGCAAGATCTCGACACGGCGCGGCGGGCACAGGATTTGGCGCGCATGTCGGAGCTGCAGTATGGCCGCATCCCCGCGCTGGAACAGAAATTGGCGCAGGCATTGGAGGTCGAACAGAAACCCAATCAGTTGGTGCGCAATTCGGTCACCGAAACGGAAATCGCAGAAATCGTGTCGAAGTGGACCGGCATTCCGGTATCACGCATGCTCGAAGGGGAACGCGACAAGCTGTTGCGGATGGAGGAAGTCTTGAGCAAACGCGTGGTGGGCCAGCCGGAAGCGGTAAAAGCGGTGGCGGATGCCATTCGGCGCACGCGCGCAGGGCTGTCCGATCCCAACCGGCCCAGCGGCTCGTTCATGTTCCTAGGGCCCACCGGCGTCGGTAAAACCGAGCTGTGCAAGGCATTGGCCGAATTCATGTTCGATACCGAAGAGGCCTTGATCC
>DASQPK010000170.1:0-2112 GCA_035643995.1 Steroidobacteraceae bacterium | reverse complement strand
CTGTCCGACTCGCATGCATGTCGTGCGGCTGCTGGCGCCGCAACTCGATCGCGAGAACCACACCAAGGACATCGATTTCAGCCCGTCCGGCATCCGGCAGCGCTGGGACGCTGGTTATGTTCACACCAGGGCGGTTCTTGACCGTTCTCCGTGGGTCGGCGAGTTCGATCCGCTCTCGGGGGTCATCCTGCACGAGCAGACGGAGATCATGCCGGTGGCGGCGGAATGATCAGCCGGACGGAATGCCATTGCTGGGCGGAATGTCCGCTCGTAAGGTGTGTTAAGTTTTCTTCTGAATAGTAACGGCCAAGGATAGAAAAACTCTGCCGCGCTTATCCGGCGAACGTTGGTTCGAGGAGGATGCCATGAAATCAGCGATTGCTCTCGCCACGGCGCTTGTTGTCGCGCTTCCGGCGGCATCGGCGACCCAGAATATGCGCAAGGGTTCTGGCGGCACGGGTCATACGATCACCATGCCGGACGCTGTGAAATGGGGACCCCCGCCGCCATTCATGCCGCCCGGATCACAAATGGCCGTGATGCTTGGCGATCCAGCCAAGAAGGGACTCTTTATCATTCGCGGCAAGTTGCCGGACGGCTACACGATCCCGCCGCACTGGCACAGCACCGTCGAAAACGTCACCGTGTTGTCCGGAACGTTTAACGTCGGTATGGGCGACAAACTCGACAAGTCTAAAGGCCAGCCGCTCACTCCCGGCGGGTTTTTCTCAGCGCCGCCGCGCATGTCCCATTTTGCCTGGGCAACGGGCGAGACCGTTGTCGAGGTCACAGCCATGGGCCCGCTGGATTTTAGATATGTCGATCCGAAGGATGACCCGTCCAAGAAACCAAAGGCGAAATAGCGATCACCGCCTACACCGCAAAGCCGCGCAGTTATTTGGCACTAATAGACCATGATAGACTCTGTCGACCCAACCAAGAATTTCAATCCCCTCTGGCGCGCGATATTCTCGGGGGAGCATCCGGAACTGCGACGTGGCCGGAAAATGTTCCGCTTGATGTCTCCCACGGCGCATGACCGCTGCCGCCTGTGCTACGCAGGATTTGACGGATTCTCGGCGCCGGTCATGCGTGCCATTGGCCGCGGGCAATGGCTGCGCAACCCTCATTTCTGCGAGAAGTGCGAATCTGTGCTGGCCCAAGAACGCGGTGGCGCCGAAATTGAGATTGCGATGCTGTATGCTGATGTGCGTGGCTCGACCCAGCTCGCAGCAGGCATGCGCCCGGCTGAATTCGCCGCCCTGATGCAGCGTTTCTTTCAAACCGCGATCAAGGTTTTTACCTGGACTGACGCCATTGTTGACAAGATGGTGGGCGACGAGGTGATCGGCATTTATGTCCCTTGTCTTACCGGCCCGGACTATCGCCAGCGTGCGGTCGCTGCCGGACTAAAGCTCCTGCGCGCCACCGGCCACGCCGATCCTGCGGGCCCCTGGCTCTCGATCGGCGTCGGTGTACATTCTGGCGAGACGTTTATGGGTTCAATCGGCGTCGAGGGTGGCAACTATCAGTTCGCTGCCCTCGGCGACACAATGAACTTGGGAGCGCGGCTCGTTGGCGCGGCCAAAGGGGGCGAATTGATCATGAGCGCGACGGTCTGGAACGATGTATCGGGTGAAATATCGGCCGAACCGCGCAGCTTGGAACTCAAGGGCTATGCGGAGCGGGTGACCGCTTACGTCGCGCGGATCCAATAATCTCCAGCTGAATTATTATATGTCGCCCTTTGGCGCGAAACGGACTTGCCGAGAGCGCGCCTAAGGCGACACAGCCTTTCGATAAAGCGCGCCGTAGCAGGCGGCAGCCACGCCCCAGCTGAACGAGCGCGACATCGCGCTCTCGCGCATCGAGTTGAGGCGATCCGTCGCCACAAAGGTCGTGAATGCACGCCGGATGCCGCCGAGAAACGATTCAGTTGACGGTTGCGCGAACAGAAATCCGGTTTCGCCGTCCATGATCGTTTCCGCGAGGCCACCGGTCTGGTGGCCGATCGGCAGCGATCCGAACTTCTGCGCATACATCTGGCTTAAGCCGCAGGGCTCGAAGCGCGACGGCATCAGGGTAAAATCACTGCCGGCAAAAATCCGCCGG
>DASQPK010000169.1:0-17841 GCA_035643995.1 Steroidobacteraceae bacterium | reverse complement strand
CATGGCAGCACGGCGACACGCTCTGGTTTGCAGATCAATTGAAGGCGGAGCTCGGCCGCGATCCGGTGCTGTATCAATCCATCTTGGTGGCGCGCAACCGCAAGTGGCTGCCCAAAATCGAGGCCCTGCTCAACGATGACAAGAACTACCTGGTCATCGTGGGTACCGGACATCTGGTTGGCCGGGGCAGCGTGATCGAGCTGCTCGAAAAAGACGGGATCGTCGCCACCCAACGTTAAGGATTCCGATGGACTCGTTGATCACGGCCGCGGCGCGTGCACTTGCGGCGGGTGACCCCTTAAGCGCATTGAAGCGGATCGCCCTGCGCGACGATGCGCCCGGTCTCGCGCTGCGCGGCATCGCGATGGCGCAGCTCGGCGAGCACGTTCGAGCAAAGGCTCTCCTGCGAAGTGCTGCGCGTGCCTTCGGCCCGAAAGAGCCTGTGGCGCGTGCGAGGTGCGTCGTCGCGGAGGCAGAGATCGCGCTCGTCTCGCGCGACCTAGGCTGGCCTGCGAAGAGGCTCGACGCGGCACGGGCGACGCTGGAAGAGCACGGCGACCAGGTGAACGCTGCGCACGCGCGGTATCTTCAAGTCCGGCGCCTGCTGCTGATCGGGCGCCTCGACGAGGCCGAGGGTGCGCTCGCCGAGCTCGATCCAACGCCCTTCCCGCCCGCATCGAGGGTCTCCCACGAACTGGTGGTTGCAGGAATCGCGCTGCGACGTCTGCGGACGAAGACGGCACGTGCCGCACTCGCTCGGGCCGGGCGGGCAGCGCGCCGGGCGCATATCCCGGCGCTGACGGCGGAGGTCGAAAGCGCATACCGGGTCCTGAACACGCCCGCAGCGCGCCTGATTGCGGGCGGCGAGGAGCGGCTCCTCCTGCTCGAGGAGGTCGAAGCGTTGCTGGCGTCGAAAAGACTCGTCGTGGACGCTTGCCGTCATGTCGTGCGCGACGCATGCAGAGCGGTCTCGCTCGCAAAGCGTCCGGTGTTGTTCTCACTCGCACGCGCGCTCGGCGAAGCGTGGCCGGGAGACGTTTCCAGGGACGCGCTCGTCGCGCGCGCATTCCGCTCGAAGCGCGCCGATGAATCGCATCGCGCGCGGTTGCGAGTCGAGGTCGGGCGGCTTCGCACCGTGCTTCGGACGCTGGCCGATGTGAGCGCGACGAAGCGAGGTTTTGCGCTGGCGCCGCGCCGCGCACACGAGGTCGTCGTTCTGGCGCGGCCCGTCGAAGAGGAGCACGCGGCTGTGCTCGCCTTCCTCGCCGACGGTGAATCGTGGTCGAGCTCGGCACTGGCGCTTGCGCTTGGAACGAGCCAGCGCACCGTTCAGCGGGCGCTCGACTCAGCGGCGGCGCAAGGCAAGGTGCAGTCGTTCGGTCGCGGGCGGGCTCGTCGATGGATGAGCCCGCCATTGCTGGGATTCACGACGACTTTGTTACTCCCCGCGCCTCTGCCGATTGGCTAAACTGCAAGCATGAGCCGATCAAACGCAGAGATTGTCCGAGAATATGGACCCTTCCCGGATGCCGAGCAGGTGCATGGAGTCACGTATGACGGTCAGAACGTCTGGTTTGCCGCCGGAGACAAGCTGAAGGCCTTCGATCCTGCCAGCGGGAAGACGCTGCGTTCGATCGATGTCGCCGCGCATGCAGGCACGGCCTTCGACGGCGAGCATCTGTTTCAGCTCGCCGAGGATCGCATTCAGAAGATCGATCCGAAGACCGGCCGCGTGCTCGCCACTATCCCGGCGCCCGGCCGAGGCGGGGACTCAGGGCTCACATGGGCCGAAGGGACGCTCTGGGTGGGGCAGTATCGGGACCGCAAGATCCATCAAGTCGATCCCCAAACAGGGGCGATTCTTCGCACCATCGAGTCCAACCGCTTCGTCACCGGGGTCACCTGGGTCGACGGCGATCTCTGGCACGCGACCTTGGAAGGCGACGCGAGCGAGTTGCGGCGAGTCGATCCTGGAACCGGAGAGGTCCTGGAGAGCCTCGAGATGCCCCCCGGAATCCGCGTTTCGGGGCTCGAGTCCGATGGCGGCGATCAGTTCTTCTGCGGCGGCGGAAAAAGCGGCAAGGTGAGGGCCGTCCGCCGGCCCAAGCGGGCCGCCGCGAGCCGGTAGCCGAAGCGGCGCTATTGCGCCGCGGGCGCGCCCCGACGAGATTGCAAGCGGGCCTGCATCTGCGCCTGCATCTGTGCCTGCAGCGCGGCGAGCTGCGTTTGCTGCGCCGGCGTCAACACGTTGAACACTTGCGCGCGCACCGTCTCTCTCTGAGTAATCATCTGCGAGTGCAGCGAGCCGTTTGCCTGGGTGACCTGAGCCACGACGCTGGCATAGTTCGGGTCATTCGGCTGGGTCTGTCTCAGCTTCAGCGAGTTGGTGCGCATTTCCTGATGAATGCTCTTCATCTGCGGGCCGGCATTCGCCATGATGGTCTTCACTGAGGCCTGCTGCTCCGCACTCAAGTTAAGCTTGGCCAGCAAGTGTTCGAAGCCGTGATGGTGATGCCACGCGTGCCCACCCGGCGCGGGCGCCGCCGCAGCCGTAGCCTCTTCGGCCGCAGTCGCGATCGAAAGACTCGTGGCGGCCGCCCACAGCGCTCCGGCCGCCAGCAGACTTCCAGCCAGCAAATTGCGATTCGATTTCATGTTCGTAGCTCCAAGGCAGTGAAGGATTATCGGTAGGGCTATCCTAAGCCGGCGCCGTGTAAAAATGTGTCAGAGGCAACGCAGAGTTCTGTCAAGAATTGCAAATTCCCCGGCCAAATGCTTCTCTGGGCGGCGACTGTGCCAGAGTATGGGGTATTGATCATGACAGTCACCGGTACGCCACAGGCCGATTCCAGCGCAGCCCGCGAGCCACGCGTGCTGCTGGTCGATGACGATCGCGAGTTGTGCCAAATGCTGTCCGAATACTTGGACGCCGAGCACTTCGACGTGAAGAGTGTGCACGACGGCAGCGATGCGCTGGCGGAATTGCAGCTCAGCGATTTCGAAATCGTCATTCTCGATGTCATGTTGCCGAGCGTCGGCGGCCTCGACGTGTTGCGCAAGCTCGGCGCCTCCTATTCCACGCCGATACTGATGCTCACCGCCCGCGGCGACGATGTGGATCGCATCGTCGGCCTGGAACTGGGCGCCGACGACTATTTGAGCAAACCGTTCAACCCACGCGAATTGGTGGCGCGAATTCGCGCGATCCTGCGCCGCGCCAGCAGCCGCTCCACGCGCGGCAATGTGCCCGACGAGCTCATCGTCGGTCCCATCACTCTGAACTCGGGCACTCGCCAAGTGCACGTCTCTGGTAAGCCGGTGGCGCTCACGGGCGCTGAATTTCGCGTGCTCGAATTGCTCATGCGCTCCGCGGGCCAGGTCATTTCGCGCGACTCGATGACGGAGCAGGCGCTGGGCCGCAAGCTTGCCGCCTATGATCGCAGCATCGACACCCATATCAGCAATTTGCGCCGCAAGCTCGATTTGGAGGCCGGCAAGAATCCCGAGATCAAGAACGTTCGCGGATCGGGCTACACGCTTACTTGGGCGCATGCATAGCCTTTTCTTAAGAATATTCCTGCTGTTCTTGCTGGCGATGACGCTCATTGTCGGCAGCAGCATCGCCACCACTTTTACGATTGCCGCGCGCGACCGCGACACTGAGCCGCCGGAGCTGCAGCGCCGTCCGTCGGTGGCCATCCAGGCGTCGGAGGTTCTCGCGGGCGGCGGAGTCGGTGCCCTGAAAAGCTGGCTGGAAGACAACCGCACTGCGCCGGGCGACCGCGAGCTGTTTGTCGTCGGACCCAACGGCAAGGATATTCTCGGCAGAGCGCTGCCGGAGAGCGCCTCGCGCCGTTTGGCGCTGCTCGGCCGCGAGCCGCTTCCAGGCAACTTTCGCCCCTCGCGCGTCGCGCCGCAAATCGTCGCCGGCGACGGCGCGGTCTACACCGTCCTGTTGACGCCGCGCCGGCCCAGCATCTTCGGCGCACTCAGCCTGCCCGCGATTTCACTGACGATCTTGATTATCGCGCTGATCGTGAGCGCCCTTACCAGCTGGTGGCTGGCCGAGCATCTGACCGCGCCCATTCGCCGCATTCAAGAAGGCGCGCGTGCGCTGGCCTCGGAGAATCTCGATGTGCGCGTCAGCGCAGGTTTGGAAGGGCGCAAGGACGAACTCGCCGTGCTGGCGCGCGACTTCGACGCCATGGCCGATCAGTTGCGCGCCAATCGCAGTGCGACCACGCAACTGCTGCGCGACATCTCCCACGAATTGCGTTCGCCTCTGGCCAGAATGCGGGTGGCGTTGGGACTCGCGCGTCAGCCGCCGGCGGATTTCCCGCGCCAGCTGGATCGATTGGAACGGGAAGTCGAACGCCTCGACGCCATGATCAGCCAGGTGCTGAAACTGGCGCGGCTGCACGGCACCGATGCGCTGCAGGAGCGTGAACCGTTTGAACTCGACGAGGTCATCGAAGAGGTGGTGCGCGATGCCAATTTTGAAGGGGCCATGAAGAATTGCCGGGTCAACCTGCAGGGCGCGACGAACGAGGCCGTGCTCGGCAACCGCGAACTGCTGCGCAGCGCGATCGAGAATGTGCTGCGCAACGCGGTCCGCTACAGCCCGAATGACACGCCCGTCGAGGTGCTCGTTGCGAGGGCCCGTTCCGGTTTGGAAATACTGATCCGCGATCACGGGCCGGGGGTACCCCCGGCCGATTTGGAGCGCATCTTCGAGCCGTTCTACCGGATCGCAGAGTCGCGCGATCGCGATAGTGGCGGCGAGGGCATCGGCCTCGCCATCACGTCTCAGGTCATGAAGGCTCACGGAGGCTGGGCCAAGGCCGTGAATGCGCAAGGCGGCGGCTTCGAAGTTCGACTGAGCTTGCCCGAGGCCGCCATCGCTGTTTAGATGCCCGGCTATGAGCCTGTTTCAAGAAGCCTGCAAGTACATTCCGGGCGGCGTCAACTCGCCCGTTCGCGCTTTTCGCGGCGTCGGCGGCGAGCCGATTTTCTTCAAGAAAGCCCAGGGCGCGTACGTGTTCGCCACGGACGATCGGCGCTACATCGATTACGTCAGCTCATGGGGACCCATGATCTTGGGTCACGCTCATCCGCAGGTCATCCAAGCCGTGCAAGAGGTCGCCGCGCACGGCTTGAGCTTCGGCGCCCCGACGACGCTTGAAACGGAGCTTGCGCGCCGCGTCGTAGCGCTCATGCCGTCCATCGAGTTGGTGCGCTTCGTGAGCTCCGGCACCGAGGCGACCATGAGCGCGATCCGGCTGGCTCGCGCCTTCACCGGGCGCGACACCATCGTGAAGTTCGAGGGCTGTTATCACGGACATTCAGATTCGCTGCTGATCAAGGCGGGCTCCGGCGCATTGACCCTCGGGGTGCCCACCTCTCCGGGGGTGCCCAAGTCGCTGGCGAGCCATACGGTGACGCTCAACTACAACGACAGCGATCAAGTTCAGCGCGTGTTCCGGCAAATCGGCGAGCAAGTCGCCTGTATCATTGTCGAGCCCGTGGCAGGCAACATGAATTGCGTGCCCCCGGCGCCGGATTTTTTGCAGACTCTGCGCCGCGAATGCGACCAGGTCGGCGCGCTGCTGGTTTTCGATGAGGTGATGACGGGCTTTCGCGTCGCCTTGGGAGGCGCGCAAGCGCTCTATGGCGTGCGGCCGGATTTGACGACGCTCGGCAAGATCATCGGCGGCGGCATGCCGGTCGGCGCGTTCGGCGGGCGGCGCGAGATCATGGAACAGCTCGCACCCTTGGGTCCTGTTTACCAAGCGGGCACGCTGTCAGGAAACCCGGTGGCGATGATGGCCGGCATCACCACGCTCGAGCTGATCAGCGCACCGGAATTCCACCAACGCTTGGGAGCCATGACTGACGTATTGGTGGAGCGGCTGGCCACGGCGGCGGCCGACGCCGGCGTCGCGCTCGCCACCAATCACGTCTGCGGTATGTTCGGATTTTTCTTCACGACGGAACGCGATGTCGATCGCTACGACAAGGTGATGGCCTGCGATGTCGAGCGCTTCAAGAAATTTTTCCATCGCATGCTGCAGGAAGGGGTTTATTTCGCGCCCTCCGCTTTCGAGGCGGGATTCTTGTCGGCCGCCCATTCGGCCGCCGACATCGAAGCCACCGTCGCCGCCGCCGCGCGCGTTTTCGCATCACTGGGATAAAGCATGCGCGCCTTCGCCTGGTTCTTGGGTGCGATATTGCTCGCAGGATTGATCAGCGCGCTGATCGCCTACCCTGCCTATGAACTGACCTCGACCTTCGCCGCTTGGGCGTTTCACCGGGTGTGGGGCCGAGTGGCCATGCTGGTGCTGGTGGCAGAACTGGTGTGGTTGTGCCGGCACTTACGTCTCAAAGCAAAGCGCGATTTTGGCTACGGCCTGCCCTGGCGCCGATTTCTCAAGGTGAGCTTCGCGTCGGGAGCCATCGGCATGGCGAGCGCCGGCGTCGGCGCGTGGTTCTTGGTATCGACGCACCTGCGCATCATCAGCCCGAGTTTTGCGCCGACCGCGCTGAATTTTGCACGGATTTTCCTGATCGGCCTAAGCTCAGGCATTGCCGTCGCACTCATCGAGGAAACCGTGATGCGCGGCGCGATGCACACGGCCATCGAACGTGAATCGGGGCCGTGGACGGCGGCGCTGCTCACGGCGCCCCTGTTCGCCGTGCTGCATTTCACTGCCAAGTCCAGAATTGCGCCGGAGGATATCGCTTGGGGCAGCGGCTTCGATCTGTTGCTGCGCTCGTTCTCGCCTTTGGCCCAGCCGTCGCTGGTCTTCGATTCATTTCTGTCGTGGTTGATCGTGGGTCTGATTTTGAGTCTCACGCGCGCCCTCACCGGCAACATTGCCGTGGCGATCGGACTGCACGCCGGCTGGGTGGTGGTACTGCGCATGCTGCAGGAAGGAACCACCACGGGCCAGGCAGCGGCGACTTCCCCGTGGGTCGGCCGGTTCGACGGCTTGCTGGGTTACTGGCTGGTGCCTTGGGGATTGGCCATCGCCGCCGCGCTGTGGCTGACGCGTGCGCGCTGGGCTCCCGCGGCTAGTTAGCCGCCCCTTGCGCCAAAGGGCTCAAGAGGTCGAGGCGCTGGATCGCGTCCTCGAGCTCGACGCAGAATTGTTTTTTCGTCGCGGCGATCGGCAGGATTTCCGCAAGCCGATATCCCACCCACGCGGCGTCATCCAAGTGCATCTCGATGCCCGCGTACACTTCGCCCAGCTCCGGCAGCACCGTTCTCAGCAGCTCAGCCAAATGCGCGTGGCGCTCCGGCACCGCCATTTTCGGTTCCGCGGCCATCCAGTCGATTTGCGCCAAGTTCAGGCCGTCGGCCTGGCGGCTGCGGCTGACGATTCGAAATCGCTGCTCGCCGATACAGGAGAGGCCGAGAAAACCATCCGACAATTGATGGAAGTCGATGATTTTCGCCATGGTCCCAAAGTCGAAAGTCTCGGCGGGACCGACCTCGCTGCCCTCGCGAATCAACACCACGCCGAAGCGCTGATCGCCTCGCATGCAGCCTCGCACCATGTCGACGTAGCGCGTTTCAAAAATTCGCAAAGGCAATGGACCGCCCGGAAACAGCACGATGTTGAGCGGGAACAGCGCAATCGATGACGGCATCGATGGCAGCATCAGCGCGCCCGCAGCGCCGCGAGCAATTTGTCGTGCAGTCCGCCGAAGCCGCCGTTGCTCATCACCAGCACATGATCGCCGGCGCGGGCTTGCGCGGCCAGTCCCTGCACCAGCGCATCCACCGTCCCCGCCAGACTCGCATCAGCGCCCATGCTCGAAACCGCGCCGGCCAAATCCCAGCCCAGGTCCGGCGAATTCAGGAACCAGGTCTTGTCGGCTGTGGCCAGTGAAGGCGCCAGTTGTTCGCGGTGCACGCCCATCTTCATGGTATTGGAGCGCGGTTCGAGCACGGCGATGATGCGTGCCGCGCCCACCCGCGCGCGCAGGCCCTTGAGCGTGGTCTCGATGGCCGTGGGGTGATGGGCAAAGTCGTCGTACACCGTCACGCCTGCGACCTCGCCGCGAACTTCCATGCGCCGCTTGACGCCGCGAAACAGGTTCAGCGCTTGCGCCGCGCGCGCAGGGTCCACCCCGGCATGCCGGGCGGCGCCGATGGCCGCCAAGGCGTTCATGACGTTGTGTTCGCCGATCAGAGTCCATGAGACTTCTGCGACCTGGCGGCCCTGGAAATGAACCACGAAGCGGCTCGCAGCCGAGCCCGCGACGATGTGTGCGCTCCAATCGGCGCCGGGCGCCACGCCGCCGTTTGCCGCGCCGGGCGCGGCACCTGTCGTCGCCAGAGCGAAAGACTCCCGCGGCGTCCAGCAGCCCTCGCTCAAGGTAGCGGCAAGCTCGGCATCTTGAGCGTTCACGATGAGCCGTCCCGCGCCGGGCACGGTGCGCAGCAATTGATTGAACTGCCGGCGGATCGAAGCCACGTCCGGATAAATATCCGCGTGATCGTATTCCAGGTTATTGAGGATCGCGGTGCGCGGGCGGTAATGCACGAACTTGGCGCGCTTATCGAAAAACGCCGTGTCGTATTCATCCGCTTCGATCACGAAGAACGGCGGCTTCCCCAAGCGGGCGCTGGATTCGAAATTGCCCGGCACGCCGCCGACTAAGAATCCGGGCGCCAGACCTGCCTCTTCGAGGATCCACGTGAGCATGGCGGTGGTGGTGGTCTTGCCGTGCGTACCAGTCACCGCAATCACATGCCGTTCGTGCAGCACCTGTTCGGCGAGCCACAGCGGCCCCGAGGTGTACGCCATGCCCCGATCGAGCATGGCTTCGATGACCGGACTGCCGCGGCTCAACGCATTCCCCACAACGACCATGTCGGGCTTCAGATCGAGCTGCTCAGCGCCATAGCCTTGAACGAACTCGATGCCGAGCGCCTGCAGTTGCGTGCTCATCGGCGGATAGACGTTGAGATCCGATCCGGTGACGCGAAAACCGGCGGCCTTGGCGATCGCCGCCACACCGCCCATGAATGTTCCGGCGATGCCTAAAATATGGATATGGGTCATGTGTGCGGCAATGATTCAGTCATACTTCGTTGCAAATTGTACACGTGGTAACGACATGCCTGACGCGATTTGGATCGATCGAAGCCATCAGCTTGACGCACTTGCGCACACATTGGAGTCGCAGCCATCGATCGGTGTGGATACTGAATTCCTGCGCGAGCGCACTTTTTTTCCCAAGCTGTGCCTGCTGCAATTGAGCGCCGCCGGGCAGATCTGGTGCGTCGACACGTTGCGGGTCGGCAGCCTCGACGCCTTGATGCCCGCCTTGACCGCGCCCGCTTCGCGCAAACTCATCCATGCTGCGCGCCAGGATCTCGAGGCGGTCTATCTGACCAGTAAACAGGTGCTGTCGCCGGTTTTCGACACGCAGATCGCGGCGGCATGCATCGGCCTCAAGCCACAGGTCGGTTATGCCGAGCTCGTCAAGACGCTGCTCAACGTCACCATCCCGAAGGGCCAAACCCGCACCGACTGGTCGAAGCGGCCGCTGACACACGAGCAGTTGGAGTATGCCGCGGACGATGTTTTGTATCTTGGCGCCATCGCCGACGAGCTCACGCGGCGCTTGACGGAACTCAAGCGCGAGCACTGGGCGCGCGAAGACTGTCTGGAGCTCGAGGATCGGCGGCTCTATGAACCGGATCCGGCACAAGCGTGGGTGCGTCTGCGCGGGATCGGCCAACTGGCCCCTGAGCCCCGCTCGCGAGCCAAAGTCATTGCCATCTGGCGGGAGAAGCTGGCGCGCGAGCGCGATCTGCCGCGCGCGTGGATCCTGTCCGACGCCGCCATTTTTGTCATCGCGCACGCCGATCCGAAAACGCCCGCCGCGCTCGACGCCGTGGAGCCCATGAACGAAAAATTCGCCGCCACGCTGCTCGCCGCCCTCGATGCCGCATCGGGCGCGGTCCTGACGGATTTGGAGCCGGTGCAGGATTCACGGCCGACGCCGGAACAAAAGGCGCTGCTGGACCGCCTGACGAAAATCGTCGATGCGCGAGCCGCAGAACTGCAGGTGAGCGCCGAAGTGCTGGCGCCGCGCGGCGAGTTGAAGGCGCTCGCCATGGGCAAACGCGATACCCATGCGCTCACCGGATGGCGCTGCCATGAGATCGGGACGCGCCTGCTCGAGGCTATCGCTTAAGCGGCCGATGCCGCGCCGATGGCCTTCTGAATATTCTTGAACACCGTGTTCACGTCGGCATCGGCGTCCACGACTCGCAGCAATCCGGCCGCCGCGTAGTAGCTGATCAGGGGCTTGGTCTGCGCCTCGTAGACATCGAGCCGCTTGCCGATGACTTCTTCCTTGTCGTCCGGCCGCTGAATGAGCCGATGCTTCTCCCCGCACTGATCGCAATGCGCGAGCGCCCCGGCGGGCGCGGTATAAATGTTGAAAACCCGCCCGCAGCTTTCGCAGATTCTGCGGCCGGAGAGCCGCTTGAACAAAATCGCCAAATCGAGATTCAGCAGTACCACGGCATCGAGCGGCGTGCCCATCTCGGCGAGCATTTTCGACAGCGCCTCGGCCTGGGGGATGTTGCGGGGAAAACCATCCAAAATGAAGCCCTTGGCGGCATCGGGCCGGGTGAGGCGCTCGCGGATCATGCCCAACACGGTCGCGTCATCGACCAGTTTGCCGGCGTCCATCGCGGATTTGGCCGTAAGGCCCAGTTCGGTGCGTTTGGCGACCGCGTCGCGCAACAAATCACCGGTGGATATCTGCGGTATTCCATTGGCTTTGACCAGCAGTTGCGACTGCGTGCCTTTGCCGGAACCGGGAGCGCCCAATAAGACTATTCTCATGTTTCTTTTGCTGGTAAAAGCGCGCTACCGTACCAGAGGACGCGCCGATCGGCTATTCTGCGCGACCTGACACTCCGGGGGCATTGTGGCCAAGAAGAACGCGTTTTATGCACAATCCGGCGGTGTTACCGCCGTCATCAATGCATCCGCTTGCGGCTTGATCGAAACCGCGCGCCGTTACCCTAACAAGATCGGGCGGGTTTATGCCGGACGGCACGGCATCATCGGCGCGTTGACCGAGGACATGATCGACGTCAGCAAAGAAAGCCGGGCGGCCATCAGCGCCCTGCGCCATACGCCGGGCGGTGCCTTCGGTTCGGCGCGCTACAAACTGGCGGGCATCGACAAGAGCCGCGCGCAATACGAACGCTTGATCGACATTTTCCGTGCGCACGACATCGGCTATTTCTTTTACAACGGCGGCAACGATTCCATGGACACGGCGCAGAAGGTGTCCGAGATCGCGGTGCAGATGGACTATCCCATCGCGTGCATCGGGATTCCGAAGACCGTCGATAATGACCTGCCCCTGACCGATTGCTGCCCGGGCTTCGGCTCCGCCGCCAAGTACATCGCCGTCTCGACGCGCGAAGCGGCGCTCGATGTCGCGTCGATGGCGCGCACCTCGACCAAGGTATTCGTGCTGGAAGTCATGGGACGGCATGCGGGCTGGATTGCCGCCGCGGGCGGACTGGCCGGGGAAAAAGCCGGCGATGCGCCGCATATCATTTTGTTTCCGGAAATTGCGTTCGACCGCGAGGTTTTTTTGCGCAAGGTAAAAGCCACGGTGGAGAAGCTGGGACTGTGCGTCGTCGTGGTCTCTGAGGGCGTAAAAGACGCCGACGGGAGATTTCTGGCCGAAGCCGGCACCCAGGATGCCTTCGGTCATGCCCAGTTGGGCGGCGTCGGCCCCGTGGTCGCGCAGATGACGCAACAGGCCTTCGGCTACAAATTCCATTGGGCCGTAGCCGACTACTTGCAGCGTTCGGCACGGCACATTGCCTCCAAGGTGGACGTGGACCAGGCCTACGCGGTCGGCAAGGCGGCCGTACAGTTTGCCCTTCAAGGCAAAAACGCGGTCATGCCGATCATCGTCCGAAAGTCCTCGAAACCCTATCGCTGGGTCATCGGTGAGGCGCCGTTGTCGGCCATCGCCAATCAAGAAAAAAAGGTACCCCGCCACTTCATCACTGAGGATGGATTCGGAATCACCGGCGCCTGCCGGCGTTATCTATTGCCCCTCATCGGCGGCGAAGGTTACCCTCCCTACCGCAATGGCTTACCGGCTTACGTCACCTTGAAAGGCGTCGGCGTTGCGAAGCGCTTGCGCAAGCCGTTTGTGATATAGTCGCGTCGCTTTTTTTGACATTAACCTCTTAGTTTTCAATAACATAAGTCCGAAGGGGACATTTCATGACTTTAGACTGTGCGCTATGGTTGGCTATTGCAGCGGGCGTTGTTGCAATCCTCTACGGCGTCATCTCGGTGCGCTGGATTTTAAAGCAGCCCGCCGGCAATCCCCGAATGCAGGAGATCGCCGCCGCCATTCAAGCCGGTGCGCGCGCCTACCTGAACCGCCAGTATTCCACCATCGCGATCGTCGGAGTGATCCTGTTCTTCGTGCTGGGCTTCGCGCTCGGCTGGGCCACCGCGGGCGGCTTCGCCGTCGGTGCCATTCTCTCCGGGCTGGCCGGCTATATCGGCATGTTCATCTCGGTGCGCGCCAATGTTCGCACCGCGCAGGCAGCGCACCATGGCATCAACGCCGCGCTGAAAGTGGCATTTCGCGGCGGCGCCATCACCGGCATGCTGGTCGTGGGCTTGGGTCTGCTCGGCGTCGCCGGATACTACTTCGGCATGCTGCGCACGTTGGGAGACCCGGAGGCTGCACTTCGCTCGCTCGTGGGCTTGGCCTTCGGCGGCTCGCTGATTTCGATTTTCGCACGCTTGGGCGGCGGCATTTTCACCAAGGGCGCGGATGTGGGCGCGGACCTCGTGGGCAAGGTGGAAGCCGGCATCCCCGAGGATGACCCGCGCAACCCGGCAGTCATTGCGGATAACGTCGGCGACAATGTCGGCGACTGCGCCGGCATGGCGGCCGATCTGTTTGAAACCTACGCCGTGACCCTGGTGGCCACCATGCTGTTGGGCGGCTTGGTGATGACCGACCTGGGCGTGCGCGCGATTTTGTTTCCCTTGGTGCTCGGCGCGATTTCCATCGTCTCTTCCATCGTCGGCACCTTCTTCGTGTCCACCCGCGAAGGCGGCAAGATCATGAACGCGCTGTACAAGGGCGTGATCGTATCGGCGGTGATTTCCGCGATCGCGTTCTACTTCGCGGCCGACAACATCATGGGCGAGCACGCCATGAAAATGTGGCTGTGCACGCTGGTGGGGTTGGCACTGACGGCCGCCATGATTGTGATCACCGAGTACTACACCGCGACCGAGTACGGACCGGTGCAGCACGTGGCCGCGGCCTCGCAAACCGGCCACGCCACCAACATCATTGCAGGGCTCGGCGTGTCGATGAAGGCCTGTGCCCTGCCCGTCATAGCCGTGGCATTGAGCATCTGGGCTTCCTTCCAGCTCGAGGGACTCTACGGCATCGCCATCGCAGCCACCGCGATGCTCTCCATGACCGGCATGATCGTGGCGCTCGATGCCTATGGTCCGATCACCGACAATGCCGGCGGCATTGCGGAGATGGCGCACCTCGACAAAAAAGTGCGCGACGTCACCGACCCTCTGGATGCCGTGGGCAACACCACCAAGGCGGTCACCAAGGGTTACGCCATCGGCTCGGCGGGACTGGCCGCGCTCGTGCTGTTCGCCGACTACACCCACAAACTGAGCGAGGTGCTCGGCCATCCCACGACCTTCGATCTGTCTAACCCGGCGGTGATCATCGGCTTGTTTATCGGCGGCTTGGTGCCGTACTTATTTGCCGCGATGGCCATGGAGGCCGTGGGCCGTGCTGCCGGCGCCGTGGTCAACGAAGTGCGCCGGCAATTCAAGGAGATCTCAGGGATAATGGAAGGCACCGCGAAACCCGATTATTCGCGCGCCGTCGATATGCTCACCAAGGCGGCGATCAAGGAAATGATCATCCCCTCGCTGCTGCCCATTCTCGTCCCCATCGTGCTGGTGTTCATCGTGAATTTCTTGATGGGTCCGGGCTCCGGCGTTCAAGCACTGGGCGGACTGCTGATCGGCACCATCGTCACCGGCTTGTTCGTCGCCATTTCCATGACCACCGGCGGCGGTGCCTGGGACAACGCCAAGAAGTACATCGAAGAGGGCCACTTCGGCGGCAAGGGATCCGATGCACACAAGGCGGCGGTGACCGGCGATACGGTCGGCGATCCCTACAAGGACACTGCCGGACCCGCGATCAACCCGCTGATCAAGATCATCAACATCGTCGCTCTGCTGCTGGTGCCTGTGCTCGGTAAGATGATGTAAATCCGCCGGCGATGAGCGCGGCGGCGGCGAGTGCCATGACCACGGCGCCGAAAACCTGCGCCGTCGCCAGGAGGTTGCCGTGCCGCACCGTGGCACCGGCGATGATCGCCGGTGCGCCGAGCGCGATGTAGCTGACGATGAACACGATCGACAAGGTGCCGGCCCGCTCGTGGGGTGCGGCCACGCTGACAACGGTGCGCACAGCGCCCTGAAATCCCGTCCCGAAACCCACCCCTGCGACGGCGGTTCCCAAAAAGAACAGCGCGACCCCGCCGTGAGTCAGTGCCAGGACCACGAGGCCCACACCGCCAAGCAGGCTTGCCGACCCCAGCGTCATCGTCTTGCGTGCTTCGAGGTTCTGCAGCAGCAGCACGGCGATGCCGCCGCTGGCCGCCAGGACAAAAATAGCCAAGCCGCCGAGCAAGGGCGCATTGGAACCCAGCATGCCCCGCACCAGCATGGGTCCCAAGGAGTTATACAGCCCCCCGAGCGCCCACACGGCAATCAAAACCGGCAGAGCCAGGAGCAGCGGCTCACGCGCGGCGGACGGCAGTGCGAGTTGCGGCCGGAGCGAGTTCCACGCGCCGGGTATGGGCGCAATGGGCTCCTTCATGAACATGAGGCCGACCGTCTGCGCGACAAAAACAGCGGCCAGCGCCGCATAAACCAAGTGGGTCGGCGCCGGCAGAAACTGCACGAAAAATCCGGCGACGATGCCGCCGGCAGCGCTGCCAAAAGCAGGCGCCACCGCGTTGGCCACAGTTCCGCGGGACTTGTTCAAGTCGATCATGGCCGCACCCACCGCGGACAGTGCGGCTCCCGTAATGAGACCTTGGATGACGCGGGCCAGCACCAGACTCGCTGCGCTCGCGGCGGTTGCGAATAGCAACATGGTCACCGCCTGCGCCAGCGTCGCCGCAATGAGCACCGGGCGGCGGCCGATGTGATCCGACAATCGTCCCGCGAACAGCAACCCCGTCAGGACCGCGAGCGCATAGACACCGAACACCACGGTGATCATGACCGGCGACAGCCCCCAAAGGGACTGATACAGCGGGTACAGAGGCGTCGGCGCCGAAGACCCCGCCAGGAAGGACAGGGTGATGGACGCCAGCAAATTGAATGAGGCGGTGGGCGACAGGCATAGGCCTGTGCTCGTGCTGGTGCTCGTGCCGGGGTTGCGGACGGCCTTGGTGGCTGGGGGGTGCATGCAAATCTCCGAAGACAGATCTGTCTGTATTGAATCATACAGACCTGTCTGGTAGAGTCAACCCATGCAAAGCCAATCAGCCGCACGCCGCACATCAGCCCGAGAGAGGCTGCTGGCTGCTGCGGACGAACTGTTCTACGAGAACGGCATCAACCTGGTCGGAATCGACCGCGTGATCGAGCGCGCCGGCGTGGCGAAGGCATCGCTGTACGATTGCTTCGGCAGCAAGGAGCAACTGATTCGTGCCTACCTGAAGGGACGCGCCGACAAGCGCCAAGCCAGGATCGTCGAGCGAATCGCGGGCCTTCCGACGCCGCGGGAAAAGATCTTAGGTGTATTCGACCTGTTGGCCGAGGTCGTGAACCGGACCGACTATCGAGGTTGTGCGTTCCAGCGCGCCAGCGCCGAAGCCGGAGAGAGCAGCGTCATCAAGGGAACCTGCGAGGAGCCGCGCGCCTGGCTGCGATCTCAATTCACCGAACTCGCTCAGGCTGCGAAGGCCGCCGATCCTGAACTGCTGGGGCGGCAACTCGTGTTTCTTTACGATGGCGCCGCACTCGCGGCGTCCGTCGACGGTGATCGCAATGCGCCGCAGGCCGCGCGGGCGCTGGCTGCGCAAATGTTGCCGTCCGACTGAAGGCAAATCCGTCGCACTGCTGCTGGTGCCCGTCCTTCGGAAAGATGTGAATTGACTCTGCTCACACCCATCATCTCGGACGGGGTCGCTTCGACCCCGTAGCAGTTGCGCGAAGCGCATAACTAGATATCGAAATAAATCGCGTCGGGTTCCGCGGCGCCATCTCGCGTCAGCACGCGCAGTTCAGGTTCTTTCAAGGAGACGCGCGAGCGCGGCGGCACACTGCGCGTCAGAAACACCGAACCGCCGATGACGCTGTCGGCGCCGACCACCGTCTGGCCGCCCAACACCGTTGCATTGGCGTACAGCGTCGAGCCGTTCTCCACCGTAGGATGGCGCTTTCTGCCGCGAATGATATGCCCGTTGGCATCCCGCGGCAGGGACAGAGCGCCCAAGGTGACGCCCTGGTAAATCTTCACGCCATCGCCGATGTGCGTGGTCTCGCCGATCACCACACCGGTGGCATGATCGATGAAAAAGGCGGCGCCGATGGTCGCGCCCGGATGAATGTCGCAGCCGGTCTTGGAATGCGCCCATTCCGTCATGATGCGCGCCATCATGGGCACCCCCAGGTCGTACAGCGCATGCGCGATTCGGTACACGCTGACCGCGAGCACGCCGGGGTAGGCGAGAATGATTTCATCCAGATTCAGCGCTGCGGGATCGCCATCGAAAGCCGCCTGTACGTCGCGTATCAACAGGCCGCGTATCTGCGGCAGGCGCCGCAAAAAGATTTCCGCCAGCTCGTGCGCACGCGGCGCACACTCGCCGAATTCCGGCGGCACCGCTTCGCGCTCGCGGCCATAGCACAGACAGTGCTCCATTTCGCGCTCGAGCTTCGGCACCAGGGCCGCGGCCATTTGCTCGACATGCTGGGTCAAGTTGCCGGCATTCAAATCCTGCCGGCCGAAGTAGCCCGGGTACATCAGGTCGAGCACCGACTCCAGGATTTCGACGATCGCCTCGCGCGAGGGCAAATAGCGCTGCGAAATGCGGCGCGCACGCTCATCCCGAAGATAGCTGTCCAGCAATTCGCCGGCGACTTGCTCGAGTGCCGTCGTTGGGGACTTCTTTGGGGCCGTGGCGTTCATACGAAACCCTTACGAAACCTTTAAGTAACCGCCTGCATCTTCTCGACTTCTTCGAACAGTCCTTCGAACAGTGCGCCCGATAAATAGCGCTCGCCGGCATCCGGCAAAATCACCACAATGGTCTTGCCCTTGTTATTGGGATCTTGCGCCAAACGCACCGCGGCCGTCATGGCCGCACCGCAGGAGATGCCCGACAGGATCCCCTCGTCGCGCGCCAGGCGGCGCGCCATGGCGATGGCATCCTCGTTGGTAACCTGCTCGACGCGATCGACCAAGGACAAGTCCAAATTGTGCGGAATGAACCCCGCGCCGATGCCTTGAATTTTGTGCGGCGTCGGCGTCAACGCTTCGCCGGCCCGTGTTTGGGTAATGACCGGCGAAGCGGTCGGCTCCACCGCCACGGTCATGATCTTCTTGCCGCGGGTGTTCTTGATGTAGCGCGATACGCCGGTCAGCGTGCCGCCGGTGCCCACGCCGCTGACGAAGATATCCACCTTGCCGTCGGTATCATCCCAAATCTCCGGCCCCGTGGTTTTCTCATGAATGCCCGGGTTGGCGGGATTCTCA
>DASQPK010000168.1:0-18680 GCA_035643995.1 Steroidobacteraceae bacterium | reverse complement strand
CCCTCAGCCCGCCGCCACTTTTGAGATAGGAGTCGTCTCATAAGTGCCCGATACGAGATCTACGCTCACCGTCTTGGCAATAGCCTCCGGGCGGATTTCGCGCCCCTCGCGCACCAGCCGAATCAACCGATGTTTTGCGAGCAGCTGCAGCGAGCGCGAAATGTTCGACTGCGCCCGGCCGGTGAGTGTCACCAATTCAGTCACGTTCGCAGGGTGTTCGCGCAGCAATACGCCCAAGAGCTCTAGCGCTTCTCGCGATAAGGCGGCAAGCAGAGGTGCTGCCGGGAGTGGGGAGGCCCGCCGTTCACCCCGTGCCACGGCACGCATTTCCTCTTTTAACTCAGTCATGGACTTGCGCATCATCGTCCTCCTCAGCCTCCAACTCGATCTCCTCGGCCTCAAACTCGAAGGGGCTGCCTTCTTCGGCGCAGGCCCGTTCAACCGCGTCGAAGAAGTCCACAAGCAACTCATCGGCACCCCGAAACTCATAAGCCACCAACTCCCGGGCATGCCGAAAGCGATGTCGATGATCGTACTCTTGCGCACGCGGTACACCGTGCGCGTTGTCGTAGCCCAGCAACCGAGTCCCATCCACGTCATGCAACGTGAACGAGTACTTGATGCCACGCGGCCGCGCCACGCTGACCTCGAATTCCGCGATCCGAAAGCGGACGCTCCAGCCGTTGACCAGCCAATAGCGTCGATGGTCGTAATCCAGGAGACGTCGCATCGGCTCATCAAGCATGCATAAATATATCATCTGGCGATATATTTGGCAACCAGGGGCCCATGGCCTGGAGTCCAGACGGAACTCGATTGGCATTGGCGGGAGGCCGGTCGAGATCTTCGATTCCCGGTCTGGGGAAAATCTGCTCCGTGAGAAGTCAGAGAAATCTGGGCACATGCATGCTCAATATACGCCCGACGGTCGATATTTCATTGAGTGCGATATGAACGCTCGTGGAACAGGATTGGGCGTGAAGATCTGGGACGTTGAGCACCGCCAGCTATTGCAGGAGATTCACGGTGATGTTGGCAATATCAGTGTCTCCCGCGATAGCAAGTATCTTGCGGTCGGTATTCCCAATCGCATCTCGATTTGGCAATTTAAAGCCGATGAACTTTCCCATTAATCGAATGGGGGTAGTTGGCGTCGGTATTTGAAGCATGAGGGGCAACTCCGGGGGCAACTGCTATGCTTCGATTTCGGATACCATATTGCTATCAATGGGTTCCAGGGATTTTTGGTTAATCCCCAGCCCAATTAACGGCCGCAAGCGCTATGACCAGGATTGAAGTTCCGAACACAGCCGGAAGGCGGCGCTCGGGCCGCTCAGGCGGCGCCGGACGCTGGTTTATGATTTTGCTGTTGCTGCTCGTTGTCGGCAGCGGCCTATGGACCTGGCTGACCCTCGCGTGGGCCTACGCGGAAGGCGAGCGTGCCGGCGTGCTGCAAAAGTTCGTGCGGCGCGGCTGGGTGTGCAAGACTCAAGAAGGCGAGATCGCGTTGTATTACGGCGGCGGCCAGTATTTGGGTCCCGGCACCTCGCCGGCGTTATGGGACTTCAGCGTGCGCGATAAGTCCATCGCCGAGCAGCTGACCAAAGCCGTAGGACGGCGTGTCCAATTGCACTACACCGAGCACCCCGGCATTCCCACCAGTTGTTTCGCGGACACGCGTTTTTTCGTGGACCGGGTCACGATTACCGACAATGAATCCGGAACGGGAACGCCGCCGCCGGCAGCCGCGCCCGGCAAGGTTCCCGGTGCGGCGCCCGCGCCGGGCGCTACCCGCTAGGAAAACTTTCGCATCGAGCTGGCGACTTGTTCCGCGATGCTCACCGCGGTGCGCAGCGCCAACAGACCGTCTTCACCGCTTACCGGCGGCGGCCTCCCCAACTCCACGGCTTCCAAGAATGCCTCGATTTCTGATTTGAGCGCATCGCCCTGCTCGTAAGTGTTCTCTTCGATGGCTACCTGCGGCATGCCATCCGTGCCCACGCCCGCTCCCTTGCGGATAACGGTGAGGATCTTCTGCTGCAAATCGAGCGACATGTAGGCATCGTCCTGGAACAGGCGCAGCTTGCGCTCGGTTTTGAGGCTCACGCGGCTCGCCGTTGCATTCGCGACGCAGCCATTGGCGAAGCGCAGGCGCGCATTCGCGATGTCGATCTCTTTGGAAAATACGCTGCTGCCGATGGCATCGACCGACACCACGGGTGAGCGCACGATGCTCAGGATCAAATCGATGTCATGGATCATCAAATCCAGCACCACGTCCACGTCGGTGCCTCGATGTTTGAACGGCGCGAGCCGCGCCGATTCGATGAAGCGCGGAATGGTGAGAGCCGGCTGCACCGCCAACACCGCGGCATTGAATCGCTCCAGGTGCCCGACTTGCAGAATCCGCTTCGCGCGAGCCGCGATTTCAATGAGCCCTTCGCCCTCGGCGATGGTCACGGTCATGGGCTTCTCGACCAACACGCTCGCGCCGGCATCGAGGAATGCCTTGGCAACTTCGTAGTGCGAAGCCGTCGGCGTCACGATGCTCACGGCATCGACCGACCCTAAGAGCTCGCGATAGTCCGCGTGCGCGGCAACGCCGAGTTCAGCACTTACCGCCGCGCATGCAGCCGCGGAAGGATCCGCGATTCCGACCAACTGAGAATTCGGCAAGCCGGCATACTTCTGCGCATGGAATCGGCCCAAGTAGCCGACGCCGATCACGGCAGTGCGGATCAAGGAGGCGTATCCCGCCGCCACTTGCTCTTGGCACGGTAATCTTGGCGCATCTGCAAGGTCGCGCCGCCGACGATCGCCAATCCGGCGCCGCCCAAGCACAGCAGTCCGCGCCATACGGTCCACAGCCCGGCCCACAGCGACCAGAGCATCATGCCGACGCCCAGCAGTGCTCCGACCACGATTAACACCCAGGGCTTAGCGTCGTACAGTGTCTGAGGCGTCCAAGTGCGCATGTGCCCGATTCTACAGTGGCGGGCGAGGCGCCGGGATTCGTTTACAATTGATCATGGCCTTCAAGTTCCGTCAATTTGCCGAAGACAGCCCGTGGGGCGCTGAATTGGTTGCCGCCGCGGCTGGCCTGCTGCTGGGGGTAATCCTGATGCCCATCCTCATTTTTTATGCGGGCGTGGCTGTTCTGGGCCGATTCGACGGGGCGACCCTGAGTCACCTCTACGGCAGTCTATTCCTGGGCCTCAAGGAGGCATCCATCGCCTCCTGGGTCGTTTTCCTCGGTCCGTACGGCCTCTATCTCTTGTTCAGAGCGCTGCGTGCGTGGTGGCGCGCCAGCGCCGGATTCAACTAACTTCATTCAAGATTTTTGCGACGCGGACGTTAACCTACAACAGGAGGATCAGGCGCAGCGCCGTGATCCGTTTTTGCGTCTGGAGTCGTGTTTTGAATTCCGAGCTCGAAGCCCATCTGCGCCGATCCGTGAACTTCCCGTCCCCGCCGGGAGTCGCGACGCATATTATCGAATTGGCGCAGGATCCCGAAATCGAAATGAGCAAAGTCGCCAAAGCCTTGAGCATGGACTCGGCGCTGTCCAGCAAGGTCTTGCGGATCGCGAACTCACCCCTGTATGCGCAGCGGCGCAAGAGCGAGAACCTGAGGCAGGCCTTGGTGGTGCTCGGCTTGAACGCCACCCTCACGCTCGCCTTGAGTTTCTCGCTCGTGAAATCCTTACGCGGCGCGACGCCCCATGGCTTGAGCTACAAGTTCTACTGGCGCCGCGCATTGCTGGCCGCGACCGCAGCGCGCGCGCTCGGCGATGCCATGCGCCAAACTCTCGCGGAAGAAATCTTCCTCGCAGCGCTGCTTCAAGACGTCGGCATGCTGGCACTCGATCAGGCCGTTCCTGATTTGTACCGGGATGCAGAAAAGTTGCAGCCGGATCATGCGGCGCTCGCCGAGCACGAGAAAAAACGCGTGCAGGCCGATCATGCCCAGGTTGGCGGCTGGTTGATGCGCACCTGGAACTTGCCGGAGCGCCTGTGCCGCGCGATAGAACACAGCCATCACGTGGAATTGAGTTGCAGCGCGCACCCTGCTGGAATATTTGACCGCTGCGTCGCCCTCTCAGGTCCGGTGGCCGACCTTTTCCTGATGGACCCGGAACAGCGTCAATTCGCGGAAACCGCCCTGTGCGCCGAGCGCAGCCTCGGGCTGGACCGGGTGGCGTTCGGACAAGTGCTCGGGACCATCGGATCGATGATTCCGGAGACGGAAGCAATTTTCGAGTCCGAGCTGCTGTCCAAGCAGCATCCGGATCTGATTCTGGAGCAAGCACGCGAAGTGTTGATGTTGCGCAGCCTGCACGCGCTGCGAGAAATCAATACCTTGCGCTCCAACGCCGTGGCCGCTTCGACTTCCCTCGAGATCGAGGAGGAGACACGGCGCGATGCGCTGACCGGAGTTTATAACCGCGGTTATCTGGAGCAGTTTCTGGCGCGAGAGTTCGACAACTCGACGCGCCACAAATGGCCTTTGAGCGTTGCCTTCATTGACTTGGATGGCTTCAAGCAGCTCAACGACAGCTTCGGTCAACAGGCGGGGGACCGCGTTTTGCAGGCGACTGCGCGCATTCTGCGCGGCAACACCCGCGAGACCGATCTGATCGCCCGGCACGATGGTGAGGAATTCGTCGTCGTGCTGCCGGCGACCGATGCGGAAACGGCGCACACCATCTGCGAACGCATCGTCATGGCGTTTCGCAACACCGGCCACGTGGTGGGCTCGCACAATGCAAAGGTCACCGTGTCCATCGGTTGTGCAACCCATGGCGGGCAGATTCAGTTCGGCAATTACACTGACTTCGTCAAGGCAGCCGACCAAGCGCTGTACACGGCGAAGATGCGCGGCCGCAATCGCTCGGTGCCTTTCGATCGGCAATTGTCAGGAGCGGTTGCGCGCAGCGGCTAAAATCGCGCCTCGCCGCCCCATTAACAAATCAAGTCGCACCGCGCTCGTCTTATGTCTTGATTCGATTTGAATTGCGTCACAGTTTTGCGATTCTGTTGGTCGCAGCCTGTCGCAATTTGGGAACATTCAACCTGCGGAAAGAGCATTCAAGGCATCGATTAGCGGCACTGGCTATTTTTAAACGAGGACGGGCAATGGCGAGTGATTTCAATCGACGGGCAGAGGACAACTCGAGTTTCAGCTTCGGCGTGCGCGAGCTGCAGCAGGTCGAGCTGCAGCAGTTTGGGACTGCGCAACCGCTGGCGCTCGATCCGGGTCCCAAGAAGGGCTCATACAACGAGCAGGGTTCCGACCCTTACAATTCTACGGGCAGCTTTGACCTCACAAAAAGCTGGCTGCGAGTACGTAAGCGATAGGAGCCTAATCGCCGGGCGGCGCATTCGCGCGGTTGTGTGAGGTGCGAAACTCACTGCTCGGATACCAGCGCGGAAAGCGGCGGCTGTTCGCCACTCGAAGTCCCACCTGGTAGTACAGCGTTAGATCGACCACTGCACCACCGACATCCCAGTCAGGGGAATACTGGTCGCTGGTCTGGCGATAGCGGCGCGCAAAGTAATCCTCGATCTGCGCCTTCCCCCACACCGGTCCACGCGCCGCGCTGTCGATCCCGGCCTGCACATACAGCACCGGAATGCCCCTTCGGGCAAAGCTGTAGCTGTCGGAGCGGAAATACAAACCCAGCTGGGGACTCGGCTCCGGATGTGCTATGCGTCCCTGCAGCAGCGCCTCAGCGCGCGCCGTGTCCTCCAAATCCGTATTGCCGAAGCCGAGGATGCTGACATCGCGCGTTCGCCCGCCGTTGAGCAACTTGTCCACGTTGATGATGGCCACCGTTTGCCGCAACGGCAGAAGCGGGTTGTCGACGTAGTACTGCGAGCCCAGCAAATCCGGTTCAGCGGCCGTCGTGGCCAGAAACGCGATCGAGCGATCAGGTTTCGGATCCGTCCGCACGAAGGACTGCGCCAGCACCAGCAAGCCAGCGACGCCGGTTGCATTGTCGACCGCGCCATTGAAGGTGTTATGGCCAGACCGCGCCGCGTCCACCCCCAAGGAATCCCAATGCGCCGCGTACATGACATATTCATGCCCCCGGCGTCCCGG
This sequence comes from Steroidobacteraceae bacterium, assembly GCA_035643995.1. Classification (GTDB taxonomy): domain Bacteria; phylum Pseudomonadota; class Gammaproteobacteria; order Steroidobacterales; family Steroidobacteraceae; genus Bog-1198. Next base: position 12,578 of record DASQPK010000168.1, on the reverse strand, counting down.
CCAGAGCGCGATCACATTTTGAGAATTGAAGGCGCGAATCGCGTTGTGAATCGTCGCATCGACCTTGATGCCCATCGGCACGGCTTTGAATCCAGGATAGGCTGCAGCGACTGCCAATCGCGTGAAATCAAGTCCCGCCGCGGCGAAGAGAGAGCGCGCGGCATCGTTTTGAATCCAGCCTTCGATGGCCGCGCGGCCTGCATTCCCATCGGCAGCCGCCAGTTCAAATTGTGCGCCGGTCCACGTGGCCTGAATCACATTCCAACCGTAGCCCATCGCCGCAGCGTCGTGAATCAGCAGCACGCCTTGCGCACCCTGCCGCGCAGCTTCCTCGAGCTTGTAGGCGAAGCGCCCGTAGTCGCTCATCGCATTGCCTTTGAAAACGGTGGGATCCTTCGACGCATAACCCGGGTCATTCGCCAGCACCACGACCGTCTTGCCATGCACATCGAGGTTTGCGTAGTCATTCCAAGAATATTCCGGCGCGACGATGCCGTAGCCGACGAACACCAGTTCGCTGCGCGAAAGCTGTATTTCAGGCACGGCGCGCTTGGTCCATATCACCATGTCCTTGCCGAAAACCAGGTTGCGCGCACCGCTCGAGGCGGTGGCGGACAATGTCGCATCGGCGCTCGCGGTGATTTGCACCAACGGCACTTGCTGAACGAAGCTGGTGCCGTTGCCGGGCTTCAACCCCAGCTTGTGAAATTTCTCGATCAAGTAGGCGACCGTCTTATCCTCGCCCGGCGTCCCCGGCTTGCGTCCCAAGAAGTCATCGGAGGCCAGCACGCGGACGTGATCGCCGAAGGCGGTATCGTCAATGTCGGTGGAAGGCGGCGGTTCCTTGGGGTGCATGGTGCAGCCCGACAGGGCGAGCCCGGCGAACGCCAAAGCCGCCAGGAGGCGTTCAACTCGTCGCATAGCTGCTCACTCTGCCGGTCAAGTGCGGTGCGGCCAATACAACAAAACCACGATGCATAGGGAAATACCTGTAGCGAGATGCGCCCAACCACGCCACGGCTTCAAGGTGGCCTGCCCGATGAAACTCCCGGCACTGGCGGTGGTCAAAATAGCGAAGGCCACCAGGCTGCCCGCCAGCTGGGGCATTTCGCGCGACAGATCAGGGTGTTCGCCCATCAAGACCCAGAACACCACCAGGACGGCGCCCAGGCCAAAAGTGATCGATGCGGCGGATCCTAAGACGATACCGATCAAAACCGTGAACGGACGCATATCCTCCGGCTCATATACACTTGCTTGCAGGCACGGGCTTCTCTAGCCTTGAAGGGAATGGGACGGAAGTTTACAGGAGAACGGCGACGGTGATACTCAAACGGTTCAAAGCCACTCGTTCGCGATGGATTACCGGCATTGCCGTCTGCGCGAGCGCAGTGGGACTTGCCGCCCTGTTAGGCGCTGCCATGACGCCGCCGGCCGCGGCACCCGCAGCGTCCGCGGCGGTCACCGTCCTCGCGCCCACGGAGCAGGAAAACTACGTCGCCCGCCGCGTGGCCGACATCGTCGCGCATGAGCACTACCGTCGGGCGCCGCTCGACGATCATCTTTCCAGTTTGATCCTCGACCGTTATCTCGATGCCATCGACGGCGCAAGAAGTTATTTCTTCGCGAGCGATATCGCCGAGTTCGAGAAGTATCGTTACGAACTCGACGATGCCATCAAGACCGGCGACGTCGAGCCGGCGTTCGTGATTTTCCGCCGCTATCAGCAGCGTAGCCGCGAGCGCATGGCCTACGCCATCGACCTGCTGGGCAAGAAACCTGATTTCGAGATCGACGAGTCGTTCAATTTCGACCGTGAAAAGGAGCCCTGGCCCGCCAATGCCACTGAGATGAACGAGCTGTGGCGCAAGCGCGTCAAGAATGACGCCCTCTCGCTCGTGACCGCCGGCAAACAGTGGCCTGAAGCGGTCGACGTTCTGCGCAAGCGTTACGAGCACGTGGCGAAGCGCATGGATCAGAGCAAGCCCGACGATGTGTTCGAGGCATTCATGAATGCCTTCGTGCTGTCGCTGGATCCGCATTCCAATTATTTCTCGGCGCGCAACTCCGAGGAATACAACATACAGATGAGTTTGAGCTACGAGGGCATCGGCGCCTCGCTGAGTTTGACGGATGACTATGTAACGGTCATCGACGTCATCGCCGGCGGTCCGGCTGCGGTCAGCGGCAAGCTGGCCGCGAGCGATAGAATTACGGCGGTCGGCGAAGGCAAGAGCGGAGAGCTCACCGATGTGATCGGCTGGCGCTTGGACGATGTGGTGCAGAAGATTCGCGGTCCCGGCGGCACCCTGGTGCGGCTGCAAGTCCTGCCGGCGGGTGCGGCCCCGGGCTCGGTGCAGAAAGTGGTCGACTTCACGCGCAACCGCGTCTCTCTCGAAGCCCAGGCTGCCCACAAGGCCATGCGCACCATCGTGCGCAACGGCAAGGAAGTGAAGGTCGGCGTCATTACGGTACCGAGCTTTTATCAAGACTACGATGCCAGCCGCGCCGGCGCCAAGGACTATCGCAGCACCACGCGCGACGTGCAGCGTCTGATCAGCGAGCTGCGCAAAGACGGCGCCGAAGTCGTGATCATGGACTTGCGCGCCAATGGCGGCGGCTATCTGCCGGAAGCGGAATCGCTCACCGGTTTGTTCATCGATCGCGGACCGGTCGTGCAGCTTCGCGACACCACCGGGCATATCGAAGTGGATGATGATCCAAATCCGGCGATCTTCTATAACGGTCCCATGCTCGTGCTGGTCGACCGCTTCAGCGCATCAGCCTCTGAGATTTTCGCCGGCGCCATCCAGGACTACGGACGCGGCCTCATCATCGGCCAGCAGACCTATGGCAAGGGCACGGTGCAAAATGCGCATCCGCTCAACTACACGATTTTCGGGCGTAAGCCGGAATTGGGGCAGCTGAATGTCACCATCGGCAAGTACTATCGGATCACCGGCGAGAGCACTCAGGATCGGGGCGTAACGCCGGACATCCAGTTACCCTCGCTCATCGATGCCAACGAAGTCGGCGAGAGCACCCGTGATCGTGCCCTGCCCTGGGACCACATCGAACCGGCAATCTTCCGAGCCGAAGGCGATTTGAAGCCGATTGCCGCGACCCTGGAGAAATTGCACGCGGATCGAACCGCCGGCAGCGCGGACTTCAAGTACCTGCGCGAAGATATTGCGGCACTGGAAGCCATGCGCAGCCAGAAAACGCTTTCCTTGAATTTGAAGACTCGCGAAGCAGAACGCAAACGCCTGGAGAACGAACGGCTCGAGCGTGAGAACGCGTGGCGCGCAGCGCACGAGGTCAAACCGGCCAAGTCGCTCGAAGAAATCAAGGACGATGCGACGGCGGGCATCCTGCTGGATGAGGCCTCGCAGATCGCCGCCGATCTCGTCGCCGTTTCAGCGCGCCGCACCGCCCCGACGCAGGCGCGGCGCAACGACCCAAGCGGCGCAGGACACCCGCTGGCGCAGGACGCCCACTAGCGCAGCAGGGTAAATAGGTCCCAGTAGTCCTCCGCCAGCACATTCCATGTGTTGGCGGAAGGCGGCTTGGGCTTGTCGAATTCAAGCTCGGTCACCGGCGGCGACAACGAGTCCGCCGTCGGCACCGTGTCGGCGGCATTGCGGTATTCGCAGGTCGCCCGCAAGCGCTCCAACTTCGCCCTCACCATGCCGGTGATCTGTCTCTGATTGGCCACTGCCAGCTGCGCTTTCTGCACACGCTGCATGTAGCTCTCGCAGTCCGCGCGCGTGCCGAAGCTCATCTCATGAACTCGCCGCGCTACCGCCTCCTTGGCGCGCGCCGCAAGGCCAAACGCGTCCGCGTGTTCGCAGAGCAATTCAGCGTAGCCGATGATGGCAAGATTGATGTTGCGCCGCGCCGCCAACGACAGACCCGGGAATTCCCGTGAACCCTCGCCCTCGATCACACTGTGCTCTGCATGCAGATCGCCGACCGCTTGGTCTGCCAGGACGAGCTGGCTGCGCAGCGACTCCAACGACTTCAGCCGCCGCCGGCGTCTGAAATAAAGCCAGAAGGCCGTCATGCGTCCGATCTCCTGCTGCGCTTCCGCCAGCAGCCGGCGTTGCTCGCCGGCTGCGGCGCTTGCCGCGCGCAGGCGCTGATCGGCATCGGCCAGCCGCGTGTTCTTCTCAGTCTCGACATCGGCGTTGTGCTTGGCGAGTTCGCGTGCCTCCTGTTGCCGCGTCAAATCGGCGGCGAACGCCGAGAGCTGCTGATGGCAGGTCTTCCACAGGGCGCGAAGCTGGAAGAAAACCAGTGCGCCGAAACCGGTCTTCGGATCGCCCAGCAGGTCCCCGAGCGCATCCATCTGTTCCTGGATGCGGATGGTCGCGCCTTCTTGCTGCTTGAGCCGGTCGCGCAGCAGGTGAAATTCGTCCTTGAGGTCGGCGTACGCTTTTTTGAGGCCGGCGCGATTTTGGAACAGCTGCATCAGCCGTTCTTCGTCGGGACTCGCCGCGCCTCCTTCCGCGCCGCCTTTTAGAAACGTCAGCTTATCGATCAAAGTCCCGCCTCATCCCATGATAACCGCAGGTCACCCGATACGAAGCCAGTCTTCGCGGCTAGAAGTGATGTCCCCGCTCGGCACAATATTCCAACCATTTATTTAGCATCATGTTTCGGGCCCAGCGCTGATCCAGTTCACGCTTGAGTCCCGACTGCAGCTTGGAGAGTTGCGGGTGACGTTGAAACCCGCGAAAGCTTCGCACCTCGGCCAGGCGGGCATCGTGGTACACGCATACCTCCAAATCCGGGTCGCGGAGCCGCGATGCCTCGAAATCGAACTCATATGTGAGCCGAAACACACTGGTGTAGCGGCAGAGCTCCAGCGGCATGAGATACAGATCACAGTCTGCGGTAACCGTCGACACGCGCTGCGTTTTGACCTTGCGAAGATCGTCCACGAGCCAGCCCAAGCGCACGAAATTGCTCTCGTACAGCGTCATCAAGCCTACAAAGCTGCCAGGCCGTGCCCGCCACGATGTCTCGCACCATTGATCCGCTATCATGCGGGGAACTATACCATGCAGGCTTGAATTTTCAGGGCCGCAATCGCCGCTCGATACCCATCCGATCGAGAATCCTGGTGGATATTTCTTCGATCGAGACCTCCGTCGCATCGAGCACCGGCACGCCGTGCCGCTCGAACAAGGACTCCGCGGCCCGCACTTCGAACGCCACTTGCGCGGCCGATGAGTAGCGGCTGTCGGGCTTGCGTTCGTTGCGAATCTGCTGCAACCGATCGGGCCGGATCGTCAGACCGAATAATTTTCGCGGATGCCCATCGAGTGCGCGAGGCATTCTCCGGGACTCCAGATCATCGTCGGTGAGCGGGTAATTCGCAGCGAAAACGCCATATTGCATGGCCATATACAGGCAGGTCGGTGTTTTGCCGGAACGTGACACGCCGACCAGAATAACATCGGCGCGCTCGTAATCGCGCACCACCGAGCCATCATCGTTCGCCAGCGCGAAATTCGTCGCGTCGATGCGCGTGGCATAAGCGTGCGTGTCCGCCATGCGATGAGTCCTACCCGCAGTATGGCTTGATTGCGTCTTGAGTTCACCCGCGAGCGGTGCTAGGAACGGATCAAAAAAATCCAAGAAAAATCCGGTACTGCCTCGCACCACGTTGCGCACGTCTTCCTGCACCAACGTGCTGAACACGATCGGCCGCGTGCCCTCCTGTGCCGCGACCAGATCAATCTTTCGAACCGCCTCAATTGCCTTGTCAACGGTGGAGATAAATGGCACAGTCACTTGGCGAAATTCGATACCATCGAACTGTGTCATGAGACTGTGACCCATTGTTTCTGCGGTAATTCCCGTTTGGTCGGAAACGAAAAATACTGTTCGTTTAATCACGGTAACCTCACCCTGGTCGGCGCTGGCGCCGTAAAGTGTTTCATTTAAACTACCGTCGGACAAGCCGTGCACCATGAAGCCCTACATCATCCCATTTGAAAAGCTGAAAAATAAAGACGTCGAACTCGTCGGCGGCAAGAACGCTTCGATCGGCGAGATGATTTCCGGGTTGGCAAACCTCGGCGTTTCGGTGCCGGGCGGCTTCGCCACCACATCGCACGCTTATCGGGATTTCTTGGCGCAAGGCGGCCTGGACGAGCGCATCCGCAGCGTGCTCGCGGACCTGGATGTGGACGATGTCGAACAGCTTGCGGTGGTCGGAGCGCAAATACGCGGCTGGATGCTGGCGACGCCGTTTCCCGAAAGATTGCAGATCGAAGTCCTCGAAGCCTGGCGCACCATGAAGGGCGCCGCCGATATCAAGGAATTCGCCGTGGCGGTGCGTTCCTCGGCGACGGCCGAAGATTTGCCCGAAGCTTCCTTTGCGGGCCAGCAGGAAACATTCCTCAATGTGCGCGGCGAGGAACATTTGCTGAGGTCCATGCACGAAGTGTACGCCTCGCTGTTCAATGATCGCGCCATATCTTACCGGGTGCACAATAAATTCGATCACAGCGCCGTGGCGCTCTCCGTCGGCGTACAGCATATGGTGCGCAGCGACTTGGGGTCGGCCGGCGTCATGTTTACGCTTGATACGGATTCCGGCTTTCGCGACGTGGTGTTCATTACGTCCGCGTATGGATTGGGGGAAACGGTGGTGCAAGGCGCCGTCAATCCGGACGAATTTTATGTGTACAAGCCCGCATTGCGCGCCGGGCGCCGCTCGGTGTTGAGAAAGAATCTCGGCGGCAAGGCGATCAAAATGATTTACGCCGATCCGGGCTCCAAGGAGCGAGTCCGTACCGTCGATGTGGCGAATGCCGACCGGCATCGCTTCTCCTTGAGCGAGTCGGACATTACCGAACTGGCAAAGCAGGCGCTCATCATCGAAGAGCATTACGGCACTCCCATGGACATCGAATGGGGCAAGGACGGCAGCACCGGGAAGATCTACATCCTGCAGGCGCGCCCGGAAACCGTTCAAAGCCGTGCGGGCCGCAGCATCTTGCGCTTCACGCTGAAATCGCGCTCCAAGGTGCTCACGACCGGACGCAGCATCGGACAGCGCATTGGCGCAGGTCATGCGCGCATCATCAAGGACGCCAAGGAAATGTCCCGGGTCCGGGCCGGAGATGTCCTGGTGGCGGACATGACGGACCCGGACTGGGAACCGGTCATGAAACGGGCATCGGCGATCGTCACCAATCGCGGCGGGCGCACCTGCCACGCGGCCATCATCGCGCGCGAACTCGGCATACCGGCCGTCGTCGGCTGCGGCACCGCCACCAGCGACATCCGGGAAGACCAGGCCATCACGGTTTCCTGCGCGGAAGGCGACGCTGGGTATGTGTACGACGGCATGCTGGAATTCGACCAGCGCAGCATTGAAATGGACGCGATGCCGAAGATTCCGGTCAAGATCACCATGAACGTCGGCAATCCGGATCGTGCGTTCGATTTCGCGGGCATTCCCCACCGAGGCGTGGGCTTGGCGCGTCTCGAATTCATCATCAATCGCATGATCGGTGTCCACCCGCGCGCGCTGCTGGAATACGACAAGCAGAGCGCCGAAATCAAGGACAGCATCAAGAAGCAGATCGCAGGCTATGACGGCCCGGTCAATTTCTACATCGACAAGCTCAGCGAAGGCATCGCGCAGATCGCGGCCGCGTTCGCGCCGGAACCGGTGATCGTGCGCCTGTCGGATTTCAAGTCCAACGAATATGCGAATTTGATCGGCGGCAAGAACTACGAACCGCACGAGGAAAATCCGATGCTGGGTTTTCGCGGCGCGTCGCGCTACATCGACAAGGTATTTCGGCCCTGCTTCGAACTCGAGTGCCGGGCGCTGAAGCGGGTGCGCGATGAAATGGGGCTGACCAACGTGCAAGTCATGGTGCCCTTCGTGCGAACGCTCAGCGAGGCGAAGGCGGTGACTCAGCTTCTGAGCGAGAATGGCTTGAAACGCGGCGACAACGGCTTGAAGCACATCATGATGTGCGAGCTGCCGACCAACGCCCTGCTCGCCGATCGATATCTCGAGTACTTCGACGGCATGTCGATCGGCTCGAATGACATGACGCAGCTGTGTCTGGGGCTGGATCGCGACTCCAGCGTCGTGGCAAAATCCTTCGATGAGCGCGATGATGCCGTCAAATCACTGATGTCCATGGCCATCAAAGCCTGCAAAGCACAGGGCAAGTATGTCGGCATTTGCGGTCAAGGGCCTTCGGATCATCCCGAGCTCGCGCGTTGGCTGGTCGAACAAGGAATCGACAGCCTATCCTTGAATCCGGATACCGTGGTCGAGACCTGGATGTTCCTGGCGAGCTAGCTCTAAAAAGGCCGCAGCAGCCGCTCGCGATAGTATCGCAGCTCGTGGATCGAGTCGCGCACATCCTCGAGCGCGAGATGAGTTGAGGTCTTGCGAAAGCCCTCGGCGACGTTCGGCGCCCAGCGCATGGCCAACTCCTTGAGCGTGCTCACATCGAGATTACGATAGTGGAAAAACGCCTCAAGCGACGGCATGTAGCGCGCCAGAAAGCGCCGGTCCTGGCAGATGCTGTTGCCGCACATCGGTGAGCGTTTGGCCTCCGCCCATTCTTCGAGAAAATCCAGCGTGCGCCGCTCAGCGGTCGGCGCGTCGATGTCGCTGGCCAATACCCGGGCGGCCAATCCGGAACGGCCATGTTGATTCCGGTTCCAATCGTCCATGGCGTTCAATATCGATTCGCTCTGGTGCACGGCCAGCACCGGCCCTTCGGCAAGCACATTGAGGTATTTGTCGGTTACGATCGTCGCAATCTCGATGATCAGGTCCGAATCGGGCTTGAGGCCCGTCATTTCCAAATCGATCCAAATGAGATTTTCGGGGGATTTCATGGTGTTTAAGGCAGACAATTCGTCATGGTAGCAGGCGGCACCGGCACCGTCCTTGCGAGTTTCGGCCGCGGCGTGCTGGTCCAGACTGCCACGGGGCTGGTGCGCTGCGGCCTCAAAGGCCGCAAATTGCGCGTGGTATGCGGCGATCGGGTCATCTGGGGTTATCCGCCGTCCGCCGACGGGCCGCAGGTCGAGTCCATCGAGCCGCGCCGCAATCTCATCGAACGAATCGACTCGCGCGGACGCGCCGAGCCGGTGGCTGCCAATATCGACAAGCTGGCGATCGTGGTGGCCCCAGAGCCTGCAACCGACTGGTTCCTCGTGGACCGCTACTGGGCCGGCGCGGTGCTCAAGGATTTGCAGGCGCTGATCATCGTGAATAAAAAGGATCTCGGCACCGATGCACTCGAAACGCAACTCGGCGAATACCGCAAGTTGAGCCTGACCTGCATCGAAGTAAGCTGCCAATCGGGTGAAGGTATTGCCGATCTCGAGCGCCTGCTCACCGGCAGCGTCAGTTTGCTGGTCGGCCAGTCCGGCGTCGGCAAATCATCACTGGTGAACGCGCTCGCCCCCGAAGCGGCAGCGCAGACCGCCGAATTGACCCGCGATGCCGAGGGGCGGCACACCACCACCACGGCTCGTTGGTATCAGCTGGACCCGGCCTCCGCCATCATCGACGCTCCGGGAGTCCGCGACTTCGCCCCGCCCGCCCACTTGGTGCGCGCTGCGGAACGCGGTTTTGTCGAGATCCACGAGCGCAGCGTGCAATGCCGGTTCAAGGATTGCCGCCATATGGAAGAACCCGGTTGCGCGGCGCGCACGGCCGTGATCAATCAACAAATCTCGGCGCGACGCTACGAAAGCTATCGACGGCTATGCCGGCTGTACGAGAAGCTCACGAGCTAAGAGATTCAAAGAATGGTGATTCCATTTCACCGGTGGCGTTCAATCCTTGAGTTCACGAAACGGCGGTGCGTCCGGCCAACGCATGCGCCAGCGTACCGCCGTCGACGTATTCCAGCTCGCCGCCGACCGGGACGCCATGCGCGATGCGCGATGCCTTGATTCCCATACGCAGCGCGAGCTCCCCCAGATAGTGGGCTGTGGCCTCGCCTTCGGCCGTGGGGTTGGTGGCCAGAATCACTTCGCGAACCTCGCCGCCCTTGAGAAGCTGCTCGAACTCATCCAGTCCCAGTTCGGCCGGCCCCACGCCATCGAGCGGCGACAAATGCCCCATGAGCACGAAATAGCGCCCGCGAAATCCGCCCGACTGCTCGATGGCGACGACATCCGCGGGCGACTCGACGACGCAGAGCTGCGCCAGATCGCGCTGCGTGGAAGCGCAAATCGTGCAGAGCTCGCTTTCCGTCAGCATGCGGCAACGCTTGCAGTGGCCCACCTGTTGCAGCGCCTCCGCCAACGCCTGGCTCAAGGTTCGGCCGCCATCACGGTCTCGCTCGAGCAGGTAGAACGCCATGCGCTGCGCCGATTTGGGTCCGACACCCGGCAAGCATCGCAGCGAATCGATCAGGCGCGCTAAGGTCGGCGTGTATTTCATCTAGAATTCAAATCCTCAAAACGGAAGTTTCATGCCCGGCGGCAGATTCAGGCCCGACATCAGGCCCGAATATTTCTCCTGAGTGCGTGCGGCAATCTTTCGAACCGCGTCGGTGATGGCCGCGGCCAGCAGATCTTCGAGCATGTCCTTATCCTCGCCGAGCAACTTCGGTTCGATCAACACCTTCTTCGCCTCGTGCCGTCCATTCAAGGTCACTTTGACCATGCCCGCACCGGATTCGCCGGTGACTTCGATATCGGCCAATTCGGCCTGGGCTTTCTGCATCGTCTCCTGCATTTGCTGTGCCTGACGCATCAGATTTCCCAATCCACCTTTCATCATAATCGGGCCTCTTCAGCTAGTTGGTTGGTTTGACCGAGGCTGCATCCACATCGGCGCCGAAGCGCTCGCGCAGCCCTTTCACCGCCGGGTCCGACTCGAATGCGCTTGCGGCGCGAGCGACCCGATCCTGTTCCGCCTGGACGCGCTGGCGTGCCGGCGAGTTCAAGGCGGAATCTGCCGTTTCGAACGTGACGCGTATTTCCCGGCCAAGATACTTCGACAGGCCTTGCACGAGTTTCTCCTCAATGGGACGCGTGCGCCGATCCGACGCGGCCTGATCGAGTTTCAAGGTCAGCAGGCTGTTCTCGAAACTACCGGGCACGCAATTCAACGCGAGCTGGCGCACCATCGCGCTCAAACCGGCAGCCTCGACGACGGCCGGCCAATTGCCGGCATCGATGCTGGTCAGCCGCGCCACATCGGCGAGCGCGGACGCGCCGGGCGCCGAAGAACCGGCCGTCGAAGCGCCGGCCGCCGGCGAATCCGTCAGCGCCGCAGCTGCGCCGGCCCGTGCAGCCCTTACAGGCTGCGCGGCACTCTCCGGCCGAAATGCCAGCATTCGCAGCAAGGTCATTTCGAAACCGATGCGCGGCTCCGGCGCCATGTTCAAATCGCGGCGACCGCCGAGCGCAATCTGGTAGTAAAGCTGCGCATCTTCGGGGGATATCGCCTTGGCGAGCTTGCTCAGAAGCGCGAAATCGAATTCCTCATCCAGTTGCGCAGCTTCGGGCACGATTTGCACGATGGCTATCCGCTGCAGCAACGCCGCCAGCTCCACCAGTGCGCGATCATAGTCCGGCGCATCGCGATCGAGTTCTCTCACTTCGGCCAGCAGTGCCGCGCCGTCGCCGCGCGCTACGGCTTCGATAAGCCGGCCCACATGGCCGCGATCAATGGTGCCGAGCATCGAGCGCGCATTGACCTCACTCACCGCGCCGCCGCCGAATGCAATGAGCTGATCCAACAGGCTCAAGGCATCCCGCATGCTGCCTTCCGCCGCGCGCGCGAGCAGCGCAATGGCCGCGGGCTCGAACACCAGGTTCTCCGCCGACGCGATGAACTTCAGGCGTTCGCCGATCAAGGCAGCGGGCAGCCGTTTGAGGCTGAACTGCAGACAGCGCGAAAGCACGGTAACGGGCAATTTCTGCGGGTCCGTGGTGGCCAGCAAAAATTTGATATGCGGCGGCGGCTCTTCCAGCGTTTTGAGCAATGCGTTGAAAGAATGGTTCGACAGCATGTGGACTTCGTCGATGAGGTACACCTTGTATCGACCGCGGGTTGGCGCGTATTGCACGTTGTCGAGCATCTCACGGGTGTCGTCGACCTTGGTGCGCGAGGCCGCGTCGACTTCGATGAGATCGACGAAACGGCCCTCGTCAATCTCCTTGCAAGCGGCGCATACGCCGCAGGGATTGGAACTTACACCGTTGGTTTCGCAATTGAGCGATTTCGCCAGGATGCGCGCGACCGTCGTTTTGCCAACGCCGCGAGTGCCGGTGAACAGGAACGCATGATGCACTTTGCCGCTGTCGAGCGCATTGCTGAGCGCGCGCAGCACGTGCTCCTGGCCGACCATTTCGGCAAATCTTTTGGGGCGCCATTTGCGCGCTAATACGACGTAGCTCATAACGTATATTGTCGCACGCCTTTTGGGCGAGCCTCACTCAAGGAGGCGGCCCGCGCCAGCAGGACTTCGGCGCCCGACTTAAAGCCTCTACCGCTGCTCCCTTCCGGGCCTGACGGGGTTCGTGACCAGTCGTCGCGAAGATGCAAACGCGAGCCACCATAA
>DASQPK010000167.1:0-32288 GCA_035643995.1 Steroidobacteraceae bacterium | reverse complement strand
TCTTCGATCAGATCGCCGGCGTTGTCCGAGGCGCTCTTCATGGCCACCATGCGCGCCGCCATTTCGCAGGCGACGTTTTCGACCGCGCCCTGGAACACCTGCGATTCGACGTAGCGCATCAAGATGCCGTCGAGGATTTCCACCGAATCCGGTTCGTAAATGTAGTCCCAGCGCTCCTGCAGCTCGTCCTTGTCGACGGTCTCCAGGGGCAAAAGCTGCGAGACGACGGCCTTCTGGGTCATCGTGTTCACGAACACATTGTGCACCAGAAGCAATTGATCGATTTTCGCATCACGATAGAAATCCAGCATCACCTTGGTGGTGCCGATCAGCTCAGCGACATGCGGCCGGTCCCCCAAGTGAGTGACCGATGCGGCGACTTCGATTCCGGCCAAACGCTTGAAGAACTGCAGCGCCTTGGAACCGATGACGCACAAGTACACCTTGTTGCCGCGGGACTGCGCTTCACGTATCGCGGTAAGCGCGGCTTTGAACAAATTCAAATTGAGCGAACCGGCCAGGCCGCGATCGGTGCTGATCACGACGATGCCCACGGCAGTCACGGGGCGCTCCAGCGTGAAGGGATGCTTGTAGTCCAGATTCACCTGGCGCAGGTGGCCGACCAGCTTGCGGATCTTCTCCGCATAAGGGCGCGCGGCGCGCATTCGCTCCTGCGCCTTGCGCATCTTGCTCGCGGCCACCATTTCCATGGCCTTGGTGATCTTCTGAGTATTTTTGATACTCGCGATCTTGCTGCGGATTTCCTTTGCGCCTGCCATTTCTTGCTCGTTGCCCCTTACAGCGTCGCGAAGAATTCGTCGCAGCACTTCTTGAGCGCTGCCTCGACGTCTTTCGACAAGTCCGGCTTGGAATTGATGCTCTTCAACAGATCGGCGTAACTCGAGCGGGCGAATGACTGCAGCGCCGCTTCCGTTTCCACCACCTTGAGGCGCTCGACCTTGTCGAAGTAACCGTTGTTTCCGGCGAACAGCGACAGCGCCATCTCGGCCACCGACATCGGCGAGTACTGCTTCTGCTTCATGAGCTCGGTGATGCGCTGGCCGCGCTCGAGCTGCTTGCGGGTGGCCTCGTCCAAGTCCGAGGCGAACTGCGAGAAGGCCGCGAGATCGCGGTATTGAGCCAGCGCCAAGCGAATGCCGCCGCCCAGTTTCTTGATGATGTTGGTCTGCGCGGCGCCGCCGACGCGCGACACGGAAATGCCGGCGTTGATGGCCGGGCGCATGCCGGCGTTGAACAAGTCGGTTTCCAGAAAAATCTGGCCGTCGGTGATGGAAATCACGTTGGTCGGCACGAACGCCGTGACGTCGCCCGCCTGGGTTTCAATGATCGGCAGTCCGGTGAGCGATCCGGTCTTTCCCTTGACGCGGCCTTGCGTGAATTTCTCCACATATTCTTCGTTGACTCGCGCGGAGCGCTCCAGCAGGCGCGAGTGCAAATAGAACACATCGCCGGGATAGGCTTCGCGGCCCGGCGGCCTGCGCAGCAGCAAGGAGATCTGGCGATACGCCACGGCCTGCTTGGACAAATCGTCATACACGATCAACGCGTCTTCGCCTCTGTCCATGAAGTACTCGCCCATGGCGCAGCCGCCGTAGGGAGCGAGATACTGCATGGCCGCAGGCACCGAGGCGGAGGCTGCGACCACGATGGTGTGCCCCAAGGCGCCGTGCTCTTCGAGCTTGCGCACGACGTTGGCAATCGAACTCTGCTTCTGGCCGATGGCGACGTAGACGCACTTAACGCCCGTGCCTTTCTGATTGATGATGGTGTCGATGGCCACCGCGGTCTTGCCGGTCTGACGATCGCCGATGATCAGTTCGCGCTGGCCGCGGCCGATGGGCACCATGGCGTCGATGGCTTTCAAGCCCGTTTGCACCGGCTGCGACACGCTCTTGCGGAAAATCACGCCCGGCGCGACGCGCTCCAATGGAGATTTCAACTTGGCGTTGACCGGTCCCTTGCCGTCGATGGGATTGCCCAGCGCGTCGACCACGCGGCCCAAGAGTTCCGGGCCCACCGGCACTTCGAGAATGCGGCCCGTGGTCTTGACCTCCGAGCCTTCGGAAATGTGCTTGTAGTCGCCGAGCACCACGGCGCCCACCGAGTCCTGCTCCAGGTTCAGCGCCAGCCCGAAGGTGTTGCCGACGAATTCCAACATTTCGCCGTAGCGCGCGTCCGCCAACCCATGCACGCGCACGATGCCGTCAGTGACGCTGACCACCGTGCCGACGTTGCGCGCCTCGGAGGCGGATTTGAATTTGTCGATGCGCGCCTTGATCAGCTCGCTGATTTCAGATGCCTTGATGGACATAAATAGTTCCTAGCTTCCCAATTCTGTGGCAAGTCGTTGCAAACGGCCTTTCAATGAGCCGTCGATGACCAAATCCCCGGCGCGCACCACGGCGCCGCCTAAAAGCGTCGCGTCGATGGAGTTTTGCATGCGCACCTTGCGCTTGAGCCGCTTGCTCAATGCGGCGGCGAGTTTGTCCTGTTGCGCGCTGCTGAGCGCGATGGCGGAGATGACGTCGACGTCGACGGTGTTCTCGACATCCGCGCGGAACTTCTCGTAGCGCGCGGAAATTTCCGGCAGCAGCAGCAGGCGGTGATTCTCCGCCAGCACCCGCACGAAATTTTGCATGGCGGGATCGAGCGCCGTGCCGGCGACATCGGTGATGATGCTGACCAAGTCGGCCTGGCTCCACTGGGGGTTCTTGGTGAGCGCGGCAAGGCGCGAATCGGCGACGATCTCGGCGGCGATCTTCAATCCCTGCGACCAGCCCGCAAAGCCGCCCGCGTCGCGCGCGTACTCAAACGCGGCTTTCGCATAGGGCCGGGCGATGGTGGCCCGCTCAGCCACCGGCAACCTCAGCGGCCAATTTGTCCAAAAGGTCAGCGTGGGTTTTAGGATCGATTTCCCGGCCCAACAAGCGTGAGGCGCCTTCTACCGCGAGCTTCCCCACTTCTTTGCTGAGCAGCGCCCGCGCGGCCGTGGTTTCGCGAGCGACCTCATCGTGGGCCTGCGCCACCAGCCGCTGCGCTTCGCCGGCGGCCGTGCCCTTCGCTTCCTCGACCATTTCGTTGGAACGCTTGCCGGCCATGTCGACAATCTGCGCGGCGCGATCGCGCGCTTCGCGGATGATGTCCTTGGAGCGCGTCTCGGCTTGCGCGAGGTCCTGCTCGCTCTTGCTGGCAGCGGCCAACCCTTCGGCGATTTTCTTCTGCCGCGTCTCGATGGCATTCATGATGGTAGGCCAAAAGAATTTCATGACCGCCCACGCGACCAAGAAGAAGACAACTCCTTGGATGACCAGCGTAATTGCTAAGTTCATTGCGTACTCCTTACCTGTGGCCGCTCAACGCGCCGTCGGTCTGCCTACTTGAGACCAAGCGAGCCCAAGAAGGGATTGGCGTACAGCAACAAGAAGCCGACCGCCACGCCGATGATGGGCACGGCATCAAGCAAACCCGCGACGATGAACATCTTGGTTTGCAGCATGTTGGTGAGCTCCGGCTGGCGGGCGGAACTCTCGAGGAATTTGCCGCCCAGAAGGCCGAAGCCGATCGCGGCGCCGCCGCCGCCCAGGCCGATCACCAAGCCTGCTGCAATCACGGTGGAGCTCATGAGTTGAGCGATTTGGGTCACATTTTCCATTATTGTCTCCGGTCTTTAAATGTCTTGAAGGAATCGAATTAGTGCTTCTCGGCGGCAATGCCCACATACACGATGGTCAGCACCATGAAGATGAACGCTTGCAGCGTAATGATGAGGTAGTGGAATCCTGTCCACACGACGCCGGCGCCGAACTGTGCGATGCCGAGGAAGTAGGTCGACACGTGATTGAGCGCCGCGCCGAGGGTGAAGCAGGCGATCAGCAGAAATATGAGCTCGCCGGCATACATGTTGCCGAACAATCGCATCGACAGCGACAACGGCTTCACAACTTCTTCGATGATTCGAAAGACAAAATTGACCGGTGCCAACACGATTTTGAGCGCAGTGCCATCGGCATGGAACGGCGCGGTGAACCACTCGCCGGCAAAAGTGCCGATGCCCTTGTGCGTAATGCCCACCCATTGGATCAACAGGAACACGCCCAAAGCCATGCCCACCGTGGTGTTGAGATCGGCGGTCGCCACAGTGCGCAAATGCTCCACGCCGAACAATTTGGCGGCGGCCGGCAGCGCATCCACGGGCAGGATGTCCATGAAATTTTCCAGGAACACGATGCAGAAAATCGTGATGGCGAGCGGTGCGATGAATTTGTTCTTGCCGTGAAAGGTGTCTTTCACCATGTCATCGACGAACTCCACCAGAAGCTCGACTGCCGTCTGCAGCTTGCCGGGAACGCCGCTGGTGGCGCGGCGCGCGACCAGCGAAAGCACGAAAATAAAAAGGAATGAAATGAGAAGAGTGAAAAATATGCTGTCGACATGCAAAGCCCAAAATGGCCCGCGGCCCGTATCGACGGTCAGATGCGTCAGGTGGTGCTTGATGTAGCCCGTCACCCCGCCCGACACTTCTTCCTCAGCCATCATTCCAAATCGCATAAGTCCCCAATCGTCATTTGAGCCGGATCAGACCGACCCAATAACCGAATTGCGCGACCACTACTCCAATCAATAGTGGTGCCGCGTCGAGTTTCAACAGCGCGATCGCCAAATACAGTGCGATCGCGAACCATAACCACTTCAGCAGTACGCCGGCGTACATCGCGGTCGTGAGAGTGGCGCCGCCGGTAATCCCGGGCTTGAACATGCGCCAACCAAACACTGCGCTTCCCGCAGCCACGATCAATCCACCCACCAGCGCCGCGAGCCCCGCCGATGAGCCTTTGAATACAAGAAACACGGACGCGACTAATGCCGCGCAGCCTGCTTGCAGGAGCACGACTCGAACGACCATCCGCTTGCCGCGACTCTGAACTTCAGTCATCGCGAAGGGAACCGACCGGCGGCGCTACCTTCAATTTGCACATTCTGTGAGCCGCCGCCAGTCAAAATTGCCGGCGCATTATAGAGATCACGACCTTGGTTCTCAAGGCGTTTCAGAGCGTATTTCGTCGCATCACTGAATGTGGGCCAGAATGCCTTCGAGCTCGTCCAAACTGTTGTAGCTGACGATCAGCTTGCCCTTGCCCGAGGCTAAGTGTTGAAAGGCCACTTTGGCGCCGAGCTTCTCTGCAATATCGGTCTCCAAGCGCCGAATATCGGGGTCCACGGCCTTCTCTGCACTGCCGGTGGACTCGGTGGATTTGGGGCTGATGATGCGACGCACCAATGCCTCCGTGTCACGAACCGACAGCGACTTTTTGGCAACCAGCGCTGCCACCTCGATCTGCTGCCGGCGAGTAGCCAGCCCGAGCAGGGCGCGGGCATGGCCCATTTCGATCTGGCGGGTCTCCAGCATCTCCTTGACCTCGTCCGTCAATTCCATGAGGCGGACCAAATTGCTCACCGCGGCCCTGGAGCGCCCGACCGCCTCGGCCGCAGCCTGGTGCGTCAAGCCGAACTCTTCGATCAAGCGCAGCAAAGCACGGGCTTCTTCCAGCGGATTGAGATCCTCGCGCTGAATGTTCTCGATCAGCGCCATGGCGACGGCGTCTTCGTCGGGCACATCGCGAATCACGGCGGGAATTTCCGACAGTCCCGCCATTTGCGCGGCTCGCCAGCGCCGTTCGCCGGCGATGATTTCGTAGCGCTGCGATTCCGTGGGATTCGGCCTCGGCAAGGGCCTTACCAGGATGGGCTGCACCAAACCGCGTGATTTGATGGAGTCGGCGAGCTCACCCAAGGTCTCAGGACGCATGTCGGCGCGCGGCTGATACTTGCCCCGCTGCAATAGGTCCACGGGCAGAGAGGCCAGACGGTCGCCGACCAGCACCGGCGGCGCCTTTTCGGCCTCAGGGCTCGCCGCGCGCCGCGCGAGCAGCGGGCTCAGTTCCGCCAGGCCTCGACCTAAAGAAAACTTTTTGCCGGACATAGCCATTTCCCGTAAACGCTTGGAGCTTTGTGGACGATTATACGGGTGCGTCCGGCGGAACGGGCGCGCCCGGCGGAACAGGCTCTTCCGGCGGAGCAGGCTCGTTCGGCGGGACAGGCGCGTTCGGCGGAGCAGGCTCGCTCGGCGGAACAGGCTCGCTCGACGGGACAGGCGCGTCCGGCGAGGCAGGCGCGTCCGGCGAGGCAGGCTCGTCCGGCGGGACAGGCTCATCCGGCGGAACAGGCGCGTCCGGCGGGACAGGCTCGCCCGGCAGCTCGTCGCGGCGAATCAGTTCGCCGGCAAGGGCCAGATAGGCGAGCGCGCCCCGCGACTCCTTGTCGTGAAACAAGACTGGTCTGCCGAAACTGGGCGCTTCCGCCAGCCTGACATTGCGCGGAATCACCGTGCGAAACACCTTGTCGCCGAAGTGTTCGATGAGCTGTGCGGATACTTCATTGGCCAGATTGTTGCGCGGGTCGAACATGGTGCGCAGCAATCCTTCGATTTCCAGAACCGGATTGATGCTGTCCTTGATTTGCTCGACGGTCTGCATCAAAGAGGTCAAGCCTTCGAGCGCGTAGTACTCGCACTGCATGGGGACCATCACGGAGTCTGCCGCCACGAGTGCATTCAAGGTCAGCATATTCAGCGACGGCGGGCAGTCGACGAGAATCACGTCGAAATCCTCGCGCACGGGCGCGATGGCATTGCGCAATTTGAACTCGCGCCCAACGTTCATGGTGAGCAAGCGCACTTCGGCGGCGGTGAGATCCTGATTCGCCGGCATCAGCATGAAACCGCCATATTCGACCGGCACCATTGCCTCAACGGCGCCGCAATCACCCAATAGGACGTCGCAGCTGGTGCGCGATTGCGCATGCTTGTCGATCCCGCATCCCATGGTGGCATTGCCTTGAGGATCCAAGTCAATGAGCAGGACGCGGCGCTTGGTCGCAGTCAACGACGCAGCCAGATTCACGGCGGTCGTGGTTTTGCCCACGCCGCCTTTTTGATTGGCCAACGCGATGACCCGTTTCATGTCTTGGCCTTCATGTTTTGCTCGATTTGGGGCTCCGTACCAGCTCCACCAGATGCCGCTCGTCGGTCAGGCCCGGCACTCTCAAGCGATGCACTGCTAGTGCGCGGAAGGATCGCGGCAGTGCGGAAATCTCATCATCCGGCCGTTTCCCCTTCATCGCCAGCAATCGTCCGCCCGGCGCGCACAAATGGCCGGCATAGGCCACGAAATCCGCCAGCGACGACAGGGCTCGGGCTACCACTGTATCGAAAAGTTCGAACGGTCTATAGGTTTCCGCACGAGAATTGGCGACCAGTACATTGCTTAAGGATAAGCGCTCCGTGGTTTGCTCGACGAATCGCGCCTTTTTCCCGGTCGCCTCGATCAGCGTAAACCGGCGCTCCGGATTGACTATCGCCAGCACCAGGCCCGGAAAGCCCGCACCGGTGCCGACATCGGCCACGCGTGTACCAAGCAGGTAGGGCTGCAAACTCAAGCTGTCGAGCACATGTTTTCGAAGCATGCCGGGACGATCACGGATCGCGGTTAAATTAAACAGCGCGTTGCCCTGCTCCAGCTCATCCACCAGCCGCAGCAGCGATTCGGCGCGGGCGCCTAAATCGATTCCAAGTTCTCTCGCGCCCGAGTCGAGCAATTCGAGTTCCGCATCTCGCGTGCCCAAGAGCCTGTGACTACCGGTCAGACGCGTCGAGTTGCATGGTCAGCTGAGTATCCTCTTCATTCGGCGCGTCTTCGAGTCGGGCGGCGAAAGCAACGCCGCCATCCGCGCCTGCGCAGGCGTCGGCGCCGTCGGAAGCTGCGGCGCTGCCGGAACCTGCGGAGCTCGGCGCTTGCGCATTCTTCGTCCACAGTGCGCAGGCATCCGCGACAATCAGAGCGGACTCGTTCTGCGGCAGCCGCACCGTGGCTTCAATGCGCGACAACTTGCCGTGATTGAAGCACAGCAGGTACGAAGACGGCGTACGCGTCATGAAGCGCGGGGCCGCCCCGTTGGCGGCGTAACACTCCAGGTCATCGGCGGGCGAGGCGCTGCGCTCCTCGTCGCGAAACACCAACACCTCGTGCAGTGCCAACGGGATGTCTTTGAGGACGCTGCCGAAAGGCGCGACGAGAAGCACATGCCAATCATACGAGGCATCGAGAGGGGGTGGCGGGGCCGGCGGCGGCGCGATCTTAGGCTTGAAAGAGGCACAAGCGGCCAGCATCCAGACGGCGGCGGCCGCCACGGCCCAGCGAGCATGCCACAGGGCGCTACTCATTCAGGCACCCGCCAATCGATTGACGAGCGTTTCAAGTTCGGCCGCCGCGTCGGCATCATTGGGCCGTTCGTGCTCGAGCACCCGGCGAAGGGCCTGCAGACTCAAGTCCTTCATCTTCAAGCAAGCCTTCGCATAATGAACGCGCCAATCGGCAATCAGCTCGCGTTCAAGGAATTCGTAATCCCGGTCATTGACGATGGCGTCGAGCACCATCGCGCAAACGGCCAACTGCTGAACGCGAGCCCAGGACAGTACGGGCGTGGAGATGCCTTCCGCAAAGCAGCGGTGCAGGTACGCGGCCGGGTCGGCGCTCGCGATGTCGTCCAATAGATCGCGGACGTCGTAAGATTCAATCAAATGCTCGAAGCCCGCCATCGATCTCATTATCCCCGCCGTGTGAGAACATAGGAATCATGAACCGAATTTATTTGTTGTTGCTGCTGGCAGCCGCGCTCCTGGCCAATTCCGAGGTCCTCGCTGCCTCACGCGTCGAGCGCGGCAATTTGACCTTCGACAACATCCCGCAGGTCCCCGCGGATCTCGCCGAAAAATTGAATGGTTACCGCAATGCGCGCCAGGCGACGCCGCTTGGTTGGTCTCCCAAGGGCCAATTGCTGATCTCGACTCGCTTCGGCGATGTCGATCAGCTTCATCTGGTTGATCAGGCGGGCGGCGCCCGGCGTCAACTGACTTTCCTCAGCGACCCGGTAACTCAAGCGGCATTTTCGCCTCACCCGTCGCGCAATGCCTACGTTTATCTGAAGGACGTGGGCGGCAATGAGAATGCCCAGCTCTACTACCAGCGAGCGGGCGAACCGGCGGCAACATTGCTGACCGACGGCAAATCCCTGAACGGCGCGCCGCGGTGGTCAAACAGCGGGAACGAAGTGGCCTTCTTCAGCACCGCTCGGGATGGCCATACCTATGACATCGATATCGTGGACCCGGAATCAGGCACCTTGCCGCGCCTCGCATTGACCGGCGACTCGAGCGGCGCCAGCTGGTCGGTGCTCGATTGGTCGCCCGACGATACCAAGCTGCTGGTGTTCAAAGAGGTGTCGCCTGCCGAAGGCTATCTGTACATCGTCGATTTGAATTCCGGACAAAAACGCGAGGTCGACCCTTCCGCGGCGAAGGTTGGCATCGCCGGCGCCAAATTTACGCGCGACGGCCAGGGTGTGTATTTCATTTCGGACGCTGACGGGGAGTTCGCGCGGCTGCGCTACATCAATCTCTTCACCAATGAGAAAACCATTATTTCAGGGCACATTCCCTGGGACATCGAGGAGTTGGCGATTTCACGCGATGGGCATTACCTGGCCTACGTCAGCAATCAAGCCGGCGCCGGCAAACTCAACCTGCTGGATTTGCGCACGCACCAGGACCTCACGCCGCCCAAGATTCGCACGCCCGGCATCATCGGTTCCTTGAGCTTCGATCCGGATGGCAAGCGCCTCGCGTTCGGCTTCGCGGCGGCGAATCAGCCGCGGGACGCTTACGTTTTGAGTATCGAGGAGAATCGGCTGGAGCCCTGGACGTTCAGCGAAGCGGGTCCGGTCGACCTGGGCAAATTTGTCGTGCCGCGCCTTGTGCAATTTCCGACATTCGACCGTACCGACGGCAACGCTCGACAGATTCCGCTGTATGTCTACGAGCCCGCCACTTCAGGCCCGCATCCGGTGCTCATCTCATTGCACGGCGGACCTGAATCGCAGTTTCGTCCCGGCTTCGATCCCTGGATTCAATACGTGGTCAATGAGCTGGGCTTCGCGGTCATTGCGCCCAACGTGCGCGGCTCGTCCGGATACGGCAAGAGTTACCTGGCGCTCGATAACGGCATGCTGCGCGAGGACGCCGTGAAAGATGTCGGCGCGATGCTGGTCTGGATCAGACAGCAGAGTGCCTTCGATGCCAAGCACGTGGTGGTTGCGGGCGGCTCGTATGGCGGTTATTTGACATTGGCAACGCTGGTCAATTACAGCGACCGATTGCGCGGCGGCGTGGATGTTGCGGGCATTGGCGACTTCGTGAGTTTTCTGACCAATACGGCGCCGTACCGGCAAAACCAGCGCCGCGCCGAATACGGCGATGAACGCGATCTGGAGATGCGCAGCTTCTTGAGGCGCATCTCGCCGCTGACCAACGCGGATCGCATTACCGTCCCGCTGCTGGTGGTTCACGGCAAGAACGATCCGCGGGTGCCGCTCTCCGAAGCGGAACAGATCGTCAACAAGCTGCGCGCCAAAGGCCGCGAGGTGTGGTACTTGCTGGCCGCCGACGAGGGCCATGGGTATCGAAAGAAACAGAACCTCGACGCTTACTACGCGACGTTCGCGCAGTTCCTGACGATGCTGCGCCAGTAAAACTTGAGTCCGAAGGTTATTTGCTATCGCTGGTCGCGGTGGTAAGCGGCGAGGGATGCTCTGCAAAGTAGGCGGCGGCAATCCTGACATCCTCATCGCTGGTGAGCAGCTGCGCCATGCTGTCCATGACGACGTTCTTGCGCCGGCCGTTGCGGTACGCGGTGAGGGCTTGTTCGAGGTAATCCACGTGCTGTCCGGCCAGCACCGGCGGCTTAGGTGTAAGTGGCGCTTCGACGCCGAGACCGCCCTCGCCATGACAAGCGATGCAAGCCGCCACTTGCTTCGGCGCCTTAGGCGAAGCGCCGGGCGTGCCGGGTTTCACCGCTTCGGCGCCTTGCAAGTAGGCAGCGATGTCTTCGATATCCTGATCCGACAGCGAGGCCGCTTGCGCGTGCATGGTGGCATGGGGCCGTGTGCCGTCACGATACTCTTGCAGTGCCGCAATCAGGTAGGCGCCGTTCTGGTGGCGCAGTTTCGGCACGCTGTAATCCGGATAGGCGTTTTTGTAATTGGCGACCCCGTGGCATCCAAAACAGGTATAGAACTTTTTCTCGCCCTGGGCCGGATCGCCTGCGGCATGCGCGCCCAGTGACAAACTCAAAGAAAGCGCCGCGCCTGCGATCTGACCTGCGGGATTCAATCGAAAAAGCATCTAGTTCTCCGAGCCTTTCAGGGGTTCAAATCAAGTGCGCTGATGTTAAAGAGTGGGCGGGCAAATTGCCACTGATAGCGGCCTGACGGCGGAATTTGCCGGCGTGCACTATAAAACGTTCGCCAAATCTTGCAGCAGGGTGGGATCGGAAGGCTTGGTGCCCGCCGGATATCGGCAAATCACCCGGCCGTCGCGATCGATGAGAAATTTCTCAAAATTCCACTCGATGTCGCCGGGAAAGCCGTTTTCCGGCGCCGTCAGCCACGCGTACAGCGGATGGCGACGGGGACCGTTGACGTCGATTTTGGCCGACAGGGGAAACGTCACGCCGAAATTGACGGAGCAAAATGTTTGAATTTCCGACGCGGTGCCGGGTTCCTGGGCGCCGAATTGGTTGCACGGAAAACCAAGCACCGTGAAATTCTCTGGTCTCAGTTCCCGATGAAGATCCTCGAGGCCCGCGTATTGCGGCGTGTAGCCGCATTTGCTGGCCACATTCACGACCAATGCCGCGTTGCCCCGCAGGCCTGCCAAGATATTGGCGCTGCCGTCGAGTCCCGGCACGATAAAATCGTAAAGAAAGCTCTTCATGACAGCCTTGGCGTTGCGCGGTTTACGCAGCGCGATCGCGCTTCTTCAGATGCACCAGCAGCAGCGAAACCGCGGCCGGCGTGAGTCCCGGGATTCGCGCAGCCTGTCCCAAGGTTTCAGGACGCACATCGCCGAGCCGCTCACGCGCCTCGTTCGACAATCCACCGACTTGTGAATAGTCGATATCGGCGGGCAGGCGCATTTCTTCGTAGCGATGCTGGCGCTCGATCTCATCGCTCTGGCGCTGCAAATAGCCGGAATATTTCGCCTGCACTTCGACCTGCAGTTTCACCTGTTCGCTCAAGCGCTCATCGCCATGCCAATCGGCCGCTGCCATCGGCACGACGCACTGCAAATCGTCGTAAGAAATCTCCGGCCGACGCAACAGGTCAAAGGCATGGGCCTCTCGCGACAGCGGCGCGCCCAGTTTGCCGAGCAGTGCGGCATCGACTTGAAACGGCTGCACGACCGCGCGCTGCAGCCGATCGATCTCATGGTCGACGACGGCGCGCTTGCACTGAAAGAATTCCCAACGCGAATCGTCAACCAACCCGAGCTCCCTTCCCTGTGGCGTCAGGCGCAGATCCGCATTGTCTTCGCGCAAGGACAAGCGGTATTCGGCGCGGCTGGTGAACATCCGGTACGGCTCGGTGGCGCCCCGCGTGATCAGGTCATCGACCAGTACGCCCAGGTAAGCTTCGCTGCGTTTCGGACACCAGGGAACGCGCTCCTGAACCTGGCGTGCCGCGTTCAAGCCTGCGAGCAGCCCTTGCGCGGCCGCTTCCTCATAGCCGGTGGTGCCATTGATCTGGCCGGCGAAGTACAGGCCGGCCAGGTACTTGCTTTCGAGGCTGTACTTCAAATCGCGCGGATCGAAAAAATCGTACTCGATGGCGTAGCCCGGCCGCGTGATGTGTGCTTGCTCGAATCCGGCGATGGTGCGCACGAATTCGTACTGCACGTCGAAGGGCAGGCTGGTCGAGATGCCATTGGGGTAAATCTCGTGCGTATCCAAGCCTTCGGGTTCGACGAAGATCTGGTGCGAATGCTTGTCGGCGAATCGCACGACTTTGTCCTCGACCGACGGGCAGTAGCGCGGGCCGACACCCTCGATCACACCGGAGAACAGCGGCGAGCGGGCGGTGGCGGCGCGAATGATGTCGTGAGTGCGTTCGTTGGTCGCCGTGATGTGGCAGGGAAGCTGGCGTGGATGCGCCGCACGGGTGCCGAGGTAGGAAAAAACCGGCCGCGGATCATCGCTGTGCTGCTCGCGCAGCGCGGAGAAATCGATGCTGCGCCCGTCGATGCGCGGCGGCGTGCCGGTCTTCAATCGTCCGACGCGCAATTTCAATTCGCGCAGCCGCGATGCCAGCTTCAGGGAAGGAGGATCGCCGGCGCGGCCACCCGCATGGCTCTCGAGGCCTACGTGAATTTTGCCGCCCAAGAACGTACCGACGGTGAGCACCACGGCCGGCGCGCGGAATTCAACGCCGCTCGAGGTGACGACACCCACGACCCGTTCGCCTTGCAGCAGGATATCGGCCGCTTCCTGTTGAAACAGCGACAAATGGGGCTGGGACTCGAGAATTCGGCGAATCGCACGACGGTATAGCTGTCGATCCGCCTGTGCGCGGGTGGCCCTCACAGCCGGTCCCTTGCTCAAGTTCAAGGTACGGAACTGGATGCCGGCCTGATCCGTCGCGCGCGCCATCGCGCCGCCGAGCGCGTCAATTTCTTTGACCAAGTGGCCTTTGCCGATGCCGCCGATCGCGGGGTTGCAGCTCATTTGTCCCAAGGTCTCGATGCTGTGCGTGAGCAGCAGCGTGCTTTGCCCCATGCGGGCAGCCGCGAGCGCCGCTTCGGTGCCGGCATGGCCGCCGCCGATCACGATGACGTCGTATTCCTTCGCAAAACGCATGACGCTGAATCTACTCGATTTTTAAACCGGGCGCGTACTCTAATCCCATGACTCAAAAAGCACCAGGGAACCATTGGAACACCTTTGGTAACTAAGGGATCATGAGCCCGGATAGTTCGAACGGTCCCACCACCGATACCGCCACCGATGCCGCATTCCGGACGCGAAGCCGCCACGACGGCGGCGGAGCGGGCATCACAGCGGCTGCCGTCATCGTCGCGCTCCTGGTGGGGATTATCGGCATTTTCGACGTCGCAGCCGGCACCGCGCCGCAGATCGGCCAGCCCGCCCCTGACTTCACCGCCTTGGACAGCCAGGGCAACTCGGTTCAGCTGCATGCGTATCGGGGCAAGACCGTGGTTCTGGAATGGACCAACGCCGACTGTCCCTACACCCGCAAGCACTACACCAGCGGCAACATGCAAAGCATGCAGGGCCTGGCGCAACGAAACGGCGTCGTGTGGCTGACGGTGATCTCATCGGCCCCCGGCAAGCAAGGCTATGTGAATGGACCTGCCGCGAATGCCCTGACGCAGTCGCGCAAAGCGGTCCCCGCCGCCGTGCTGCTGGACCCACAAGGTGAGGTCGCGCGCATGTATGCGGCGAAGACGACGCCGCATCTATTCGTCATCGACAAGAATGGGACACTGCAGTACATGGGAGGCATGGACAGCCTCGCGACCGTGGATGAAGCGGATATTGCGCGCGCCGAACCTTATTTGAAGGAAGCGATGCTGGCAGTGGTGCAAGGCAATCCCGTGCCGCACCCCGTGACCACACCCTACGGTTGTTCGATCAAGTACTAGCGTTGAGCGGTTGACAGCATGGCGTGGAGGGATAGCAAGCCGGCCGGCAACGGCAGATAAAGGCGCAGTTGCCGGCCGGCTTCCCATCCCCCCAAGCGTAAGTATCGGGCCGCTCAACATCATCTGGCAGAAGCCATGCATTGCGGGATGCAACACCGATCGTACTTTACGCACTCTGATGTCTACCGATCCAGTGTTCAGTCCGCTGTATGAAGCGGTCAAAATCGCAGTGCTATAGTCCGCCGGATGATTCGTCCTGCCCTTCTCGCTGAACGCCGAGCCCTCGAGGCTCTGCAGCTGCGCGCATCGTTGGGCAATGAAGGCGACCGCGAGGCATTGCAGCGGCATCCGGATGCCATTGATCTGCCGGTTGAGCAGATCCTCGCCGGCGGCGTGTTCGTCCTCGAGCAGGACGGCGCCGTCGTCGGCTTTTCCGCGATCGTGTCGCGCGAAGACGGCGACATGGAACTCGACGCGCTGTTTGTCGAGCCGGGTATTCAACGCCGCGGCATCGGAAAAAAGTTGGTGGAACATTGCGCCGAGGTTGCGCGTTCGAAGGGGTCGACCACCTTGCATGTGATCGGCAATCGTCACGCGGAACAGTTTTATCTCGCCTGCGGATTCAGCGTCATCGGTAACTTCGACACGCGATTTGGACCCGGGCTGCTGATGCGCCTGCCGCTGTAGGCGGCGGGCGCGCTTTTGCGACGGGCTCCGTTGTCGCCGGCGTCGGCCCGCGCTCATTCCACCGCGACGGGAATGCCCGCAAATTTCCCGGCCCATTTCTTCGGTCCCGTTTCGTGCACCGACTCGCCATCCGCGCTCACAGCCACCGTGACCGGCATGTCCTTGACGTCGAACTCGTACACGGCTTCCATGCCGAGTTCCGCAAAGGCAACGATGCGGCTGGCGCGAATGGCATTCGACACGAGAAAGGCCGCTCCGCCGACCGCAATCAAGTAGGCGGAACGGTGCTTCGCGATGGAGGCGACCGTTTCAGGTCCGCGTTCGGCCTTCCCCACCATCGCCAGCAATCCTGACTTGCCGAGCATGGTGTCCGTAAATCGATCCATGCGATTGGCGGTGGTCGGACCCGCCGGCCCCACGACTTCGCTGCCCACGGGATCCACAGGACCGACGTAGTAGATGACGCGGCCGGTGAAATCCAAGCCCTCGGGCAGCGGCTTGCCGGCCTCGAGCAATGCGCAGATGCGCTTGTGTGCAGCGTCGCGGCCCGTCAGCAGCTTGCCGGAGAGCAGCAATCGTTCGCCCGGCTTCCACGTCGCGATTTCTTGTTGTGTCAGGCCATCGAGCGACACCCGGCGCGCGCCGGCATCCGCGGCCCACTGAACTTTGGGCCACAAATTGAGGTCCGGCGGCGTCAGGACCGCGGGCCCTGCGCCATCCAGCGTGAAGTGGATATGACGGGTGGCGGCGCAATTGGGAATCACGGCCACGGGCAGCGATGCCGCGTGCGTTGGATAGTCCAAAATCTTGACGTCGAGCACCGTGGTCAGGCCGCCCAGGCCTTGCGCACCGATGCCGAGAGCATTGACGCGCCGGTAGATTTCCAGGCGCAACTCTTCGAGCGGCGTCTTCGCTCCGCGCGCGATCAGATCGCCGATGTCGATGGGATCCATGAGCGATTTCTTGGCGAGCAGCATGGCTTTCTCGGCGCTGCCGCCGATGCCGACGCCCAGCATTCCCGGCGGACACCAGCCCGCGCCCATCTCGGGCACCATTTCCAGCACCCAGTCGGCGACGGAATCCGATGGATTCAACATCGCAAACAGGGATTTGTTTTCCGAGCCGCCGCCTTTCGCGGCAACCGTGATGTCGAGCCGGTCTCCCGGCACCAGTTCGGTGTGGATGACCGCCGGGGTGTTGTCGCGCGTATTGGCGCGCTTGAAAGCAGGATCGGAAACGATGGAGGCGCGCAGCTTGTTCTCGGGATTCAAATATGCCCGGCGCACGCCTTCGTTGATCATGGACTCAAGATCAAGCGTCGCGTCCCAGGTAACGCCCATGCCCACTTGCACGAACACCACCACGATGCCGGTGTCCTGACAGATCGGCCGGTGACCCTCGGCGCACATGCGCGAATTGGTGAGAATCTGCGCGATGGCATCGCGCGCCGATGGGCTCTGTTCGATGGCGTATGCGCGTCCCATGGCGCGGATGAAATCCGGCGTGTGGTAGTAAGAAATGTACTGCAGGGCGTCGGCAACGCTCGCAATCACATCGGCTTCGCGAATGACGGTCATGGCATATAACTTAAGCGAAAGTCCAACTGGGCCGCAAATCTACCAAGATGGAGCCAAGCGCGGGTGGCTAATCCCATACAATCGCCGTCACTGGGAGGTGGCATGCGGCAGGGGTTGGTAACGCTCATGTGGGTTGGCTTGTGCGCGGGGTGGGCGGCGGGCGAGGCCCATGCCGAGGATGTCCCGGTGCTTCTCACGGAATGCCGGCTCGAGCATCCGCTGCATTTGACCTCCATTGCCGCGCGCTGCGGCACACTTCGCGTGCCGGAGGATCGTGAGCACCCCAAGGATGGGTCGATAGCGCTGAGAGTGGCCGTGGTGCCGGCGCTCAATCGGCGCAGCACGGCGGCGCCGATGTTCCTGTTGGCGGGCGGCCCCGGGCAAAGCGCCATTCAGGTGTACGTGGCTTTGAGCAGCGCCTTTGCGCGCGTCAACCGCAATCACGCCATCGTGCTCGTGGATCAGCGCGGCACCGGAAACTCCAGCCCCCAGACCTGCGAATACCCGGAGGAGTGGCAGCAGCCCGTGGATCCGATGCCGGCGCTGCGCAAAGCGACCAAGGAATGTCTCGCCAAGCTGGGCCAGCGGGTGCGTTTCTACACCACCAGCATCGCGGTTCGAGATCTGGACGAGATGCGTGCCGCGCTGGGGTATGAGCAGATCGATCTCTACGGCGCGTCGTATGGCACGCGGGTCGCGGAGCTCTACATGCGCCGCTACCCGGCACGCGCGCACGCGGTCATTTTGGACGGAGTGACGTATCCGGAACAGATCATCGGCGCGGAAACGCCGCAAGATGGCGAGAATGCCTTGAATCTTATCTTGGCGCGCTGCCGGCAAGCGCCTGACTGCGCCGCGACGTATCCGGAGTTGCAACAGGATTGGGAGTCTTTACTGCGGCAATTCGGTCCGCAAAAAGTCACGGTGACCATCGACGATCCCAACAGCGGGCTGCCGCTCGAGATCGAGTTCAACCACAGAATCATGGCCTCGGCGCTGCGGTTTTTATCGTACAGCGCCATGCAGGCCTCCTTGCTGCCCGCCCTGATTCATGAAGCCGTGCATGGCAAGCTGCGGCCGCTGGCATCCCAATCCGTCATGAACGCGCGGCAGATCGGCGATCAGCTGGCGAACGGCATGCAATACAGTGTGATTTGCAGCGAGGATGAACCGTTTTTCGCGGCCGCCAATATCGACCGCGCCGCCGTGGCGAGGACCTACCAAGGCACGGAGTTGGTGGATGCCTTGCAGGAGATTTGCAAACTGTGGCCGCACGGCCCGGTGGACGCGGATCTGCATGCTCCCTTGCACAGCGATATTCCGACGCTATTGCTGTCCGGCGAGGCAGACCCCGTGACGCCGCCCGTCGATGCCGAACGAGCGACGGTTGGACTGACCCGGCATCGACACCTGATATTGAAAGGCGAAGGCCACGGTCAACTGAGCACCGGCTGCGTACCGCGGCTGATGGCGGATTTTCTCGACAGCGTCGCGCCCGACAAGCTCGATGCGACTTGCCTGGAGCAGCACACCCCGGAGCCGTTTTTCTTGAGCATGACGGGCCCGGCGCCATGATCGAGGCGATGGCTCTCTCCAAGCGCTTCGGCAGCATCGAGGCGGCGAAGGCCGTGTCCTTCGTCGCGCGCGACGGCGAGATCACCGGCTTGCTGGGCGCCAACGGCGCCGGCAAGTCCACCTGTCTGCGCATGCTGTATGGCGTTCTGACGCCGGACAGCGGCAAGGCCTGCATCGACGGCATCGACATCCGCGGCGAGACCTCCAAGGCGCGCGCTCACTTGGGGGTGCTGCCGCATGCCGCCGGGCTGTACAACAATCTCACCGCGCGCGAGAACATTCGGTATTTCGGCTCGCTGCATGGCATGACGGCGCAGCGCCTGCAATCGCGCACGGCGGAACTGTCCCGCGCCTTGGGAATGGATGGCTTCATCGAACGGCGCGCGAAAGGCTTTTCACAGGGCCAGCGCATCAAGGTGGCCCTGGCGCGGGCCTTGGTTCACGATCCCGGCAACGTCGTGCTCGACGAGCCCACCAATGGACTCGATGTGATGGCGATACGCAATTTGCGTGAAATGCTGTTGGCGTTGAAGGGCCAGGGCCGCTGCGTGCTGTTCTCCTCGCACGTCATGCAGGAAGTGGCGGCGCTGTGCGATCGAGTGGTCATCATCGGCCACGGCAAGGTGCTGGCGGACGCCACGGTGCAAGAAATTCGCGAACGCAGCGGCACCGCGACCCTGGAAGAAGCCTTTTTGCAGGTGCTCGGGAACACGGAAGGCGTGAGCTGAAAATGCGCACCCTGTTCATCGTTTTCGCCAAAGAGTTTCTGGAAAACCTGCGCGACCGGCGCACGCTGCTGTCGGCGTTGCTGTTTGGTCCTTTGTTCGGACCGATCCTTTTTGGCCTCATGGTATCGCGCATGCTGGAGCAGAGCGTGGTCGAGTCGGACGTGCCCTTGAAGCTCACGATCTCGGGAAGCCACTACGCGCCGGGGCTGACGCAGTTTTTGAAAGCACGCGGCGTCAAGCTCACTTTGAGCGAACTGTCGGAGAACGAGGCGCGCGCCGCCGTCCGCGGCGGCGGTTCCCAAGTCGTGCTTCTGGTGCCGGAAGAGTACCCACGGCTGTTTGCGGCGGCGATGCCGGCGCCCATTTTGCTGTTCGCCGACAGCGCCGATTCGCAAACGCGAAAAGTAGCGGACCGGGCCCGGGGGATCTTGGGCGCTTACGGCAGCAGCATCGCGCAATTGCGGCTGCAGCTGCGCGGCGTGAGCCCGCTGCTGTCGCTGCCCGTCGCGGTCAATGAGGTCGATGTTGCGACTCCCACCGGCCGCGCGGTGGTGGTGCTCGGTTTCATGACGTACTTCGTGCTGTTTGCGCTGCTGATGGGCGGCTTGTACCTGGCCATTGATTCCACGGCGGGCGAGCGCGAACGCGGCTCGCTGGAGGCGTTGTTGAGCTTGCCCGTGGCGCGCGCGGCGTTGGTGGGCGGCAAAATTCTGGCGACCTGCGCCTACATGTGCATTTCGCTGGCCTTGAGCCTGACCGCGTTCGTTTGCGTGTTCCGCTTCGTGCCGCTCGAACGCATCGGCATGAGCGCCAATCTAGGCCTGCAAACCGCGCTGATTTTCTTCGCGATCTGTTTGCCGTTCGTGCCGCTGGGCGCCACGCTCATGACCTTGGTTGCCTCGTTCACGCGCACCTACCGCGAGGCGCAGACTTACCTGACCAGCGTGCTGCTGGTCCCCACGCTGCCGATTGCATTTGCCAGCATTTACTCACTGAAAACAAAGAGCTCGCTGATGTTCATTCCCTCGTTGAGCCAACATTTGCTGATGACCAGCGTCCTCAAGGATGAACCGATTTTATTGGCCGATGTGCTGGTGTCCGCCGCAGCATCGCTCGGCCTTGCGCTGCTGCTGTTCGTTCTCACGGCGCGTCACTGGCGGCGCGAAACCATGCTGGGATAAAAAATAATTGTATGAGCGTTTAATAGTGCGGGTTGACACGAACTAAATTAGAGGGAATCCTGTATAGGAGTTCAAGTACGCCGTAGGTATACTATTTGATTCGCGTCGTTTGGCTCCGGGGGTATTTGGCATGGAAGACTCTGCATCCTCGCGCATTGGCATTGTTGCGTTTTTCGCAGTAGTGGCGATTTCTGCGGCCACAATGCTGTGGTTATTTTGGCGCTTTCCACTCATGACCGCCATCGTCACGCTGGGCGTATTGGCCGTTCTGGGTGTGCTCGCGCGTCTGTCTCGCTTGATCGATGTCGACATTCAGGATTTGGATCGCACCGAACAGGGAGTCTGATGTCGCCGAACGGCGACAGCGCGTAGTGCCCGCGTACTCGAGTTCGCTTCGGCGGCGGGTGCTACTTTCCGATGTGGTTGTTGCGACATCGTCCTAAAACTTATTCGGGGACGAGTCAATTTCGAACTCCATTTTAGGAAATCGGCAACCGGAGCAATTCTTCGAATCGTGCGCGCGACCATAAAAATAGAATTTGATCGCGAACCGCAGGAAAGATTAGCGGCTGTTCTTGTTTGCTGTCGGAGTTCCAGCCCAGAATGAGGGTGGTGGTCGACTTTAGGTCGAGATCGATCTGCGCCTTGTCTTTGGTCCATCTTGCGCTGAAGTTAAAAACGCGATTGCTTAAAACGAAAGTAGCCACTGCTAACTCTCCCAAGGACATATCTTCACCGTCGCGCAAAAATTCTCGCCGGGCAATTGCTTCGGCGAGGGGATGCGTTCCGGTCGAACTTACAGCAGTCATTTTCGCGCAGATTAATTCGCCGGGTGCTGTGACAACGCCGATGCACGGTATATCACTGATAGAGTCCGACCAGGCCAAGCTCACAGCAACAGCCGCGGGAAGCCGAACACGTTGCCTGCCGACGGCTTTGTAATATTTGAGCGGATCGAATTCCACGTGTACCCAGTAGCTAAGAGCTTGATCTATATGATTCTATCCGTTTCTATATGATTCTATACGATATTGAGCTGTACTTCTGAGCACTTACTGGGTTATATCGGAAGGATATGAGCAGCAGTTCCATGCGGCAATGCAGCAATTGAGGCGTAGCGACTAGTAGTCAAAACGTCGATAGAGCAATATCAATTTCAAGGGGGCGTCATGCTCGTAGCAGAATCAAATCAGCAGGGCGAGATGCGAGTCCTTTACGGGATCCTCGCACGCGCCGCGATGGAACGATTTGGCAAGGTCCCCAAAGAGGAGACTGAGAGTCGCGATATATATTTTCTAGGCATCCTGCGCTTGTTAGATATGTATCGCTTCGATTCAATTAAGAGCGGAGCGCCTGTCGGAATCTTGGAAACTCCCACGTTTCATCCAGACTACTTAGCGTCAGAGCAGGAAGACCAGGGCGCCATCGAAAATGCCCTCGCGTCAACTCATGCCTCAATGCGTCCTAATCAAACCGACAAGAACGCGTTCGTAGAGGAAGTAAAGGCAGCATTGGAAAACGTGCATAAGCGCGGAGCGGGCGCTTCAACTTCGGCGCGGGCGATTGCAAAGGAATTTCTTGAAGGCTTGATACAAGAATTAAAGCGTTCTAAATAGCCGTCGAAACTGGAGTAAGGATGCTCAAGCCCCGGATGTTCCTCAAAGAGGAATGTCTAAATATTAAGCGACTTCTAGATGATACGCTTCGTCACGCGTACGGGAGCGCTAAAAGCGAAGAATTCTACAAGGAATGTCGCGCGAGGCTTAATTCGCTTTCCGCACAGGTTCAGGTCGTCGACGAAGCAAATCTAGCGGAGATCCACACCCTCGCTAGCCAAATTAATCTTCTCTCCGACACCATTACAAAGATCGAACGTTCGCATATCGGCGAACTGTCATGGCCATTTGCGCTAGTGATCAAGGAAATGGCGCTTGAGGTCTGTCGCGAAAACGTAAAGGCAGCGCACGAACTAGATCCGCTTTTCTTTTTTTCTGCGAATGGTGGGATGTTTGTTTATGCGGTCTTTCCAGAAACCAAAGCACTAAGCAGACGGCGAATTTTCAACGTCGTTTTCCCACGCTCCTTTAAGTACCAAGTGCTCCTGCATACAATTCTTGGTCATGAAATCGGTCACGTAGCATATGCATATCACGAGCTCAAACACGAACTTGAAGCCAAGGTCACCACCGTACTTCTCCATGGGAGCCCGTTCACTTCTCCGTCGGACCTTCAAGCTTGGTTGGTTAATACATATACACAAACTCTAAGCGGCCCCGCATTAGCTGACGCCTTTGCTCGTTGGCGACAAGAGTATTTCTGCGACCTATTTGGGCTGCTAATCATGGGGCCCAGTTTTCTTCCGGCATATCGTTCGCTGTTTCACCTACTCGACCACAGAGGGTCACGTTGGTCGGCAACTCACCCACCTACCATGAGTAGATATTCAATGCTCCAGGATGCACTTACCTTTTTGGGTTGGGAGCGGTGGGAAGGCGTAAATCATCAAAACTTGCGGCAACCGCTGAATTCCATGTACGAACCGATGAGACGACACGTCTCTGCGATTCCGCCAGAGATGCGAATACTTGACCCTAACCAGGTCAAATTAGCTACAACTGCTTTGCAGGATATTCTGCGGAGAATGGGGAAGACGCTTTATGTCCACCCAAACGCAGATGAGTTAAACGGCATCGTAACAGCGCTACTCAATGGTACCCCTGCAATATGTACCAAAATCGAAGCACGAAAGGGTAAAAGCAAAAAGCGCCATTTGGTAAATGACCCGATCGACTTTCGCCACATTTTATTCGCGGGTTGGCTAGCCGTCTATCATGATGCGCGAGACAAGGACGATCTTTCATTGTTTAAAATTAATCGTCTATGTGACAGAAGTATCTTGCATCAAGACGCAATAAGCACTTGGTCTGAGCATTTCGAAAAGGAACCGGTCTCCAGCAATGTCAGTAATTAGCTCGACGCGAATCGTTGATTTAATCCAGCAGGGGAAGATGTATCTATCCCCTATCCTTTGTATGGAGCAAATTGGCGCAATTTCTGTCGATCTTAGGCTCGGAAACATGGCGTTATTAGTGCGCGGGAGCGGCACGTCTCACGTGGACCCACGGGCCTACGCAAAACATGATGCTCACGGCACTTCGCAGACGCAACGCCAAAAATTTGATCAACACGAGTTCATGTTTCGGGAGCAGTTTCTTCTTCATCCTGGGTCATTGGCTCTCGTACCTACTCTTGAATGGATCAAACTTCCTACCAACGTTAAAGGCGTTGTTACGGCACGGTCTTGTTGGGCAAGAGAAGGACTAAACATCGCTACAGCTAATTTCATTAATCCCGGATACAACGGAATTATTACGCTTGAGCTATCGAATCTTGGGCAAATTCCTATTGCATTATTCGCGGGAATGCGAATAGCCCAGATAGCTTTTCATGATGTATCACCGGATGCGGCCGACGAATTCGCGGCCAGTCAGTTCCAAATGTCATTTGAACCAAGAGCCGGCAATATTGTGAAGCATGATCGATCGTTTATCCCTTTCGACTTGGGAAACCGAAAAAGAACTAGGGGCAAACATCCGTGAAAGGTTCTTTTTGATCACCGTCTTGAGCCGACGCGGGTCACAATGGAACTTGAGGTCACTTGCCGATACAGAAACTGCTGAAGATTTCCCCGAGCAAATCATCGCTGGTGAACTCGCCCGTGATTTCACCGAGCGCGAGCTGCGCGCGCCGTAAATCCTCTGCGAACAGCTCGAAGGCGCGAGTCGTGCGCAAGGTTTCCGCAGCCTGCACCACGCAGGATTGCGCGCGACGCAGTGCGTCGAGATGACGGCGCCGCGCCGACAGGGCGCCGGCGTCACCGCTTGCGTATCCGGCGCGGGCCTTCAAGTGCTCGCGCAATAGCGCAACACCCTCGCCGGTCTTGGCGCTCAAGAATACTTGCGGAGGATCGAGCGATTCATCGGCTCGTGGCGCACCGCCGCTCAAGTCGATTTTGTTGAAGATCAAGGTGACCGGAACGCCCGGCGGCAATTTCTTGAGCTCCGCGCGCCAGTCCAGGGGCGGGGCGGCGGCGGCATCCAAAATGTAGAGCACGCGATCGGCGCGGTCGACTTCGTTCAGGGCGCGGCGCACGCCTTCGGCCTCGGCCACATCGGCGGTGGCGCGCAGTCCCGCCGTGTCGATCAAGTTCAAGGGCAAGCCGTCCAGATGCAGGTGCTGGCGCAGCACGTCGCGCGTGGTTCCCGGCTGCTCGGTCACGATCGCGATCTCATCGCCCACGAGCCGGTTGAGCAAGCTGGATTTTCCGGCATTGGGCTTGCCGGCAATGACGACGTTCAATCCTTCGCGCAGCAGTGCGCCTTGGCGCGCCGCGGCCGCGATGGATTCGAAACCGGTCAGAATATTCGCCACGCTGCGCCCGAGTACGCTGCCCGGCAGAAACTCGAGTTCTTCATCGGGAAAGTCGATGGCCGCCTCGACACTCAAGCGCAGCTCGGTGATCTGCGCCTGCAGCGCGTTGATGCGCGCCGAGAACTCTCCCTGCATGGTGCGCACCGCCGCGCGCGCCGCCGCCGCGGTGCCGGCATCGATCAGGTCGGCGATGGCTTCCGCCTGCGCGATGTCGATTTTGCCGTTCAAGAAGGCTCGCTCGCTGAACTCGCCCGGCCTTGCCATGCGGCAGCCCAGCTCGAGCAGCCGCTTCAGCAGCACATCCATGATGAGCGCGCCGCCATGGCCCTGAAGCTCCAAGACGTGCTCGCCGGTATAGGAGGCGGGGGCGGGAAAGTACAACGCCAGTCCCCGGTCCAAGGGTTCGCCGCTGCTGCTGCGAAAATCCGCGACTTGAGCCAGCCGGGGCGTGGGGAGAAACTTGAGAATCTCTTGGGCGATGTGCGGCACGCCGGGCCCGGATATTCGTATCACACCGACCGCACCGCGCCCGGGAGCGCTGGCGATGGCGGCGATGGTATCGTTGGACGACACGGAGGGAGCCGTGAGCTTAGCTGCGCTGCTTGGCAGCCTCTGCTTCGACCACCTGATTCACGCGCCACTGCTGCGCGATCGACAGCACCGTATTCGTCAGCCAGTAGAGCACCAGTCCTGAGGGGAACCAGGCCATCATGCCGGTCATGATCAGCGGCATGAACTGCATGATCTTGGCCTGCATGGGATCCGGCGGGGCGGGGTTCAATTTGAACTGCGCGAACATGGCGCTGCCCATCAGCAAGGGCAACACGAAGTACGGATCTTTCGAGGACAGATCATTGATCCAGAGCAGGAAGGGCGTCTGGCGCATCTCGACGCTCTCCAGCAGCACCCGATAGAACGAGATGAACACGGGAATCTGCACCACCATGGGCAGACAACCCGCCAGCGGATTTATTTTTTCCTTCTTGTACAGCTCCATCATGGCGCGGCCCAATTTCTCGCGGTCGTCCTTGAAGGTTTCCTGGATCTGCTTCATGCGCGGACCCACGGCGCGCATCTTGGCCATGGAGCGGCCGCTCGCCTGGCTCAAGGGATAGAACAGCAGTTTGATCAGTGCCGTGACGATGATGATCGACCAGCCCCAGTTGCCAATGAGCTTGTGCACATAGTTGAGGCCGGTGAAGAGCGGCTGGGCCAACACGGTCAAGACGCCGAAGTCGACGGTGCGCTCCAGGTTGCGGCCGAGCGCCGCCAGCTGCGACTGCAACTTCGGACCCACGAATAACTCTTCTTGGAACTGCGCTTTGGCACCCGCGGGGATTGCCGTCATCGGCCCCGTCGCGCTCACCAGGTACTCGTTGTTGACTACCTGAACTTGGTATTGATACGGCTGCCCGGCCCGCGGCACGACAGCGGCAACAAATTGGTGCTGCAAGGAGGCCAGCCAGCCATTGGTAATAGTGGCCGAGTACTTTGCATCGGCGTCATTCTCGACATTGAGATCTTTCGACTTGGTTCCGTCGTAAATAGCGGGGCCCTTGAACGAATAAGTCTCGACATCGAAATAAGAGCGCGAGGCGTGTTCCCAATGACGCAGGATCCGGGCGTAAGAGGCCAAGTTGCGCGGCGCTGGACCGTCGTTTTTCACATCGTACTGAAGATGGATGGCGTACTGGCCGCGCTTGAAAACGAAGGTCTTGGTGACGGTTAACCCCATGCCGTCGGTCCAGGTGAGCGGCACACGCAGCTCATCGGCGCCCGGCGCGAGGACGAAGGTTTTTTCATCCGACTTCCACATCGCCAGATGCGAGGGGGAGGCTTCACCATTGCCGCCGTTGAGCCCGCTTTGCAGCAGGTATCGCGTGGGCGGCGGTTCATAGCTCAACAGCCTCACGGGAATATTCGGCGTGTCCTTGCGCAGCGGGTATAGCAGCAAGTCGCTGCGATCGAGCTCACCGCCTTTCAAGTTGATGCCGATGTCCAGCACGTCGGTGGTGACGTGCAACTGCTGTGCGGGTGGCCTCGAGTCCGGTTCAGACGCGGCCGCAAGTGCCGGCTGCGCAGCAGCCGCCTCGGTCGGCGCATTGCTGGCCGGCGGTGCTGCCGCCGGCGCGCTCGGCACCGGCTGAGGCAGTGAGTCGCCGAGCGTGCTGGCGGGCGCGCTCGCGGGGGCAGTACCCTGTTGAGTCACGGCGCTCACCGGCGGCTCATAGTCATGCAGCCATGTTTCGTAATTCAGAAACAGAACCGCGGCGAGGACGCCCCACAGCATGAGACGGATATTAGGCATGAGTCGCTCGCTTATCCGGCACCGGATCGTAGCCGCCTGCGGTGAACGGATGACAGCGCAGCAGGCGGCGCACACCGAGCCAACATCCTCGCAGGACACCGTAGCGTTCAATCGCTGCATGCGCATAGCAGGAACAGCTGGGATAGAAGCGGCAGCGCGGACCTAACATGGGGCTGATGGCGAGCTGATACCCGCGGATGCTCCACATGAATATTTGGCGGGGTTTTACCATTGCTGCGTGATCGATTTCCAATGCTGATCGAGACTGGCGCGCAGAACGCTGAGCTTGGCCAATCGCGCCGCGTCTCGCGCAGAGACGGTAACATCGACCGGCGGCAATGAATGTTGGTTCAAGCGAAAGGATTCTCGTGCGAGGCGTTTGATGCGATTGCGTGATACGGCGGTGCCGAAGGTGCGCGTCGCGATGCTCAAACCCAATCTAGGATAGGTTTCATGATTGGCCAGCACGGATAGACTAAAAAATGCATCGGCGAATTTTTTGCCGCGCCGTTTCACATCACGAAATTCGGCCGGCTGGTGCAAACGCTTGCGCGGCTCGAACGTCAGTTTACGGATCTAGACAGCCTGGAGCGCGTTAGGGACAGAGGCGCTTGCGGCCCTTGGCGCGGCGCCGGGCCAGCAATCGACGGCCGCTCTTGGTGGCCATGCGCGCACGAAAACCGTGGGTACGGGCACGATGTAAATTACTGGGATTAAAGGTACGTTTCATAGCGCGACTCGAGCGAAAACGGTTGCCCGCCAAAAAAGAGCGCGAAGGATACGTTTAATAGGGGTTTTGGTCAACCCGCAGCCGTTTCCAACGGGATATGGGTCGGCTGCCTGAACCCCTAAAATCCCTTCCGCTCAGACTCATATCTGGGTTAGAAAATACTTAGACGCCCCTTCAACTTGGAGCTAGACTCGCTGCCCTTTCGTTCGTTTGCCCCATGCCCCAACCCTCAAGGAGAGCGCTCTTGCCGGAGTCGCTGTGGAACCGCTGTCTGCGAGTGCTCGAGGGCGAGCTCCCGGAACAGCAGTTCAACACCTGGGTGCGGCCCCTGCAGGCGATCGAGCGCGAAGGTGAGCTTAGGCTGCTGGCGCCGAATCGCTATGTCATCGAGTGGCTGGGCCAGAACCTGCTGCCGAGGATCAAGGAACTCACTCTCGCGTTTGCCGAGGGGCTTGCCCCGGAAGTGGCGCTCGATGTGGGCACGCGAGCCGGGGTCATCGTCCCGGCCGCGCCGGCCGTCGTGCGGGATGACGGTGCGGCCGCGGCCAGAATGCGCAAGCTCCTCGCGCCCACGGTCCTGGGCAGCCGCATCAACGTGGATTTTACCTTCGACGGCTTCGTCGAAGGCAAGAGCAATCAGCTCGCCAAGGCAGCGGCAATTCAGGTCGCGGGCAACCCCGGCAAGGCGTACAACCCGCTGTTCATCTATGGCGGCGTCGGCTTGGGAAAAACGCATTTGATGCACGCGGTGGCCAACAAGCTCAAGGAGCGCAATTCCGAGGCGCGCCTCGCCTACGTGCATAGCGAAAGATTCGTGGGCGACATGGTGAAGGCCCTGCAGCACAACACCATCAACGATTTCAAAACCGCGTATCGTTCCTTGGACTGCCTGATGATCGACGACATCCAATTTTTTGCGGGAAAGGACCGCTCGCAGGAAGAGTTTTTTCATACCTTCAACGCGCTGCTCGAAAGCCAGCAGCAAGTGATATTGACCTGCGACCGCTACCCGAAAGAGGTCGACGGGCTCGAGGAGCGGTTGAAGTCGCGTTTCGGCTGGGGCCTGACCGTTGCGATTGAGCCGCCGGAACTCGAAACCTGCGTCGCGATCCTGATGAGCAAGGCCGCAATGACGCATGTCGATCTTCCGGAGGAAGTCGCCTTTTTTATCGCCAAGCGGATACGCTCGAACGTGCGCGAATTGGAAGGCGCGCTTCGCCGCGTCGTTGCGACTTCCAATTTTACCGGCAGACCGATTACGCTGGAGTTCGCCAAGGAGGCGTTGCGGGATCTGTTGGCGTTGCAGGAAAAATTAGTCACGATTGAAAATATTCAGAAGACCGTGGCTGAGTACTACAAAATCAGGATTGCAGATTTGCTGTCAAAACGTCGCAGCCGCTCGATCGCTCGGCCGCGCCAGGTCGCGATGGCATTGGCCAAGGAATTGACCAACCACAGCCTGCCGGAGATCGGGGACGCATTCGGCGGCCGGGATCATACGACGGTGCTGCATGCTTGCAGGCGGGTCAAGGAGTTACGCGAGACGGAGCGGCGCATCGGCGAGGATTATCTGAACCTGTTGAGAACCCTGGCGGGATAGGGTAGGAAAAGCTGTGGATGAGTCTGTGGATAAAGATATCCACAGTTCGATGACAGGTTTTGGTTAGCCTGTGGACAAGTATTGAGGTTGTTTCGTATGCTTGTAGGATATTGATTAATATAATGTTTTTTACCTTATGCACCGGAATTTGGTCCTTCAATAATCATAGTAATAATCTCTTTTAAGAATCTAAATCTAAGATTGATAAGACGGTGAGCCCATGAAATTGACGGCAGAGCGCGAGAAATTATTGACCCCATTGCAGGCGGTAATCGGGGTGGTGGAACGGCGCCAAACCATGCCGGTATTGGCCAATGTGTTGCTGGGTGTTCGCCAAGGACAGTTGCTCATCACGGCCACGGATTTGGAAGTCGAGTTGGTGGCGGCGACGGAGGTCGCAGTCCAAGACGCCGGCGACATCACCGTCCCGGGGCGAAAATTTCTGGATATTTTGCGCGCGCTGCCCGAGAAGCTGTCGGTGTCGTTGAGCGTCGAGGCGGAGAAAATTGTGATCAAAGCGGGTCGCAGCCGGTTCAGTTTATCGACGCTGCCGGCGGCGGATTTTCCGGTGATCGATGACATCAACGCGCAGCAAACGGTACAACTGCCGCGCAAGGAATTGTTGCGGTTGCTCGAAAAAACTCATTTTTCGATGGCGCAACAGGATGTGCGCTACTACCTGAACGGCATGCTGCTGGAGATCGATGGACAGGTGTTGCGCGCAGTAGCCACCGACGGGCACCGCCTTGCATTGTGCGAAACGGCGTTGGGCGTGAAGGCCAAGACCTCCCAGCAGGTCATTGTGCCGCGCAAAGGCGTGCTGGAATTGCAGCGGGTGTTGAATGACGACGGCGTTACCGATGTCGCCATCGGGACCAATCACGTTCGTGCACAGATCGGCGACATTCGCTTCACATCGAAGCTCATCGATGGCCGTTTCCCGGAGTATTCTCGGGTCATTCCGGCCGCCCCCGCCACCGCGATCCGCGCGGATCGGGATGTGCTGCGCCAGGCCCTGCAGCGCACCGCCATCCTGTCCAACGAGAAATACCGCGGCATTCGCGTCACCGTGAAAAAGAACATCCTGACCGTGCAGGCCCACAATCCAGAGCAGGAAGAGGCTGAGGAGGAGATCGAAGTCGGCTACGAGGGCAACGATCTGGAAGTGGGATTCAATGTGAATTACCTGCTCGACGCCCTCGCCGCCATTGACGGACAGGAAGTCGAACTAGGACTCACCGACAGCAACAGCAGCTGCCTGATTCGTTCACCCGGCAATGCCAGCGCGCGCTACGTCGTGATGCCGATGAGGCTATAAGCCGTGACTTTAAGCCGGTTGCAAGTAACGGACTTCCGCTGCTTGCAGTCGGCGGAGCTCGAGCTCGATCCGCAATTCACGCTCATCAGCGGGCCCAACGCCTCGGGCAAGACCAGCCTGCTCGAGGCCATGTATGTCCTCGGCCGCGGGCGCTCGTTTCGTACCCGCCGCTTGGAACATCTGATTCGGCATGGCGTCGAGCGGTTCGTAGTCTTCGGCGAAGTCGATACCGCCAATCGCCGAGTGCCCATGGGGGTCGAGGGATCGCGGGCCGGCATCCGTGCCCAAATCGACGGTGACAAGCCCTCCTCCCTGGCGGAGTTGGCGCTGCAGCTCCCCGTGCAAATCATCGACCCAGAAGTCCACCATCTCATCGAGGAAGGTCCAAGCCGCCGCCGGCGGTTTTTAGACTGGGGTGTGTTCCACGTGGAGCAAGCCTTCGTGGGTCATTGGCAGCGATACCAACAGGTGCTGAAGCAGCGGAACGCAGCCCTGAAGGCCCGTCAACCCCGGGCGATTGTCTCGGTGTGGGATAGCGACCTGGTGCGCTCCGGGGAACTGCTGTCCGCCGCCCGTGCGC
Organism: Steroidobacteraceae bacterium; assembly: GCA_035643995.1. Classification (GTDB taxonomy): domain Bacteria; phylum Pseudomonadota; class Gammaproteobacteria; order Steroidobacterales; family Steroidobacteraceae; genus Bog-1198. The sequence goes on along the minus strand of DASQPK010000167.1, from coordinate 944 downwards.
GCTATGTCACCGCCTTGAGCCCGCGTGCTGAGGCGCTCGGTCGGAATTTGCTCGGCATGGAATTGTCCTTGAGCTACCGCAGCGGATGGGCCAAGGATCAGAGCATGGGGGAAGCACTCCAGCAAAGCTGGGCTCATGATCAGGAAGCGGCTGCGACACAGATCGGGCCGCACCGCGCGGAGCTCGCCATCCGATTGGACGGCACCGCAGTCAAAGACCGGATCTCCCGAGGACAGCAGAAGTTGTTGGCTGCGGCGTTGCTGATTGCTCAACTCAAGCTGTTCCCGGAAGGCTCACCGGTGCAACCCAGCTTGCTGTTGGATGACCCCGCCGCCGAGCTGGATGACGAGCGCCTGGCCGGCCTCATCCGAGAGGTGTCGTCGCAATCGGTACAGTTAATCGTGACCACCCTGCATGGCGAGTTTCCGGCGTTCGGCGAACCTGGGCGACGGTTCAAGATGAGCGGCGGACAGGTTTCGCCGGGGTAGATGTTCCACGTGGAACGGGTGTGCCGATGTCAATGCTCGGCCAGCGTCAGTGCGCTAATCCTTACCTTGCGCCGACGGGATCACGGGCGTCCGGGTGGAATTTGCCTCGGAGTCTTTATCATGTTGATCGAACGCCGAGCGATCGGTTCGCGTGATCGAGGGCTCTGCGTTACTCGGCCTTCGGCCTTACCCCCTTCGGGCCGCCCCGGGAAGAGCGTTCTATGCCAAGGCGGCTAGTCAGCGAAGCATGGAGGGAAGTTGATGATCAAGATAAAACGATTTCGATTTGCGGGCGGCGCTTAGGGGTGGCACGGCTCAACCTGGGCGCTGGCTCCGGACGAGCGGTGGAGATTTCGTCTGACTAGATGTTCCACGTGGAACGATGCCCCGGTCTTTACGCTCGCCCAGCGTCAGTGCGCTAATCCCTTCATGTCGATTCGAGCTGCGCCAAGCGAT
>DASQPK010000166.1:0-16805 GCA_035643995.1 Steroidobacteraceae bacterium | reverse complement strand
TGAATGCCGGTCGGGTGCGGCAAGTTCAGAATGACGAGCGCCTGGATCCATTCCGGATGCGTCATCGCCAGCGTCCAGGCTACCGCGCCGCCCCAATCGTGTCCGACAATCACGGCGCTGCTGCGGCCTTCGGCCTTGATGACGGCGCCGATGTCATTGACCAGCAACGGCATGGCGTATTGCTCGATTCCGGCAGGGCGGTCTGACAGATCATAGCCGCGCTGATCCACCGCGACGACACGATAGTGAGATTTCAGCGCGTCCATCTGCTTGCGCCAGGTGTACCAGAAATCCGGAAAGCCGTGGATCATGACAATCAGCGGGCCCTTGCCCAAGGCGACGTAATGAATTTTGACGCCGCTCGAATCTGCATTGTGGTGTTCGACCCGATCCCATAGGTCCTTAGGCGGGCTGTCCTTCGCAATCACTGGCGCAGCGCCAAGGAGCAACGCAGCGAAAACTGCGGTGCAAACCATATTCATTGCTTTCATTTGCCGGCTCCCTCAAAAGACTGCGGAGCCAGCATAACAGATGCGCAACTGGTCAAAAAACGTACAAAGACGCAACCCCCGACCCGGGTATGCAAGCCTATACTAGGTGGTGGGAGGCAATGGGATGCCGACAGGGAATTCAGACGGCGCGGTGCAGATCGGCGAGTGGATCGTCAATCCCTCGCGCGATACCATTTCCAAGGGCATCGAAACTCAAAAACTCGAGCCGCGCACCATGCGGCTGCTCATGTGCCTGGCGAACTCCGGCGGCGAAGTCGTCAGTGTCGATCGCCTGCTCACTGAAGTTTGGGCCGGCGTGGTCGTCGGATCCGCATCGGTTTACCAAGCCGTGTCCCAATTGCGCAAATTGCTGGGCGATATCGACCCGAATCCGACCTATATCGCAAATGTCCCGCGCAAGGGCTATCGGCTCATCGCACCGGTGCGGAAAGTAGAGGCGTCGAGCGGGATTGCGGCATCCGCGGAGGGGCCTGTCGCGGCGACGCGCGTTGCAGAGCCGCCCCTCGCTATTTCGCCGGCGCAGGCCAACAAGCATAAGACGCTGTTTATCGTGGCCGGCATCGTGCTTATCGTGCTTATCGCGCTTCTTGCTGCGGGTGCGCTGTTTTGGACGAAGTCGACCGGCGGTCGAGTGGCGGGCGCAGCGATGTCGATCGTCGTGTTGCCCTTCATTGATATGACTGTAGAGAAAGCCGATCAATCGTTCTGCGACGGTCTCACCGAAGAGCTATCCAATTGGCTTGCACAAATCCCCACCCTGCACGTCGTGGCGCGAACCTCTGCATTTGCATTCCGCGGACAGAACGAAGACGCGCGCAAGATCGGTAAAGCGCTCGATACGAACCATATTCTCGAAGGCTCGATGCGCCGATCCGGCGATCACATGCGCGTCACCGTGCAGCTCATCGACGCGCGTAGCGGCTATCATTTGTGGTCGGAAAACTTCGATCGGCCTGTTGAGGACGCGATCAAGATGCAAGAGGACATTTCGCGTTCGGTGGCGGATACGTTGCGAGTTCGTCTTACTTCGGAGGCTGAACGGCAACTGGTTGCGCGACGCACGCAGGACCCGCAGGCCTATCAACTGTACCTGCTCGCGCGCTACTACGCCCAGCAGGTGACCAAAGAATCGACCGATCGTGCCATTGATCTATTCCAGCAAATGCTAGCCGCGGATCCGAACTTTGCGCCGGCTTACACCGAGCTTGCCTACGCTCGCATGAATCAAGGATATTTTCATAATCTTCCTATTGCGCAGGTCAGCGAGCAGGTGGAACCGCTGATCGCATCAGCGCTGCGCCTCGATGATCGCATGTCGGCAGCCTATGCCGTCCGGGGCGCGTTGCGAGTCGCTCAATCCAGGGCAAAAGAAGCCTTCGATGACCTACGGCGCGCGATCTCGTTGAATGCAAATGACATGGGCGCCTTTGCAGAGCTTGGCCGGATGCGGCTTGCAGATGGGCAACCGCGAGAGGCGCTCAAGTATTATCAGCGCGCAGCGGCTCTGGATCCACTGAATTTCACGCTAAGGCAGCAGCTTTGTAAGGCCTTTGGAGACCTGGCACAGTACGAGGCGGCCGCAGATTCCTGCGAGCGCGCGCGTATCCTGAAACCCGGAACAGCTGCCGCCGCAGACGGATTCGTATGGCTTGCTGAGTCCCGTGGGCAGATTGACGAAGCGCTACGCTGGAATACGAAGTCCCTAAGCCCTGAACCGCACGACAATTTCGATGGTTACTGGACGCGAGCGACTTTGTTCCTCTCCCTTGGGATGGCGGCTCCCGCCCGCAAGGCTGTGGAACTCGGCCGCAGCGTTACCAAGAACGACGTTGATGCCGACACTGCGCTCGTGCGAGTTACCTATCGCGAAGGAGGCTCCGATTCCCTGCGAAGGTATCTGGCGACATCGCGTCTCGATCAGTCGCCCTCTGGGTATGCTCTATTCGAATTGGCCTATGCGCGGATGTTGTTGGGTGAAGCGCCCGCGGCCAAGGAATTAATCGCCCGTGCGCTCGTTGCGCCAGATCGACAGCCCGGATTTGCCGAGGACCCATGGTCTGCAAGAGCTGTGACGCCTTTATATACCTCCTATCGAATTGATCTGGCGGTGGTGGATGTAATTCTCGGCGATCAACTGTCGGCGCAACGCGAACTGGGAGCCGTGCTTACAATGCTCAACGCGATGATCGCCGCCGGCGTCGAACGCCACGGCACTTACGAGCTTCGCGCGCAGGTGTACGCCCTGAAAGGACAGGGTGATGATGCGATGCGAGACCTCAGCAAGGCAGCCCAACTCGGGTGGCGAAGAGCTTGGTGGGCATTGCATGAGCCCTATTTCGCGTCGTTGCAGCCGAGGAGCGATTTCCAGGATCTCATCACTCGCGTGAACCAATCCAACGATCGGCTCGCAGCCGGTATTGAAACCGACTAGTCATTGGCTACCAGTCGTTATTTGCCAATTCGCCGGCGGATTACGAGCTCATTATTGTACATACGAAAGAACAGATAGAGTGTGGATAGGGTCCGATGCCCTGGCCGGGACCTGACAGAGGCTGCTGGGACTGCTGCTGCTGCTGCTGAGGCTGCTGGGACTGCCGTTGCTGCCCCTGCTGCTGCTGACCTTGCTGTTGCTGACCCTGCTGTTGCTGTTGCTGCCGCTGCTGAGGTGGAACCGTCCACCATGGAGGTGGAAGGGACTGCGGAGGAGGTCCTACCAGCACCTCCGGAAACATTTCCAGGACTCTCATTCCCATGAGAAAACCGACCTGCCGATAATCGTACTGCAATTGTCGGAATGAGATGTCTTTGGGAATTTTCTCAAGAAGCTTTTCGAATTCATGTACAAAGGTATCACTGGTCATGATTGGCCCTTCCCTGTTCGTTCTTTGATAACCCAGTTATGTCCATGCGCGCTTGCCGCGCCGGCCGATTATGCAGCAATAGCTGCGCCGGCAACACTCTGTAGCTGGTTAAGTTTTGATCAACGCCGAACCAAATTGTTTTTGCACAAATGAATCTTTTAAAAGACCAAAGATCTGTAACTTATTGAAAATGATAGAATCAGTGAACAGTATTGAACGATCGTATAGTTGCGGCGTCGTGGTCCGCGACCGCCTTGGCAAGCAGATGCGCCCCACGGGACCAAGTCAGCCGGCAAGCAAAGGGTCGAAAAGTTGGGTGCGCATTCTCACAGCTGAGGGACGGATGCGAGAGGCGGGGCTGAAGGCTTATTCCCATCGCCGCGAGAAGAAATCAAAGATCTATGCGTACGAGCAGAAGAAGACGGCGACGCTCGAGCGAAGCGAAGAGGCGAAGTTCAAAAAAGCCAAAGCGGCCTGGAAATTCTTCGAAGCGCAGCCGCGCGGTTATCGGCATCGCCTCATTTGGCGAATCGTTAGTGCCAAGCGCCCCGAGACGCGCCGGCGCCGCCTGGCGGCGCTCATTGAAGCATCGCAAGAAAAACGGCGTCTATAATCGAATCCCATGCGCCACTCATTGTCGGTGATTTGCTTATGTTCCCTTGCCCTGCCCTAGGGCGCGGGGCAGACGCCGCAGACGGCCGGCCTTGAGCTACAGTGCATTGCCTCAAAAAAAAGTGGAGGGAATATGAAGGGCAAAGTGGTTGTCATCACGGGGGCGACGTCGGGTATTGGCGAGATCGCCGCGCAAAGGCTGGCCATACTGGGTGCGCGCATGGTGCTCGTCGCGCGCGATGCGGAACGCGGCCGGAAGGCCCTGAGCCGATTGGCCAACAACGGCAACGGCGCTGCGCATTCGATTCACTACGGCGATCTATCACGTATCTCCGAAACGAAGCGAATCGCGGCGCAGATCGCAGCGGCGGAGCCGCGCATCGACGTGCTCATCAACAATGCAGGGGCCTTGTTCGGTGCGCGCAAGCTCACCCCGGACAATTTGGAGGAGACATTCGCGACCAATCACATGGCGTATTTCGTGCTGACGCTGGGATTGAGTGACAGTTTGTTCGCCGCCTCCCCGGCGCGGGTTGTCAGTACCGCGTCGGACGCGCACAAGGGATACACGCTGGACTTCGATGATCTTCAAGCCGCCAAGGGCTACTCCGCGATCGGCGCGTACGGGCGATCGAAGCTCTGCAATATTCTGTTTACGCGCGAGCTTGCGCGCCGCTGGATCGACAAGGGCGTCACCGCGAACTGCCTGCATCCCGGGTTCGTTGCCACGCGCTTCGGTGACGGCAGCGGCGGCTTTCTGTCGCGCGTGGTGCGCGTCGCGAAGCTCTTTGCCATCTCGCCTGGAAAAGGCGCCGAAACCATCGTCTATCTGGCTTCCTCGCCTGATGTGGGCGCGATCAGCGGCGAGTATTTCTACCAATGCCGGCCTGCGACGCCGACGGCGGCGGCCCGCGACGAGGCGACGGCTAATCGACTGTGGACGGAGTCCGCGAAAATTGCGGGTATCGGGTAACCCATGCGCACCATAGCTTTGCTGTTCTTTTCCAATGTCTTCATGACCTTTGCCTGGTATGGGCATCTCAAGTACGGCCATACGTGGCCGTTGTGGAAAGCCATTTTGGTGTCTTGGTTGATCGCCCTGGTGGAGTATTGCCTGGCGGTGCCGGCCAATCGCCTGGGATTCGGCGCATTTACAGGATTCCAGCTGAAGATCATCCAGGAAGCAATCACCTTGACGGTATTCATCGTCTTCGCCATTACATTCCTCAAGGAAAAGATGGCTTGGAACTACGCGGTCTCGTTCGCATTGCTCATTGCGGCTGCCGTGGTCGCGTTCGCGTTCAAGCCCGGTGCCGGCGTCGGATGAGCCGAATAGGGCGCGTTCAGTTGTTGAGCGACATCCGATCGTGCACAATGAATTTCACGGTTTCGCGGCTCATTGCGGATGCCGGATGAGCGCGACACAAAAATAACGGGGACACCATGACGCGATACGTAGGGGCGATCGATCAAGGAACGACGAGTACGCGATTCATCGTGTTTGACCGCGGCGGCAACATCATCACGTCGGCGCAGAAAGAACACAAACAAATATTTCCCAAGCCCGGTTGGGTTGAACACGACCCGATGGAAATCTGGCTGAACACGCTGGAAGTCGCGGGCGCTGCCCTGGCGCGCGCCGGATTGGAATCGGCCGATCTTGCCGCGGTCGGTATTACCAATCAGCGCGAGACCACGATTCTTTGGGACCGGCGCAGCGGCAGGCCGCTGCACAATGCGCTGGTCTGGCAGGACACGCGGGTTGATCAACTCGTTGCTCAATACGCGAGGAACGGCGGGGCCAATCGATTTCGCGGCAAAACCGGATTGCCGCTGGCCAGCTACTTCAGCGGACTGAAGCTGCAGTGGCTCCTGGACAGCGTGCCGGGCGCGCGCGCAAAAGCGCAATCCGGCGACGTGCTCTTCGGCAATATCGACACATGGTTGTTGTGGAATCTGACCGGCGGCAGCGACGGTGGGCTGCACATGACCGATGTCACGAATGCCAGCCGTACCCAATTGATGAATCTCGCCACGATGGAGTGGGATGCCGGCTTGCTCGAGGAATTTCTGATTCCGCGTGCGGTACTGCCGCGCATCGTTGCCTCCAGCGAAGTTTACGGCGAGGCCAGGACACCGGCACTTTCGGGGGTGTCCGTCGCCGGCATTCTCGGAGACCAGCAGGCGGCGTTGGTTGGCCAAGCTTGTTTTCGCCCCGGCGAGGCGAAGAACACCTATGGAACTGGGTGTTTTCTTCTCATGAACACCGGCGAGAAGCCCATCGCATCAACAGCCGGGTTGATCACGACCGTTGCCTACAAAATAGCGAAGGAACGCGCATGCTACGCATTGGAGGGCTCGATCGCGGTTACCGGCGCGCTGGTGCAATGGCTGCGCGACAACTTAGGGTTGATCGGCAGCAGCAATGAGGTTGAAAAGCTGGCAGGGGAAGTGCAGGACAACGGGGGAGTTTACTTCGTGCCCGCATTTTCCGGGCTGTATGCACCCCATTGGAATGAGAGAGCGCGAGGCACCATCATCGGATTGACCCGTTATGTGACGCGCTCTCACATAGGACGCGCGGTGCTGGAGGCCACGGCGTTTCAGACGCGCGAAGTGGTCGCTGCGATGGAGCAGGATTCATCGATCCGCATCCCGGAATTGCGCGTCGACGGCGGAATGGTCGGCAACGAGCTGCTCATGCAGTTTCAGGCGGATATTCTCGATGTTCCCGTCGTGCGGCCAAAAATCACCGAGACCACGGCACTGGGCGCCGCATACGCTGCAGGTCTTGCGGTCGGATATTGGCGCAACCGCGAGGATCTTGTCAGCAACTGGGCGGTCGACAAACGTTGGAAGCCACAGATGTCGGAAACTCGCCGCAGCACGCTATATGGGTCCTGGCAGAAAGCAGTCGGACGCTCTCTGGATTGGATTGACTGAACAACCAAAACAAGCCCAGGTTCAGTCTTTAAAAATAACGCGACGACGACAAAGGGGACAGTATGCATTCCGCATTTCTCGGCGAGTTTCTTGGCACGATGATTATGATTTTGCTCGGCAATGGCGTCGTTGCGAATGTGGTGTTGCGGCAAACAAAGGGCGAGAAATCCGGTTGGATCGTCATCACCACCGGCTGGTGTTTTGCGGTCATGGCGGGCGTATTTACGGCACTCGCAATCGGCAGCGACGGCCATTTGAACCCCGCCGTTACGGTCGGCGTCGCCGTCTCGACCGGAGATTGGAGCCGACTCTCCGTCTATGTGCCGGCACAATTCCTCGGCGCCATGGTGGGCGCCACGTTGGTCTGGCTCAGCTACCTGTCGCATTGGGAAAAGACACCCGACCCTCTCGATAAGCTGGCATGTTTTTCAACGATTCCCGCCATCCGCGCGCCGCTGGCAAACATCATTACCGAGGTGATTGGCACCTTTGTGCTGGTGCTGGTTGCCGCTGCCATTTCCTCAAAGTATGGCACCGGCGTCGGCCTAAGCCCCGGCTTGGGCCCATTCTTGGTCGGCTTTCTGGTGTGGGGGATCGGCCTGTCGCTCGGCGGCCCCACAGGCTACGCCATCAATCCCGCGCGCGACCTAGGTCCCCGCGTCATGCACGCGCTCCTCCCCATTCCAGGCAAAGGTGCCTCGGATTTCGGTTATGCCTTCGTACCCATCATCGGTCCCTTACTGGGCGCGGTCATTGCCGGTGTTCTGGTCAAGATGATTGGAATCTAGCGGTAATCGTGCGATGAAATGGGTGCCGCTCTCTTCGTTGGATGTCACGGACAGGGTGCCGCCGTGGGCGCGCACGATTTGAGAACAGATATAGAGGCCCAGTCCGAGTCCCTCTCGATTGCCGGTGGTGGACTGGCGCCAAAAAGGCTCGCAAATTTTGTCGATACTCTCAGGCGCGATAGGCTCACCGGAATTCCAAACGTCGAGGACGAATTCAGAGTCCTCGGCACGGGCAGATACTTTCACCGGTCCTAGCGGCGTGCCGTGCTTCAGCGCATTGCCGATCAGGTTCGAAGCGACTTGCTGGACCCGCCCCAGATCGCAGCGCACCTTGCGGGTTACGCTGATGTTGGTAACTATTTGACGCTCAGGCTGACCGTCTTGAAACTCTCGGACCACGGCAATCAAGCCGGCGTCCATATCGTCGACCTCCCTGATTTGAACCCCCATTCCCTCGCCGAGTCTTCCCCGGGCAAAATCCAAGATGTCATTGATCAAGGAGGACATTCGTTTCACATTGACTCTAATCCGCCCCGCAACGCCTTGTAGCGCGGGGTCCGTGAGCCTCTTTTCCAGCAAAACGCCGGCGGCATAGACGGCCTGCAGGGGATTGCGCAAGTCATGCCCCAGAATGGCAATGAATTGCTCGCGCAGCTCATTGGCCGCCCGCGCATTGTGCAGCGCGGTCTGATCCTGCTGCCGCGTCATTTCACCCTCGAGTTGCATTGCGATGAGGGCCGCAAAACGCGTGAACATATTGATGATTTTCGGGTCCGCCACCTTGGCGGGTGCCGGATCGATCGCGCAAAGATTGCCGAAATATCGGCCGCTCGCCAACACTATGGGTACGGACACATAGCTTTCTATTTTGTAGATCCTGGGCGTGTGATGGCTGCAGTAGCGAGGGTCGACGCTCGCATGTTCGATGACGATTGCTTCGTTGGATCGCTTCGCCTCAATGCAAAGCGTCGATTCCAGGTCCAGTTGATCGCCGGGCTTGAGGCCAAAATTAATGCCGTCCTTGACGACGCACGCCGTCCACGTGCTTTCGGTGACTCGGGCGACCGCCGCGAATCGCATTCCCGTCGTATCGCACAAGACCTCCAACAGCGTCGGGACCGCCTCAATCTTGTTGACGGCGGAGAGGTCGCGTGCGATCTCCTCCAGGGTATCGAGTTCACCGGGCGGATTGGGGAAGGAAGGCTGGTGCATCGAGATTCCTTGCTGCATAGCACTGGCCGTGCGGACATGCCGCCAACACCTCAATTTAGCATTAGTCGGCAGGCAATTGGAGGCGCACCCAAAATCATGTCATGGCCCGACAGGATTCAATAGTAGTCTGCGTTTCGATACATCGCCGCGCTCCGCGCAGGCCTGACCTGAGTCAATTATCGGGGCAAATGTGAAGAAAGCAGCGTCCGGGAACATCCGAAAAGATGTGAAGATCCGTCGAGAGGTGGGTACGGCAGTACCCGGGCAATGCCGATGCGGTGATGTGCGCGTTGAGATCGATTTTCCCGCCCGTTGGGCCTGGCACGATCATTCGGCAGCGAGTAGGCATGCTCATGGCGCTGCCTACGCGACTTATGTCGGCAGCTGGCGACGCCGCTTTCGCATCACACAAGGAGAGTCGGGTCTCACCCAATTCGAAGATGCGGTCTCAGGGACGAAACGCAGCTTCTGCGCTAGATGCGGAACCCCGGTTACCTACGAACGATCTCGTTCGCCTCATATGGTCAACGTGCCGCGAGCTTTGTTCAAGACGCGCACCGGCCGGCAAGCTCGATATCACATCGCGATCGAGGAGACGCCGGAATGGGCTTACCTGGGAGAGCCTTTGTCACCCCTTAAGGGCTTTCCCGGCGTGGTCTGGGATCGATCGAAGCGCAAGCCGCGCGCAATGCTCGTATCGCGGGACGAACTCGTCGAGCGGCGGGACGAGTCCGACGATACCCCGTAAAACATACGCGCCCTCCGGCGTATCTCATAAGGAGCCCATGGTGGCTGCTACGGGGATGCTGCGCCGATGCGTTTACTTGACCGTGTTGCTCGATGCCGCGTCCCTTTAAGCTTGCCCGCTTGCCATGGGGCGACGCCAGTCGAGGTTGCCGGGGCCAGCCGGTTCGCGGCGCAAATGGCGGCTTGCCCTCTGCGATTCGTGCTCGGCGATGACCTGACGCGAGCCAGCGCCGAGTTGGCGTTTGCGGACGGCGCCCGCCTGGTCGGGTGCTTGGATCTATTGCGCATGCCTGCGCCTCACATGTGGATCGAGTGGAACGACGAAGCGCACAAGCGTGTCATTCATGAGACACAATCGGCCGCCGAATTCGACGCTGCGGCGATGGGGCGAAAGGTCGGTATGCTGCTGCAGGCGTCTGCCAATGGCATCACAGCGGTTGGCCGAACCTTTTGGGCCGATGCGGCCGACGATGAATGCGCCGATGTAACCCTGTCGCCGTTGGAAACTCACATCGATCTGCGGGGTGAGTTCGCGGATGTCGTGCACTCGCACGATGTCCTGTCAGGCGGGTTCGTTGATGTCACGCACGGAGGCAATCCGGCAACGGCGACGCTGCTGGACCATGTGAAGTTTCGATTCGAGGAATCGTGGGCCGGTTACTATCGGGAGTCGGCGCGCAACGTGGATTTCAAGCGCCGTTTGATCGACGATTCCATCGATTCCATCGCCTGGGACGCGCCGTTTCTCATCGCTTTCCTGCTGCTGCTGAGCGCCAAGGACGCCACACGCTTGATTCCCGTGTCGCGCGCCGCCATCAATCGAAAACGCGTGGCAAATGGGCGCGCGCCTCTACTCGACCATATCGAAGTGAACGCCTCTCTGGATGCCGTAGCCACCGCCGAATCGACAGGCGATCTCAGCGTGCGGCAATCACCGCGTCTGCATCATGTGCGGGGCCACTTGGTTCGCCGCGAGCATCGGGTTTTCTGGCGTGTGCCCCACCTGCGCGGCAGCGCAGCCCGAGGCACAGTTCGCTCGAGGACTGTCTGTCTGGCCTTCGCTCGCAAGGGTGATCACGAACGGCGAATTTGAGCAATCCTCAAGGCCGTGCGCGCATGCCATCCTTGGCCAACGGGCGAATCATGGCCGGCTCATTTCGGGCGGCGTGGGCTGCAATAGATCCCACTGATTGCCGCAGACATCCTGGAACACGGCTACCGTACCGTAGCGCTCCACCTTCGGATTGCGAACGAACAAAATGCCCTTCGCCTGATAGGCATGGTAGTCACGCCAAAAATCGTCGGTGTGCAAGAATAGAAAAACTCGACCGCCGGTTTGATTGCCTATTCTCGATACCTGCTCTGGGTTACCGGCTCGGGCCAACAGCAAGGCCGATTCGCGAGATCCGGGGGGCGCGACAACAACCCATCGCTTGTCCTGCTCGGCGACATGCGTATCTTCGATCAAGCGAAAGCCCAGTTTCCCGACAAAGAATTCCAGGGCTTCGTCGTAGTCGCGCACCAGCAGCGCCGTCAACCCAATTGTTTGCCTGACCGCAGGCGGACTTGCGGCAAGCCATTCACTGCGCAACAGACCAAAGGTCAAAATATCGTGCCAGGCGTTTCGCAAGTACAGACTTTGAAGCGCCAGCCCTTCCCGGCGAAACCCCAGTCCTTCGAGAATCCGCTCGGATGCCGTGTTGCCGAGAAACACGTGAGCCCAGAGCCGGTGCGCTTGCAAGCGATCAAACCCGAATTGAACGAGCGCGGCGGCAGTTTCCTTGCCGAATCCCCGGCCCCACCAGCGACGGTGAAAGCAATACCCAAACGCATAGTGCCGGCCCGTGCTGTCACTCTGCTCCAAGCCGCAACTGCCGATGAGATGGCCGGAGTCCCGCTCGATGACCGCAAAGGTATGGATTTGCCGCGGGCTCACCGAGCCGGCATGGATACTGCGACTCAGGAATTCCCGGGTTTCCTCAACCGTGTTGGGCCCGAATGAAGTGAACCGCGTGACCACGGGGTCTGATGCATAGTCGTGAACTGCTTCGAAATCCGACAAAACCAAGTCCCGCAGGATCAATCGATGGGTCTGAAGCATGTGAACAATCTCGAGCGCAAGATCAATCGGCCCAGGTGCGGATGAACTCGGTCAGATTTGGCAGTACGTCGACGGCAGCGTGCAGCAGAACGATCAGCAACAAGCTGCGCGTGCGCGCCCATAAGGTTCCGAAAAGAAGCGCAACCGGTGATAGGACGGCAACTGTGAAGGCAATCACTTGGACGGGATCCGTGGAATACCCATCGACACCCGGATGTCCGCGCAGATAGAGCCCGGGCACATGAGCCAGCGCGAACAGCAGCGCGCCGGTCACGACGGCGCCGGCTTCGGACTCGAGGACCGCGGCGAGACGGGTCTGCAATACCGCGCGAAACAGGAACTCTTCGCACAGGCCTGCTTCGAGCGCGAACCAGACAAAAGCTGCCGGCGCAGCCCATGCCAGCGTAGCGGCAGAGGCGTGCAGCGCTGCGATCTCGCTGAGCGCCGGTGAGACCACGCACATCAATGCCAGAATAATCGCACCCAATACGAGCAGCGGCGGCCAAAAGCCCGGGCGCCCGATACCGCTATTGAATAGAGGAGCGAGCCTTGCCCCAAGCGCGGCCAACAATATGGCCGGCATGCCCACATGCACGATGAGCTTGACGATCAGCACCAGCGATTCCTGCTCACGGCCGGCTGACACGACGGCGCGCGTCGCGCTCATTCCCCAGCCTAGAAAAGCCACCGCGTAGACCACCAGAAAACCAAGCAGCACCCACAGCTCCAACATAGGGCGCCGCACGACAATGGGCGCCGCTGCGGCCTTGCGTGTCAGAGCCATGCTCAATGCCGGCAGAGCGGCACCGAACACCACGAGCGAGATGGCCGGCAGCGTCCAGTCAGCGCCCTTGACGCCGAGGTACGCCGTTGCAGCGGCCCAGACGGCAAGGTAGGCGCCAACAAATGTAACGGCTCGAGAATCGATGCGTGGCAGACGAGGCATGGCGTTCGATAGCGCGTGCGGGAGGATCTAGTGTTTGCTCGCGGCGAATGAACTCGTGGGATAGATTGCCGGACGCTGAGAAGCATCGGCAATGGTTTCGACGAGACGATAAAAAAAGGTGTTGAATTTCGACGCGGCCGCGAAGTCCATGGGCTGAGTGATGTCGTCCTGCGGACGGTGATAGCGGATCTGATACCACTCGCGGTAGCGCCTCTCGGCATCGGTGTTTGGGTCGTAGCCGAAGATGAAGCTGATTGCCGGAACGTGGATCGCGAGAAAGGGATATTGATCGGCGCGGCGCAGCAGGTTGCGCTCAGGTTCAGCGTCAGCACGAATCTCGATGTGCATGGGCCTGGCAACGATGCGCGCCGTTTCCCCGAGCGTGGTGTCGGAGAGAGCTTCCGCGGTAAGAATGTTCAGCGGGAACAGCGGCCGCAGCTGATCGAGGTTGACATCGGCGGCAAGCTGTTGGGCGGGCACCGTGGGGTGATCGGCAAACCAATGCGAGCCGAGCAGACCCTTCTCTTCACCGGTAAAAGCGGCAAAGAGAATGCTGCGCTTGGAACGGCGCAGCCTGTGCGCCATGATGTCGTCGCCCATCTGGATCAAAAGCGCAACATAAGCTGCATCATCCAGCGTGCCGTTGTAGAGATTGTCGCCATTGACCGGCGTCCCGAAACCGTAACCGTCGAGGTGCGCTGCAACGACGACGTACTCTTCCCTCAGTTTCGAATCGGTGCCGCGGAGTTTCGCGAGAACGTTGGGCGATGCGATGTCGCGTTGTGCAAAGTGCAGATGGATGCGGATGTTGCGCGCGATCTCGAAGTTGGGGAGCGGCCGCTTGGCGCCCCCCAGTTTGAGAATCGCGTCGGCATCTTGGCCGGTGCCGGCGAGAAGGGCGGCGAACGCTTGAGCACTGAGGCGCATGACGGCGAGCGGCCCCGGACGCGCCACGGCGGCCGGTGAGCGAAGCGTGACCGTGCGCGCATACGCATAGGGCCAGCGCGGAGGCTCAATCGTGAAGTAAGGGTCATCGACATTGATGAGGCCGAGCGCGCCGCCGTCGCGTGCATTGGCCGCACGCGCCGCTGCGCTCGGCAGGCCCTCGCGCTGGGTGCCAAAGCAGACCACAACCTTGCCTGCGATTTCCGCCATCACTTCCTTGCCGCAGTAACCGCGAAACGTCAGAGGCGCTTCGAACTTAGGTGCCAGGTCCTCAGCGGGCGCGATGCTGATTTGCTGCAGAAAGATCAGCGCCGTTTCCGAGCCGTCGCGGCCAATGAGCGCGAAGCTCGTCCCCTCAGGCATCACCGAGCTCTCGTGCATGGGGACAGACTGGAAGTAGCTGCCATTCTCGCCGGCGGGCTCGAGCCCCGCCGCCTTGAAGCGGTTGGCAACGTACTGGGCTGCGCGCTGGTAGGCGGCGGATCCGGTGTCGCGGCCCTCCATACTGTCGTTGGAGAGAGCCTCCGTCGTATGCCACCACGCGCGCGTGTCGACGTCGTGAATCTCGCCGTCGCGCGGGTGCTGTTGTGCGTTCGATACGAATGGTGTCGCCAGTGACAGTGCGAACAGTAAGCCGCGTACCGGAAGGGTCATTTTGGGGCGGGCTCCGCGCCCGTGTCGGCAATGAACCCCACTGCCGCGATGCCGGCTACCGCGCAGGCCTCGTCTTGGTCCGAATTTGCGCCGGTGATACCCACGGCGCCAATGACGGCCTTGCTGCTCGATCGAATCAGCACTCCGCCGGGAACCGGAATGAGCCGGCCGCCGGCCAGCGCGTTCACCGCGGACACAAAGGCGGGCGCTACCGCCGCTCGCGCCGCAATCGCGCGGCTGCCTATCCCCATTCCTAAGGCACCAAAGGCTTTGGCCTGCGCAATATCAGGACGCAGCAGACTCGATCCATCCTCACGCTTGAAGGAAACCAGGCAGCCCGCGGCATCCAGGACGGCAACCGTGAGCGGCGGCAGCCCGAGGCTTCGTCCGTGTTCCAGAGCGTGATCAACGATGTTTGTCGCTTGAGCCAGATCGATCATTTTAGAAGTCCCTCGATGAGCGCCTTATGAAATGCGGGCGGATCTTGAATCTGCGGCGCGTGCCCCAGTTCCGGGAATTCGACCAATTTTGCTCCCGGGATGAGTTCTGCCGCACGCTTGGCAAGTTCGGGATAAATTCCCAAGGTCTCGCGAATTTCCGCCGGCGCGAAATCCTTGCCGATTGCCGTGTTGTCCTTGTCGCCGACCATGAGAAGTGTGGGTACGGTTATTTTTGCGAATTCGTAGAACACCGGCTGAGTGTAGATCATGTCGTAGATCAGCGCTGAATTCCACGCAACCAGTTCCTTACCCGGCCCGTGGTTCAGGCCCGCGAGCATCTGTACCCAAGGTTCGTAGTCCGCGCTCCAATGGCCCGCGTAGTACGTACCCTGTTCATAGCGACGAATGCCGTCGGCGTTCGTCTTTAGTTCGCGGGCGTACCAATCGTCGACCGAAATGGCGGGAACACCCTTGGCTTTCCAGTCCTCCAGGCCCAACGGGTCCACCAGCACCAGCTGTCCGGTCTCGGCGGGATACATCAATGCATAGCGAACCGCAATCATCCCTCCCGTTGAGTGGGCAATCAGCGTCGCGGTTTTGATGCCAAGCGAGGCCAGCAGCGCGTGAGTGTTTCGCGCGAGCTGCTGAAATGTGTATTGATAGCGCTCCGGCTTGCTCGATTTGCAAAAGCCGATCTGATCGGGTGCGATGACGCGATAGCCGGCTGTGGCGAGCACGTCGATCGTTGCTTGCCATGTGGCGGCGCAGAAATTCTTTCCATGCAGCAGCACTGCGGTTCGACCGTTCGCAATTTTTGGGCGCACGTCCATGTAGGCCATGTGCAATGTTTGGCGCTGCGAGGCGAAGTCGAGCTGCGCTACCGGATAGGGATAGGAGAACCCCTGGAGTTCGGGGCCATAAGACGGCGTGTCGGCGCCTGATGTCGTCTCGGCGCTTGACGTCGATGCAAATGCCGCGCAAATGGCCAGCATCCCGGCTGCGATGGAATACCTGCGAAACATGATGCGACCCCTAAAGCCCAGGGGCAGTGATTCTAAACCGTCGCTCCGCCGCGCGGGACCTTGGGTTACCGGCGCTCGCATATATTTCAATGCAGCGCCAAATCATGTCTTACAATCGCCCGGTATGAAAATCTACGCTTTGCTGTTGATTTCCCTGCTCGCGCCCCGCGGCTTTGCCGCCGAAAATGCCGCAACCAGCCAGACCACGACCTCCTCTGCCGAGCGCTTGGGCACCGTGTCGTTCTCGGTCTCCTGTGCATCGTCATCCGCCCAGCCCCGCTTCACCCGCGGCATCGCGTTGCTGCACGATTTTTGGTACCAGGAAGCGCGGCGGCAGTTTGAGGAAATCGCGAAGGCTGACCCGAACTGCGCCATGGCGCACTGGGGTGTCGCGATGAGCTTGTTCCACCAAATATGGGATCGGCCCGATGAAGCGACCGTCGCGCACGGTTGGCGGGAAATGCAAGCCGCGCGGGCGCACCCGGCCAAGACCGCCCGTGAGCGCGAATACGTCGCCGCGTTGAGCGGCTTCTACCAGCCCGATCAGCGCACCTATCAGTCCCGCATTGAAGGCTACGCCGCCGCGATGGCCAAGCTGTACCAAAACTATCCCGGCGATACCGATGCGGGCGCCTTCTATGCGTTGTCGCTGCTGGCGGCGCAGCCGCCCAATGAAGCCAGTGTGACCTTGAATCAAAAGGCCATGGCGGTGCTCAGTCCCTTGTTCGAGAAATATCCCGATCATCCGGGAGTGGTGCACTACATCATTCATGCCTGCGATACGCCGTCGCTTGCGCCGGATGGGCTCGCCGCCGCCAGACACTATGGGGAAATTGCCGCATCGGCGCCCCATGCCGTCCACATGCCCGGCCATATCTTTGCTCGGCTGGGAATGTGGCCGGAGGACATCGATTCCAATGTCGGGTCGGTGGCGGCGTCGCATGCGGCCGAGGCGAGAAAGCAAAGCGGCGCCATGGATCAGTTTCACTCGGACGACTTTCTGCTCTACGCCTACCTGCAAA
>DASQPK010000165.1:0-16406 GCA_035643995.1 Steroidobacteraceae bacterium | reverse complement strand
ACGCATGATCAGCTTCAGCACCTTGTGCTGGTATCGCAGGACCAATAAATCGAACGCCGCGCGCTCGCCGCGCTGGACTCTTTCGACCAGTTTGAGGTCACTCTCCTCGACGCTCATGGGTGATCACAAACCGGCGAGCTTGAACTCCAGCCTGTCGCGATAGACCCGCGCCCAGCGGAAAAGTTCGACAATTCCCGCGCCGGGATCATTAAACGTGAATTTGCGCACACGCCTGGGATTCTATCAGCGGTACCGGACCGCGTTAGCGCTAAGGCTGCGAGTTCGCGGTAATCCGTTCGATCAGCGCGGCAAGGTGCGTAGGGGGGCGTTCCTGGCCCAAACAGTAGGCATACATCACCGGATCCGGGGTCTCCAGCAGACCTTGGAACGCCTGCTGCTCCTCGGCAGGGGCTGCGCCATAGCGCTCATCCATATAGCGCGTCAGCAAAATATCGAGCTCCTTCATTCCCCGGCGGCAACGCCAACGCAACTTCCCGACGTCAGCCGCCATCAGTGGCGCCGGTGGAGCATCATTTGCTTGATCTCGCCGATCGCCTTGGCCGGATTCAGGTCCTTGGGGCAGGCCTCGGTGCAATTCATGATGGTATGACAGCGATAGAGCCGGAACGGATCTTCGAGATTATCCAGGCGCTCACCCGCCGCCTCATCGCGGCTGTCAACGATCCAGCGGTAGGCGGCCAACAGCGCAGCCGGTCCCAGATAGCGATCGCTGTTCCACCAATAGCTCGGGCAACTCGTGGAACAGCAGGCGCAAAGTATGCAGGCCGAGGGACGGTCCACCCTTTCCTGGTCCTCTTTGGACTGCAGCCGTTCGCCGTCCGGCGGCGGCGGCGTGCGAGTCTGCAGCCACGGTTTGATCGACGCGTACTGCGCATAGAAATTGGTGAGATCGGGCACCAAATCCTTGATGACCGGCAGGTGCGGCAGCGGATAAATCCTGATGTCGCGCTTGACATCGGCGCAGGCACTGATGCAAGCCAGCGCATTCTTCCCGTCGATATTCATCGCGCAGGAACCGCAGATGCCTTCGCGGCACGAACGGCGAAAGGTCAGCGTCGTATCGATCTCGTTCTTGATCTTGATCAGAGCGTCCAACACCATCGGGCCGCAGTGGTCCATGTCGACTTCGTAGGTGTCGAGCCGCGGATTTTCCTTCGCGTCAGGATCGAAACGGTAGATCTTGAAAACGCGGACATTCTTCGCACCGGCCGGCGCTTTGTAGAGGCGCCCGTCTCGGCGTATCTTGGAATTGGGCGGAAGAAAAAACTCAGCCATCGATGCTCCTCAATAGGTCCGCGCTTTGGGCGGGATCGATTCGACCTCGTTGGTCAAAGTATTCAAATGTACCGGCCGATAATCGAACCGGCTGGCGCCGGCGGAATCGACCCAGCAAAGCGTGTGCTTCATCCATTTTTGATCGTCCCGATTGGGAAAATCCTCGCGCGCCTGAGCGCCGCGGCTTTCCTTGCGATTCTCCGCCGAATGCAGCGTGGCCACCGCCTGTCCCAATAGATTATCCAGCTCCAACGTCTCGATCAGATCGCTGTTCCATACCAGGGAACGATCGGCGACTTTGACGTCGGCGAACGACGCGAAGACGCCGGCCAGCTTGCGCTTACCCTCATCCAATGTCTCCGCGGTGCGAAACACGGCGGCGTCGCTTTGCATGACGCGCTGCATATTCAAGCGAATATCGGCCGTGCGCTGTGAGCCCTGGGCATGGCGAAGTTTATCCAAGCGCTCGACGGAAGGTGCCCCGGCGTCTGTTTTGAGCGCGCGATGCGCCGTGCCCGGTTTCAACACGCGCGCGCAATGCTGTGCCGCTTCGCGGCCGAACACCACCAGGTCGAGCAGCGAGTTGGACCCCAGGCGGTTCGCACCATGCACCGAGACGCACGCTGCCTCGCCGACCGCCATCAGGCCGGGCACCAAACTCTCGCCGCTGCCCGTCCGTGTCACGACCTCCCCCTGCACATTGCAGGGGATGCCGCCCATGTTGTAGTGGACGGTCGGCAGCACGGGTATCGGTTCTTTGTTGACATCGACGCCGGCGAATATTCGGGCGGTTTCCGCGATGCCGGGCAATCGCTCCTTGATCACCTCCGGACCCAAGTGCTCCAAATGCAGATCGATATGATCTTTGAGCTTGCCGACGCCGCGCCCCTCGCGTATCTCAATGGTCATCGAGCGGCTGACGACATCGCGGGACGCCAAGTCCTTGGCGTTCGGCGCATAACGCTCCATGAATCGCTCGCCATCCGAATTGGTCAGGTATCCGCCCTCGCCGCGAGAGCCTTCCGTGATCAAGCAGCCGGCCCCATAGATGCCCGTGGGATGAAACTGAACGAATTCCATGTCCTGCAAGGGCAGTCCGGCGCGCAGCGCCATGCCCCCGCCGTCGCCGGTGCAGGTGTGCGCCGACGTGCATGAAAACCAGGCTCGACCGTAGCCGCCGGTGGCCAATATCACCTGATGCGCCCTGAAGCGGTGCAGCGTGCCATCGGACATGTCGAGCGCCACCACGCCCCGGCACTCACCATTTTCCATAATGAGGTCGAGGGCGAAGTATTCGATGAAGAAATTCGCCTCGTGTTTCAAGGACTGTTGATACAGCGTATGCAGCATGGCATGACCGGTACGATCCGCCGCGGCGCAGGTTCGCTGCGCAATTCCCTTGCCGTAGTGCGTCGTCATGCCGCCAAAGGGCCGCTGATAAATGCGCCCATCCTCGGTGCGCGAAAACGGCACGCCGTAGTGTTCGAGCTCAATGACCGCGGCCGGCGCTTCCTTGCACATGAACTCGATGGCGTCTTGGTCGCCCAGCCAATCGGACCCCTTGACCGTGTCGTACATATGCCAGCGCCAGTCATCGGCGCCCATATTGCCGAGCGCCGCGGAAATTCCTCCCTGCGCCGCGACCGTGTGGCTGCGCGTCGGAAACACCTTGGTCAAGCAGGCTGTCGACAGACCGGCCTCGGCCAGACCGAAGGTGGCGCGCAGTCCCGCCCCGCCGGCGCCGACGACAACGACGTCGTAGCTGTGATCGTTGAACTTGTAGTCGCTCATAGCCTGGAGAATCCGAAGACGACGCGCAAGATGGCGAAAATTCCGGCGCCGCCGGCTAGAACGTACAGAAACCGCAGCACCATCAGACTCAAGACCTTCATGCCGCTCGCGGTTACGTAGTCCTCGACAATCACCATCGTGCCCAGGTAAGAGTGATAGGTGAGCACCGCAACCAACAACACCGCCAAGAATCCCGTGATCGGCACGGAGAGCCAGGTGCGCACGGTTTCATAGTCGAGGCCCGGCAGCGTCAGCAAAGAAAATAAAAACCACAGGGTCAACGGAATCAGTGCCACGGCGCTGACTCTTTGAGCCCACCAATGCGCGGTGCCGTCTTTGGCAGACCCCAGACCCAACACCCGGCTCATCGGACTTCGCAGACTCATGACAGTCGGGACCAGACCCAAGCCGCGACGCTCAAGGTCAATGCAATTGCACCGAGCACAGCGGCCCAACCGCTCAGCTGCCGCTGTGTGCGCTCGAATCCTCGCCCCGCATCCCAGAACAAATGGCGGATCCCGTTCAGCAGGTGAAACAAGAACGCGAAGGTCCAGCCGAGCAGAACGATGAGCCCTATGGGACCTGCGAAAAATCGCGCGGCCGAGCCGTAAGAATCCGCCCCCCCCGCCAATGACACGAGCCAGTAGCTCAAGGCAATGAGACCCAGCGCCAGCGCGGCGCCGGTGACCCGGTGCAAAATCGATAAGGTGTTGCCGATCTGCCAGCGGTAGATTTCGGCGTGGGGCGAAGTCGGACGGACGCGTGCGGGCATCATTGCTCCAGACGATTAGAGAATGAGCGCATCACAGTTTAGAAATCGATGCAGCGGCCACGGAGTTCCCAATCACCAAAGCGCGTAGGCGGTGGACCTTCGCGTCCGCCAATCTCGGGCGGCGGGTTCGCGGCAGCAACCGGCTCGGCCTCTGCGGGCGGCGGTGAGGGCACTGAATCTTCGGAAATCGGCGTCACCGTGAAAGTTTGCCAGAAATCAGGGGCAAACGGTGCATTGACAAGGGCTTGACATCACGGGTGCCGCACCCATCTTATATACGATGACCATCGACTCAGCCTCATCCGGCCGTTTGACGCATTTGGGAGTTTTGCGATTTACCGGTGCCGATGCGTTGCCCTTCCTGCAGGGTCAGGTATCGAACGATACGCAGCGACTGACCGAGAATGCGCCGCTGTTGGCTGCCTATTCCAGTGCACAGGGCCGCGTGCTGGCACTCATATATCTGTTGCCGCATTCGAGCGGGGTGATTGCAATTCTGCCGCGCGAAATCCTTCAGGCAACGATGCAGCGCATGCGCAGGTTCATTCTGCGTGCAAAGGTGCAGATCGAAGATGCCGGCGACTCGCTCGCGGTGGCGGGTTACGCCGGAGTGATGCCGCAGTCGAGCAGCGGTTACACCGAAATGGACGGTATCGGCGTGGCCCCGGTGGGTCACGACAAAAATCGTCATTGGCTCATCGCCGCTGCGGAAAAACTTCCGTCCACCGCCGACACCGCGGCGGCAAAACGAATTGAGGACGAATGGCGCCTCGCGGACATTCGCGCGGGCCTGCCGCAGATTTATGCAGCCACGAGCGAGGCCTTCGTCGCACAAATGTTGAATCTCGATCTGCTGGACGGCATCAGCTTCACCAAGGGTTGCTACACCGGTCAGGAAATCATCGCGCGGACTCAGCACTTAGGGCGCATCAAGCGCCGGCTGTTCCGGTTGCAGCTGCCGGCGGGAACCTGGGAGGTCGGTCAGGCGCTGCGCCTGGCGGATGGCCGTCAAGGACGGTTGACGGAAGTTGCCTTGAGCAACGGGCACATCGAGGCGCTCGCGGTCTTGAGCGTGGAGCCGGGTGCGGCCCTCGGCAGCGATGCGCCCACGGAAATTCTGGTGAACGCCACCGAATTGCCGTTGCCCTACCGACTTCCCTAGCATCCGCTAAAAAGCACCCTAGAATTCCGGCCGCATATGCGGAAACAGCAGTACGTCGCGGATGGAGGGCGAATTGGTATACAACATGACCAGCCGATCGACGCCCAATCCCAGTCCCGCGGTGGGAGGCATGCCGTATTCCAGCGCTCGCACGTAGTCCGCGTCGTAGAACATGGCTTCTTCATCGCCCGCGTCCTTGCGCATCACCTGATCCTTGAAGCGCTGTGCCTGATCCTCGGCGTCGTTCAGCTCCGAAAACCCGTTTGCCAATTCGCGCCCGCCGATGAAGAATTCGAATCGATCCGTGATGAAGGGATCCTGGTCGTTGCGCCGTGACAGCGGCGACACCTCGGCCGGATATCCATAGGCGAAGGTGGGCTGGATCAGCGTATGTTCGCCGCTCCTTTCGAAAATCTCGATTTGCAGCTTGCCCGGGCCATCGCCGGCTTTATAGGGAATTTTCATCTGATCGCACACGCGCCGCAAGTAGGGCGCATCGCGCAGCGACATGGGATCCAAGTCAGGATTGTTCGCCAGAATGATGTCTTCGATGCTCATTCGGGCGAAGCTCTTCGATAGGTCGAACTCGGTGCCTTGGTAAATGACCTTGCGCGAGCCTATGAGGGTATCGGCAAGTCCCTGGAACAGCTTTTCGATCAATTCCATCAAATCGGTGTAATCCGCATAGGCCTGATACAACTCGAGCATGGTGAATTCGGGGTTGTGCTGCGTCGACACACCCTCGTTGCGGAAATTCCTGTTGATCTCATAGACGCGCTCGAAGCCGCCCACGGTCAGCCGCTTCAAATACAGCTCCGGCGCGATGCGCAAATACATATCGACATCCAACGCATTGTGGTGGGTCTTGAAGGGACGCGCGGCCGCACCCCCGGGAATGGGATGCAGCATCGGGGTTTCCACTTCGAGGAAACCGCGCGAGTCGAGGAAGGCACGCAAGTAGCGCACGATCGCCGAACGCGTCTCAAACACGCGCCGGCTCTCCTCGTTCATGATCAGATCGACGTAACGGCGCCGATAGCGCATCTCGGTATCGGCGATGCCATGCCACTTATCGGGCAAGGGACGCAGCGACTTGGTCAACAGCACGATGCGTTGCGCGCGCACCGACAACTCATTGGTCTTGGTGCGGAACAAGACGCCTTCGGCGCCGACTACATCGCCGACATCCCAGCCTTTGAACTCATCGTAGATCTCGCCCAGCGCGCTTTGCTGCAAGAACACTTGAATCGCGCCGCTCGAATCCTCGAGCTTGGCGAAACTCGCCTTGCCCATGACGCGCTTCGCGCGCATGCGGCCCGCCACGCTGACGCGCACTGCCGCGGCATCCAGCGCCTCAGCAGACTTCTCGCCGTACGCGGTCAGAAGATCGGCGGCCAACGCATTGCGCCGAAAATCGTTCGGAAAAGCGCTGCCGCGCTCGCGCAATTTCGCCAGCTTCGCCCTGCGCTCGCCGATCAGGTGATTTTCGTCGTTGTCGCTCATTTTGCCTCTACAGGCCCTGTTTCAAACTGGCTTGCATGAATTCATCCAGCGCGCCATCGAGCACCGCGGTGGTATTGCCGATCTCCACGCCGGTGCGCAAGTCCTTGATGCGCGACTGGTCCAAGACATAGCTGCGAATTTGATTGCCCCAGCTGACGTCCGACTTCGAGTCCTCGAGCACCTTGGCCGCAGCGTTGCGCTTGTTGAATTCGAGTTCGTAAAGCTTCGCCTTGAGCATCTTCATCGCCGTTGAGCGGTTCTTGTGCTGGCTGCGCTCACCCTGGCAGGCCACGACGATGCCGCTCGGCATATGCGTAATTCGTACCGCCGACTCGGTCTTGTTGACGTGCTGCCCGCCCGCGCCGCTGGATCGGTATACATCGGTGCGCAAGTCCGCCGGATTGATTTCGATATCGATATCATCGTCGACTTCCGGCGAGACGAACACGGAAGCAAACGAGGTATGCCGACGATTGCCCGAATCAAAAGGGGACTTGCGCACCAGGCGATGCACACCCGTTTCGGTCCGCAGCCAACCGTACGCGTAGTCGCCGATCATATTGACGGTCGCGCCCTTGATGCCGGCAACTTCGCCGTCGCTTTGATCGATGATCTCGGTCTTGATGCCATGCGAGTCGGCCCACTTCAAATACATGCGCAGCAGCATTTGAGCCCAGTCCTGGGCCTCCGTGCCGCCCGCCCCGGCTTGAATGTCGAGAAAGGCATTGTGCGAGTCCATTTTGCCCGGAAACATGCGCTGGAACTCGAGTCTTTCGACCTCGGCAGCAGCAGCGTTGACGTCGGCCTCGATGCCCGCAGCCGCCGAAGCATCCGACTCCTCAGCCGCCAGATCGATCAGTTCCGAGGCATCGTTCAAGATGAGCTTCAGGCGATCAAGACTGCCGACGACTTGCTCGAGTTTCGCCCGCTCCTTGCCGAGCTCTTGCGCGCGATCGGGGTTGTCCCAAATGCCCGGCTGCTCCAATTCGCGCGCTACTTCCTGAAGACGCTCGTGCTTGTTGTCGTAATCAAAGATACCTCCTCAAGGAATCGGTGCGTTCCTCGAGATCTTTGATGGATCGTTTGATCTGATTGATTTCCATGGCCGCGAATCCTAGCACATTGGTCAGCCGATCTTGAGGTGCTGGCAGTTCAGCTGCACGCGTTCAGCACCGCGGAATTCGTTGATCTCGAGGCGGTAGGCAAGTTGTATCGTTGACCCATGCCCTACGTTTGCATCCTCGGATGTGCCTCCCACATAGCCGAAAGCAATCGCATCGATCGGCTCGCTGCCGCGATTCGCTGAATCGAGCCGCAGCTTCATATGTTTGCCGCCGACGATTCTGGCATCCACGACCTTGAACTCCCCGTCAAAGACGGGCTCGGGAAATCCTTGACCCCAAGGACCGGCGCCGCGCAGCGCCTGCGCCGTTTCGATGCACAGCTCCTCGGCGCTCAGCGCGCCATCCGAGTAAATGACGCCGGTGAGCGAATCGCGATCGGCGCGCGCGGCAATTTCAGCCGCGAAAGCAATTTTGAAGTCGGGCAATTTTCCTTCCCGCAGGGTCAGGCCGGCGGCCATGGCGTGACCGCCGAATTTGTCGATGAGCCCGGGCTGGCGCGTGGCAATGCTGTCGAGGGCATCTCGAATGTTCACGCCGAGCACGGAGCGCGCCGAGCCGCGAAGCGAGCCGTCCTCCGCGCGCGCAAAGGCAATCACCGGCCGGTGCAGCCGGTC
Source organism: Steroidobacteraceae bacterium (assembly GCA_035643995.1). GTDB lineage: Bacteria > Pseudomonadota > Gammaproteobacteria > Steroidobacterales > Steroidobacteraceae > Bog-1198. The sequence continues at coordinate 8,144 of DASQPK010000165.1, read as the reverse complement.
CTTGATTCTGCCGGCGACCAAGCCCACCACGCCTTGATGCCAGCTCTCGTCGAACAGGCACACCCCGAGCGATTCGAGCGCATCGCCGCCGCGCAAGCCGTCGGCCAGCCCCACCGCTTCGAGTTGCATTCGTTGTTCGATCTCACGCCGCTCGTCATTGAGCTTTGCGAGCAACCCCGCCAATCGCGCAGCCTCCTGCGGCTGGTCGGCCAACAGACAGGCAATGCCGACGCTCATGTCGGTCAAGCGTCCCGCCGCGTTCAATCGCGGCGCCACCGCGAACCCTAGGTCGGCGGCCGTTAGCGCATCCTGCCGGCGGCCGGCCGACTCGAGCAACGCGCGAATGCCGGCGACGCAGCGGCCCGCGCGAATGCGCTTGATGCCCTGCGACACCAGTATTCGATTGTTGCGATCCAGCGGAACCATATCGGCAACGGTGCCGAGAGCCACCAGATCCAGCAAGTCCGCAACTCGAAATCTCTCCTCCCCCAGCGCCTTCGCCAACGCCGCGACCAGGTAGAAAGCGACACCGACGCCGGCCAGGGCGGGGCTTGCGAATTGGCTGCCCGGGAGGTTGGGATTGACGATCACCTCCGCTCGCGGCAGGACAGCCCCCGGCAGATGATGATCGGTCACGAGCACCGGCACCCCGATGTCTCGAGCCGCATCGACTCCCGCCACACTGGACACGCCGTTATCCACGGTGACGATCAACGATGGGGCGCGGCCGGCAGCCAATGCCACGATTTCCGGCGTAAGTCCGTAACCGAAGCGAAATCGATTGGGCACCAGGAAATCGACGTGTGCGAAATGCATGGCGCGCAGCGCCCTGACGACCAAGGCGGTGCTGGTGGCCCCATCGGCGTCGAAATCGCCGATCACCAGCACACGGCCAGCGGCGCGATGGGCCGCGAGCAGCCGCGTCGCCGCATCCAGCCCCTCCAGAGATCCAACCGGCAGCATTCGATCCAGGGACAAATCCAGGTCCGACTCGTTGTCGATGCCGCGGGCGGCATAGACGCGTCGTAGCACCGGATGCAGACCCGCGAACTCATGGGCTTCCCTAAGCGCCCGGCGCTTGATCTCCATGCCGGTCATGCGAAGAACTCCCACCACGGTTTTCTTCTGCGCCAGAAGCGCCGAATAGCCTGCGCGTTCAGCGTGAAGCATCGATCGTCCGCTGAGAGTTCGACCCGCGCTAGAATGCCCGCACGCAACTGCGCCACGGCGGGCTTGAGCCAGCGCGATTCCACGTCATGCCAGCCGTCGCTGCCCGGCACCATTGACGCGGCGATCACGCCGTTGTGCGACTTTTCGCCCTTGAAGGCGCTGAAAAATACGTCATCGCCCGCTGCCCAGCCTTGAATGTTCGGCAACGAAGCCAGCGGCGTTCCGCCGCCCCAGAGCCACAGCCCGCTCATGCGCGGCTGATTTGAGCGGGCCCTGCTGCTATTCGCCTCATGCTCGAACAACCACATCTCAATCTCGCTCATCAGCCGGCGCAGGCGCGGCGCATCGGCGCCCGCCGGCAGATATTCTTCGATGTGCCGGTCAAGTACATCTTGAGGGTCGCGTGTGATGACATGCAGTGTTTGCTCGAACATACAATAAAGACGGGCCGAGCGGCCGGCAATCAACCGGATGCCCGAACCATTCCATACTTGATTGAAATGCATTGCGAGCGCTTCGGCGGCAGCCGGCGTCATCGACAGGATACCGTCTTGAGACATGCGCACGCTGGTCATTTCGGCAACGTAGTGGACAGGCGTTGCCAGACATACCCACGCGGCGTCCACGGCTGCGGCCTCGACAGCCGCGCCATCGGCACGCAACAACGCGGGAGCTATCCCCGGCCAGAGCGCCTGCGGCGCGATGACACGGAACGCTTCAGCGCGCCAATCGCTCACCGGCCTGTAGGCATCCGCGCGCGCCAGCAATTGCTCCAATAGCGGGGAGCGGCCTGGCTCGGCACTGCGGGAGAGGAAACGAAAATACTGGCTAGACACGAACGCTCCGGCAATATTTTGAGTATCTTAAGGGTATGCAGTTCAGCGAGGACTTAAGTTCCGGCATCAATGTCGTTCGCGCCTACGGAAGCGGCGAGCTGCGCGTCAACGAAAGTGTCTATCGTGGCGCGGTGATCTTGAGCGCCTCAACGGCGATAGCTGAGCCGAACATTCACAATCTCGAGGATCTCATCGCCGTCGACGTGTCGCGCATCTTCGCACTCAAGCCGGAACTGGTGTTGTTGGGAACCGGCGCACACCAGATCTTCCCGGTCGCATCTTTCGGCGCTCAGTTTTTACGCGCAGGCATTGGCTTTGAGGTCATGGACACCGGCGCGGCGTGCCGTACTTTCAACGTACTGGTGGCTGAGCACCGGCAGGTCGCGGCATTGCTGCTGGCGTGAAAAAAACCAAAAAAAATAGCAGGGCGGTAAGCGAAATACACAACCTAATTGTTATCGAGGATAATTCTTCTTCTAATTGATCTTGTTGTTGTTTTTCGATTTACCGTGTAAGCCTAGCGCCCCGCAATGGATCTTTCCGACGGCTCGCAGTTAACCATATGAGATTGACTGTCGCAAGTCCCCGACAATGTTAAATCATAGTTAAATATGTATATATATCAATATATTACAGTTATTATATAGAAATTACTTTATGACCGGGAGGAATGCCAACGGATCGACCGGCTTGCCGTTGCGCCGGATCTCGAAGTACAGAACCGGCTTTTGCGGCGCTCCCTCGCCCATGTGCGCGATCACCTGTCCCAGCGCGACTTCCTGGCCATCATGCACCAGCGACTCGCGAGTGTGCGCGTAGGCTGAGAGTAAATTCTCGCCGTGCTTGATGATGATCAAATTCCCATAACCGCGAATACCGCTACCGTTGTAAACAACGCGCCCGGATGATGCAGCACGAATGTCCTGGCCCTCACGTCCCGGCAACAAGATTCCACCACCGGACACCGCTTGCGGTGCGGACATCCGGTCGGTCGGCCACGCCCACGAGCGGGCCGAGGCAGGCCCGGGGTTAGGTAGGGTGGTCGATGGCGGCGGCTTGGGAAGCTTTAGCGGCGGCGCGGCCGCAGAGGTTGCGGCAGTGGTTGCGGCGGGCGCGAGGATGAGCGTCTGACCGACCGTGATACGGAAATCAGGACCGATGTGGTTCCAGCGTGCCAAGTCGCGAAAATCGAGGCCGTAGCGCCACGCGATGCTGTACACCGTATCCTGCGCTCGCACCACGTAGACATCTCGCTGATCACCGCGCGTATCCACGCAGCCGCTCAGCAGCAAGCACCACAGGCCAAGAGCGCAAATCGAACGCGTATGGCGCAATCAGGAGCCTGTCCTAGCGCTGCAATCCCGAAACCAAGGGAACGAAGCTGACTGCGCCGAGGGACTGGCGATCGATCTTGGATTCGCCCTTGGTGTAGCGGAATAATTCTTGCCGCCCCTCGGGCCCCACGGGTGCGATCAGGCGCCCGCCCACCTTGAGCTGATCGAAGAGTAATTGAGGCACCGTATGCGGCGCGGCCGTCAAGACAATGCCATCGAACGGCGCGCGCGCCGCCCAGCCGATGTTGCCATCGTCGTGACGGAAATTCACATTGCGAATCCGCAGCTCCCGCAGCGTGCGTCGCGCCCGTCCCAGCAGCGGAGCAATTCGCTCGATGGTGTAGATCTCCTTCACCAGCGGCGACAACACGGCAGTCTGATAGCCGCAGCCCGTTCCGATCTCCAACACCCGCGGTGCATCTCCCGCGGAGAGCAATGCCTCGGTCATGCGTGCCACGACGAAGGGTTGCGATATGGTTTGCCCGAATCCAATGGGCAACGCCGTGTCCTCATAGGCGCGGGTTGCCAACGCCTCATCCATGAACAGGTGCCGCGGCACATTGCGGATCCGGTCCAGAACCCGCTGATCGGCAATCCCCTGCTCCTGAAGCCGCTGTACCAGGCGCTCCCGGGTGCGCGCCGAGGTCATGCCGATACCGCTGAGGCGTGGACCTTCCATAAAATTAGTCAATCTCGAGCCATCGTTTGAGATCAGGCAGCGCCGGATGCCGCGTCAGGTCAATCTGCAATGGTGTGATGGACGCGTAACCTTCCGCAACGGCATGAAAGTCCGTGCCCGGGCCCGCATCCTGGCCGGCACCCGCATTTCCCACCCAATACACATCGCGGCCCCTGGGATCCTTTGCCTTGACGATGGGCTTGGCGCGATGCCGGTTTCCGAGCCGTGTCACCTTGATCCCGCGCAGTTGCCCGGCCGGCAAGTCCGGAACATTCACATTGAGAATGATCGGACCCTCCTCAAAGCCGTGCAGAGGCCGTTGCGCCATGCGGCGCACCAGCTGTGCGGCGACTTGCGCCGCGCTCGCGAAATTGCGTGGGCTGTCCGGCGTCAGGCACAGCGACACGGCTACGGCCGGCAGACCCAAGAATCGGCCTTCGACGGCGGCGGCCACGGTGCCCGAGTACAACGTGTCATCGCCAAGATTTGCCCCGTCATTCACGCCTGACACCACGATGTCATGTTCGAAATCGAACAGGCCTGAGATCGCCAGATGCACGCAGTCAGTCGGTGTGCCGTTGACATAGTAGGCATCTGCGTCATACCGCACGGCTCGCACCGGCACATCGAGAGTCAATGAATTACTCGCTCCGCTTCGATTGCGATCGGGTGCCACAATGGTAACGGCTCCCAGCGGCTTGATCGCCTCCGCGAGCGCCGCCAAGCCCTCGGCACGGTAGCCGTCGTCATTGGAAAGAAGGATCTTCACTACTTAACAGCCTGCGCCGCGCTGGCGGGTGTCGCCGTGCGGACTATACTGTAACGCTGGAAACCCCGATAGCCGAGCGAAGTAACATGGGCAAGAAGCGTCATACAGAGCTTGGCGGACAACAAAATGATTCGGCCGAGGCGAGCGCATTTCGCGCGGCGGTGCGCGACGTCAAACCGCTGGTTCAGGTTCCGTCGGCGAAGGGGCTGGCAAAGCTTAGCCCAAGGGCGCGTCTGCGCAGGCCGGCGCCGACAGCCATGGAAAATCTTGAGGACATGATGCCGCTGATCGCGACATCCTCGAGCGATCAGGCCGCTCGCGGCCCGGATGCCGCCGCCGGCAGCACGGCGCTGTCGTTTCATCGTGCGGGCGTGCGCGCGCAAGTGATGCGCCGCTTGCGGCGCGGTTTGTATCCCGCCGAGGACGAGTTGGATCTTCATGGCCTGACCCAAACAGCGGCACGCGATTCTTTGGCCGATTTTATCGCGCGTAGTCGCGATTCGGGGCGCCGCTGCGTGCGCATCATCCACGGCAAAGGCTACCGTTCCGGAGCGCGCGGCCCGGTGCTCAAGACCGCGGTAGATCTGTGGCTGCGCCGGCACACGGACGTCATGGCATTCACCTCAGCGCGGGCCATAGACGGCGGCACCGGAGCGGTTTACGTATTGCTTCGCGGCTGAGGCCCGGCCTGCCTCTCACGCGCCGCCTCACCTGCCACCTCACTCGCTGCCTCAGCCGCCGCCGGTGCCTCCTCAGCGATGATCGGCGAACAACACCTCAACGGTGGCAAGGCCGTTGGGAGGCAGCGTAACCGATACCCCCTCGTTCATGATCGCCAAGTCTTCCGGCGCCGTGAGAGCGGACGCCTTGATCAACGCATCGAGTTGTGGGGGTGTTGGGTATTGCGGCGATCCCATGCGCGCATAGGCGCCGCCGGCGTCGCCGTGATCCGCATCCAGTCGAATTACCCGCGCGGTGCGTGCCCCCTGCGGCAGTCGCAAAGCGATGGTGCTCGGCAAAGCGTTTTGTCCGGGCAAAACGTAATTCCACAGAGCGATGACCAGCGAGCCGTCGGTGCGCCGCGTGACGAGTACATGCTCCGAGTCTACATCCAGGCGCTCCACACCCAGCTTGTGCAGCATCTTGAAGGCATTGAAGGCCGGTTTTGGGATGCCGCCGGCCGCGATCAGCCCGAATCCACCGTAGAACGGCCGCCGCACCACGCCCTGCTCTTCGAATACATCCGAAAACGTCCAATAAGACATCATGTCCGCAAGCCCATCGCACCGGCGCACGGTGTCTGCGAGCCACGGGCCCATGAACAGGGCGTCGGTGATTTTCGGGTCGTTGAAGTAGGTGGCGTTGTACTCGCTCCAGATGATGGGGACGTCAGGCCTGGGCGATGAGTTCACTTCATCGCGAACCTTCTTCGCCGCGCGGCATACCATTTCTGCACGGGGAATAACCTCTCGGGTTGCGAATACATCTTTGGCGGTGTCGTTGGCATAAACATGCGTCGAGACGAAATCAAGCGGCACTTTCAGCTCGGTCGTGTGGTGGATCAAGGCGCCGACCCAAGCCGCTTGCGCCGTGGACGGCCCCCCGACCCGCAGCCTTGCATTGACCTGTTTGAGCGCTCTTGCAGTGTGATCATACAAAGTAAAGTACGTTGCCTGCGCCGGAGTACCCGCCCAGAAATCAAGGTTGGGTTCGTTCCAAACCTCAAAGTACCACTGCGCCACTTCATCGATTCCATAGCGCTCAATCACATGCGCCGCAAAGGCCGATATCATTGCGTCCCACTTGGCGTAGTCTCGCGGCGGCGCGACGATCGGGTGATATTTGAAACTGTGCACGGCTTCGCGCGACGCGAGCTTGCGCGGCATGAACGACAACTCAACGAACGGTCGAACGCCGTTTTCCAGCAGTCCGTCGTAAATCTGATCGACGTACGAAAAATTGTATAACGGGGTGCCATGCTTGTCTTCGTCGTACACGCCGACCTCGTCATGCAGGATGGCGTGAAAGCGCACGAACTTCAGGTCAGTGGCACCTTTTACCAACCGTAAATCGCGCCGATAACTGTCGCGCAGCGTGAGAATCGCCCGGCCGGAACCAAACATTTGCTCCCAGTAGTGCGGAAAGCTGTGATGAGGGGCGGACGCATCAACGATGACTTGCTCGTCACCCCACGCGATGAAGGGTGTGATGCTGGCGAACATCAAGATGATGAGGGCTTTCAATCGTGTACTTATTTCAATCCAGATTAGGGCAGTCCATGAATCGTTCTCGCGAGCTTGCCATACTATATCTCTCCGTGGTGTGGACATCGCAGCTTGAAAAGCGCTAGCATCCTCTCCAAGAGCGGCATAGATCGCAAGAGACGCGAAATGGTTTCGCCAGGGATGGTGGGGGACTTGTGGTATTTAAAGCGGCGCCATTACTTCTGCGACGCGGACGGCACCAGTGTCGGACGCCGGCGCATCGCGTGTCGTCAATGGGCACCGCAACGTCGCGAAACACCCATGCGCTTCAATCATCGACGTCACCGCGTGCGGATTCAACATTCTTGAATGCGAATTTCACCATTCGCCCCTGCCTTGCCCATGAACACTTCGCTTCGCGGGCACAGAGACTCGAATTTCAAGGTGCAGCTTTGAGTTAGTAAATATTACAACCGCGCTCGATTTTGAAGACGCGGCAACGGGGAGAAATAATGAAAACGCGGCTCAGCTATAAGAAAACGTTACTCGCAGCAGCGATCGCGGCGACGCTTGCCACCGGCGCCGGTATGCCCCATGTGAGCTGGGCACAAACGGCTGATGCGACGTTGCGCGGCAAGACTGCCGCGAATGCTGAGGTGGTCGCCAAGAACGTCGCGACCGGTGTCACGCGCCGGACCAGGGCCGCGGAGGATGGGAGTTACGCCTTGCCCGGCTTGCAGCCCGGAACGTACCGGGTAGATGCCGGTCCCGGCACCGAAACCACCGTCACACTCACGGTGGCCTCGACGGCAACCGTCGATCTGACGGGAGGAGCTGAAGCCGTCACGGGAACACTGAGCGAAATCACGGTCAAGTCCAGGCGCATCGTCGAAACGCGAACCTCGGAAGTGGGCGGAACCGTATCGCTGCAGCAGATCGAGACGGTGCCGCAGATTACGCGCAACTTCCTCGAGTTCGCCGACACGGTGCCGGGCATGGTCTTCACCAAGGATTCGAGCGGCCACACCTCGCTTCGAGGCGGAGCGCAGAACACCAGTTCGGTGAACGTCTACATCGACGGCGTGGGTCAGAAGAACTACGTGAAGGAAGGCGGAGTCAGTGGTCAATTCGCGACCCAGGGCAATCCCTTCC